>CAZURU010000212.1:0-9262 GCA_964623585.1 uncultured bacterium
TTTTTTATTTCTGTGTGTTTCTATACACCTGTCGCCCCGCTGGGGCTTATATTCAGCAGGATAGTCGTTTTCTAACGTGAGTTTGATAATTAAATGCAATATGCGTTGTAGGTTGGGTTGAGGCACGCCAATAAAATATTAACTGGCAACATGTATTGCTCTATAATGGGTCAAAATGTTGGGTTTCGTGCCTCAACCCAACCTACGTAAGATATTTGTTCTGATTTATCAAACTCACGTGTTTCTATACACCTGTCGCCCCGCTGGGGTTTTTGGACATTATTCAAAATGGTTTGTTGACTAATATAAAGCGTTTATTTTGGCGAAGGTATTGATTTTATAGTGTAAACTATAAAACAAAAACCCATTTTATTCAACTAATTTTGGCGAAGGTATTGAATATGAGTATCTATAATATGAAAATTACCTGCTATAATAACTTTATTAAAAAGGAGAAAAATGAAAAGTTTTTATTCACAAATTCAGATTATGGATCTTTAGCCAACCATTCTTTCTAACCCTATTAGAAACGTTCCCGCGTGAATTGCCCTGCATTAATTTGACGTTTGATTCCCACCAAGGATCGCTGTGTTCCTCCGATTACGTGGGTAGTGGATGTGTAAAGATTCTGACACTTGTTGATAGTCAAACGCGTGGAACGTTATTGAATTATTTATCAAACTCACGTTAGAATTTAAAGGGAAATTTTTATGAAAACTAAGTTATTCTTATCTGTTTTAATTTTACAATTATTTATTTTAACCTTATTATTATCCAACAGTGTTGCTCAGGATTACACAAAATGGAGTTTACCTGAAGGTGCGAAAACACGACTCGGGAAAGGGTCCCTAACCTTAGGAAAAAGTTTTGCATATTCTCCAGATGGCACCCGTTTAGCGGTCGCGAGTAGGATTGGCATTTGGATATATGACGCGCAGACCTATCAAGAATTATCCCTACTCACAGGGCATACGTCTGGGGCCCTTAGTGTAGCGTTTAGTCCTGATGGTCAGACACTCGCAAGTGGCAGTTATGATGGCACGGTGCTGTTGTGGCAGACTACATCTGATACAACCACGGATCCGCAATCAGTTGAAGCGAAAGGTAAACAATACACGAAGTGGGGAACGTTAAAAACTGCCGAAGTCTTTCAAAACTATCCGAACCCGTTTAATCCAGAAACATGGATACCGTATACCCTTTTTGAAACAGGTAACGTCAACCTCTCAATCTTTGACACAAGTGGCGAATTAATAAGAGAATTTAAACTCGACTATCAGACCCGTGGTCCAAAACGTCTACATTGGGATGGTAAAAACGCTGCGGGTGAAACTGTGGCAAGTGGTATCTATTTCTATCAGTTTGAAGCTGGTAGAACGAAAAGTGTACACAAAATGTGGTTACTGAAGTAATACCAAATCTAAATGAAAATGCCTCTTTACTGTAGCACATTCTGTTAGATTGTGGTGTTCACCGCTTCATTTCTAAACAGTCGGTAATGAGAGAAAAATTAATAGAAATGGTATAACATGAACACTGTCCAAACGGACTAACGGACGATCGGACTCCAAGGCAATTGACTAAAGAATTCAAATCTGATTAGTATTACAGAGAACCAAAATTAACCAAATAATACACCAGCAAGATTTCGTGGTCTACCACAACGTCCTATCAGAACTTGTAGACGTTTACCACGAAATGATACTTTGAGTTGTTTTGTTCCTTTTGGATCTGACCACTTAACCCCTCTTCCTTCAAATAAGACTGGGAAATAAACAATATGTGATCTTAAAGACATAGGTGTAATCTGTTGAATAAACAGCAAACTGTTCTCCAACTTTTCCTTTACTTCAGATTCTTTTGCTTTACCACTTTTAAGTTCTATGGGTACAGCTGCAACATTTATATTATTTGGAGAAAGAAAAAAGAGAATTCGGTCACACCTTTTCTCGGTTTTTTTGAGTAAATCGAACTCATTCTCAAGATTTACGATTACTCTGTCAGATGGTATATCAACTATATCAACGTTGCATCCTTCCCCACTACACGATTCTGTTATACTACTATGATGGAAACGTGTTCGGAATTCACTAAGAATACTACTCTGATTCACGCTTAGTGTTGCCTTTCAATTCTTCAAGTCGATTTTGTAGACGCGCGGAACGGTTGTAGAGGTCTTCAGCTACATCCAAATATTCCATCGGTTCAACACCATCTATACGATTATAGGGAATTTCTTCAACTTCACCATTTTTCTGAAAATGCCAAATCCCAACTTGTTCTATTTCAAGACATGTTGGTAATTCGTCAACTTCCTCACCGAATTTTTCAAGTTCCCCTGCTCGTATAAGGTTTCCTATCTCCTGCAGCAACCAATCACTATGCGTCGTAATTATGACCTTCACACCTGCACGTACCAGACGCGCCAGAATAACTGCCATATCTGCTTGTGCACCAGGATGTAGATGTGCCTCCGGTTCTTCAATGATGAGCGTATCGCCGGACTTAATGCCACTTCGCAAAAGCAGCACTAAGGGGGCAAGTTCAGATACCATTGACGACGATTGGGATAGGCGGACCCCCTCACTACTGTCTGATGGTTGGTAGAAAAATACAGGATATCCGTTTTGTGACGATGTTGAAACAATCTGCCCACCGATTACATCTGATTCTAACGCTTTTGATAGCTTAGTGATTTCACTTTCTGACGATTTGTCTTCTTCGTATAGGATGATTTGCTGCATAAAGTCAACAATTAGTCCAGATAGTGTTGGTATTTCTATCTGTTCTAACCCAGTTCGAGAAGCATTAGCCATAACCGAACTTGCTATAACTTGGTGACTTTGCATAATACCGCTCCGAGCTGCTGGTAGGTAGTACCGATTCCTATTATTTACTCTCAGTCCGGGAAAGATTTCGGGAGAATTCGCTAGTACTTCATCAAAATTCAGACCATCTTCTTCTGACAACCAACAATTCTTGTCAAGAAGAATCATGTCTTCATTGATAGTTCCATCTATGACAACATCAGTATTTGTAGCTGCAATATTGAGTGACCAAAACTCTTGCTTCTCCTCGCTTACATTTATAAACATTCTCATTTCACTGTTTTGATTTTGAGTGCCTCGTATTAATTCCGATATATTTTTGAATCCAAAGCAACGCCTAAGTTCAGTATCTAAATTGTTTTGCGAAATTTTTGAATCTTTAATAGTTGCTTGTGCCAATTCACGAATTTTTTTCGGCAAATCTAAGAATTTAAAGGGTCTGTGTTTTGTTGATAACTTGTTTATTAACTCCAGTGTTTCTTCATCTGTTGAAGCGAAAACAGTAGCAGGATTGTTGCGAGATTTAGAAAACATCCTGTATGATGATTTGAACAGCATCGGCAAAGGCACTCGTAAGAAACCCTCAAAAATACCATGCAACGCATACACTAACGTAGCAAAATAGGTCTTCCCAGTATTGCTGGGGCCGACAAATACCGTCAGTGGGCGCAGATCAATGTTTGCCTCCGCAATAGGTCCAAAGTTTTCTACTGCTATTTCAACTTTTGGGTGATCTTGTGTGTCTTTGACTTCACTCATCATCATTTCCTCAAATAGATTCGTTTCTTTTCGTTTACCGTTGTGGCATTAGTTTATCATGCATTTAGTTGTTTATCAACAGAGTTTTGAACCTGATTTACCCCAGTTTCTTGTAGAGCCGAATATACATAAGGTTTTTTAGATACTTTGTGTGAGGATGTCAGTGCTGGACTACTACGGACTTTATCCCGCACAATCGGTTATAGTAAAATACGGGTCAAGGAAAATGCCAGGTTCTCAGAATGAACTGACAACAAAACTCTTGAACAAGCACATTATGTCGGGGTAAATCAGAAAAAAACCTTGACATATAATATTTGCCATGATATACTTACAATATATTGACCGCACACCAAATAAACTTGTCCAAAATTAAACGCTTTGATATTTTTTACATGTGTTAGGTTATGATATGAATGAGCAAACGTCCCCAGATTTTACAACTCTTAAAGCTGAATATGTAAATTTAGACGCCCGTGTAAAAAATGTTGATCGTGAAGTTGATAATGTTGAATGGTGCTTAACTAATCAGATTAACCAAGTCAAAAGTGATTTAAAAGGTGACATA
Organism: uncultured bacterium; assembly: GCA_964623585.1. Taxonomy (GTDB): domain Bacteria; phylum Poribacteria; class WGA-4E; order WGA-4E; family WGA-3G; genus MSPOR6. The sequence continues at coordinate 4,156 of CAZURU010000212.1, forward strand.
CGCGATGTCAAAGATGATCTTAAGGACGATATTAAAGAAGTGAAAAGTGATCTAAAAGGTGAAATAAAAGGCGTTAGAGATGAAATTACAGAGAAACAATCTAGCTTAAAATGGTTTATAGGTCTTATTATAACTGGTGGTTTAGCTGCTGCAGGTATAATTGTATCGTTAATTATTAAGTTCGTTAATTGACAGGAGAAAAACGATGTCAAATAATGCACCGGGTGATGAACAATACGTACCAACTCGTTTAGAATGGCTGTCTGTTAAGCTAAATTCGCTATTTCAATATGAAAACTCTAACGAAGGATTATTACTGTTTTATAATGCTGGCACGGATGGCAAGAGTATAGACATAACGGTGATCTATACACCAAAAACTAATAAAGAATTGATGGACAACGAGATTAATAACGCTGAACATATAGTATCTATTTTTAAGAACGCCCAAGGTTGGCAATGGATCGAATCAAATGTTATTAGGCATGAGCAAGGAGTTGAAGAGTTAACAAGGTCTGATTGAAAGTTACTCCTCACGAATTCCAACAAAACGCTGACAAAAACTTTATACACCCTTGAACCTGATTTAGATCCAACTATACACTGCGGAACGGAGTATTAAACTTAATAGAGGCCAAAAACAACCCATCAATGCCTCGCCTAATACCAATCCGATAAAAAAGGGAATTGCTTTACGATATGCGTTTATACCGCCATTTCGCAGTATAATCCACTTTGTTACCATCGCAATTAGCAATGGAAACCAAATTACATCCGTGGTGCCGGGTGCTACACCGATAACATATCCAGCTGGATGTAGTGGACACCAAACGAAGCGAGAACGCAACATCATGATACCCAAATTCGCAACAAAAGTACCACCCAACACAGTAGTAGCGAGCCAGTCCATCGGTTTGGGGTTTACCAACCAAGACGAAAGAAAATTGTATGTATCCGCACCACCCGCATGAATCTGTTCAGAACCTGCTGCAACACCTTCCCGGTATATTGCATAAGGATAGAGTATCAGACTTGATAAGATACCGATTAAGCTTGCGATGATCAGAACCGTGAACATCGTTCTATTTCGGATATTCGTTCTTTCCGCAAGTTTGAACGCTTCCAACTGGTCAGGCATAGGATGGGTGCGGAATGATGCATAACTGGCACCGCTAAGCCAATTTAACAGCGATAGCATCGTGAGGTTACCTGCCCGAAGTCTTCGTGTACCGAGCAGCGAAATCATCATGTATTGTGGTGTAAGATAGCCGATAGCATGGATTGGCGGTCCGAGTTCTGCCCGCATCCGAGTTAAACCGACGACTATCAGTAAGTATATACATACAAAAACAGAAAATGCCCAAAACGACATGCCGCCACGTATGCAGAATATAGCAAGTAAAAACAGTGATAATCCCAGTGTAATCAATGTGCTGCGATACGACACACCTTCATTTTGTGTTCCTGAACGAGTCGAACGAATTACCTGAGAAAAAACGAATGCAAAGTGTTTACGACCATGCCAACAAGCAATCGCAAGTAAAGCAAGTAAAGCACCAGCTCCCTGTTCACCTAAAAATGGGTAACCTGCAACCTTAGACATACCTGATGCACTGCCAAAAATCAGCTGTACCTTCTTCATCAGATAGAAAAAAGTACACGAAAATGCTAAATCCAACGGGAGAATAAACGAAAAACCTATAAGATAAGGATGGAACCTCAACGGTGTACTCCCTATCGCATTCCAAGGCTTTTGTGTAAAATAGATATTGAGATTATATTCCCTAACAGGAATAGTCGGCAATATAGGGAAAAAATACTGTAATCCGTTGAGTAGATTTATCCCCAGGGCTATGCCAAAACCGATCCAAAGAAGTCGACTCTTCAAGATACGACGATTTGAGACGACCTCAAGCGGAATCTGGATAATTGGGTAGGCAAGTTTCTCATTTTCTATCCACTGTTTGCGAATGAGGGATGTCAAACATAGGAATATCAGCATCAATAGGAAGATAACTGCTGACCAAGACAGAATTGGAACTATCCAAAACTGTAAATAACCACCTGTAAAGAAGTTGGTGTTCCCTTCATAGAAATCGTTAACTGCTCTTGGATCCTTGACGACCAGCCAATCCGGTAAATGGTGAAACAGGAGGGCTTCCCAATCATTTTCGTCAGTAGCAAAACGGTAAGCATAAGGTATGAGTCCCATCAGGCGAGGAATACAGTCATGTCCAGAAAAGGCACTCCCCACCGCAAGCATACTATAGACAACCACCAGATCACGTTTCGTCAGGGCAGCAAGTGGAGCAAAAGTTCTTATCCATAAATTCAGAACCGTTATAACAAATATACCAAACATTACATTTACTGACATCGCTACTGTCGTTAGATGGGCTGTGTGCCAGATCATCTCAATATAGGCAATCCAGTAACTATTGGCAATAATAAGTATAGCACCAATAAATACAGCGCGTTTCGTTATAGACTGTGAAGCTTGTAGCTCTGTCTGATTCATTCTTGTAGGTGGGTTTAGTCAGTCTCCTGACAAGCAGTTGTTATGAAGGGCTGAATTTAACAATATCCAATATGAAGTGTGAAAAGGCTAAATTGACTTGGGCAAAATCAAAATATCAAAATTAAATGGACATATACGCTATGATATGTTATACTAAAAAATCAATTATCTGTCAAGTTCAAATTCTCGGTAACCGTGTGTTACACAGTATTGCTATACCACATTCAGTAGCAGTAATTTGCAGACATAAATGTTTAGTAGGAGTTCTTACGAATGAAACTTGCTTTTGAGAAAGATGAATTACTATACGCACTACAATTAGTTCAAGGCGTAGCAGGTGGACGTAGTACATTGCCGATTCTTTCAAACCTGCTTATACGTGCTGAAGATGGGATTATCGAATGTGCATCAACAGATCTAGAAGTTAGTATAAAGATCAGAGTCTTAGGGACTATCATTGAAGAGGGTGCCGTTACAGTCTCTGCCAAAAAGTTGACAGACATCGTAAGAGAATTGCCCGATAGCATGATTGAACTCACAACAACAGCAAATTATAGACTTGACCTGATTTGTGGTGAAGGGATTTATAAGATATACGGACTATCAGATGAAGATTTTCCTCAACTACCTTTAATTGAAGAAAACGCTATTACTGTTGATGGAGACACATTAAGAAATGTCATCTTCAGAACAGAATTCGCCGCATCAAGAGAAGAAGTGCGTTACTTATTGAACGGTTTACACTTTAATCTCAATAAGGAAAAGACAGAGGTAGTGGCGACAGATGGTATCAGACAGTTAGCATTGACATACTGTGATATTTTAGAAAGTACTGAAGAAACCAATGGCTTTACTGTTCCTTTGAAGGCAATTAAGGAAATATCAAGAACATTCGCAAATTCACAGCAGATAAAGGTATCATTCGGTAAGAATCAACTCATACTTTCAGATGACAATGCGACACTATCAACCCGTTTAGTTGAAGGTGAGTATCCAAAATACCATGAGATTATTCCCAGTTCTTTTGAAGGACGAGCAGTCATTTCAAGAGAAGCTATCTTACAGGCAACACGTCGTGTTGCTTTACTTTCAGATCCTAAGCAGTTTGCCGTTTGTTTAGAGATAGATCCAGGAGAAATTCGGGTTTCAGCGAAAGCACCCGAACTTGGCGAAGCGTATGAAACAGTTGCTGTGGAATCTGGATCCGGTTCTGTACGGATCGGTTCAGAAGCAAGGGCATTAACAGATACATTAGCACACATTGCCGCAGAAACTGTCGTTATAGAATTTTCTGGAGAGTTCTCACAGTTTACAATAAAACCCATAGGCGATGATCAACAACTTCACGTTATCATGCCTATACGTTTGGAATAACCATATATATAAAGGAGCAATGAATGGAACTCGTATTTGAAAAAGATGATTTATTACATTCACTACAATTAGTACAGAGTGTGGCAGGAGGACGGAATACGCTCCCAATACTGGCTAATGTCCTCATTCGTGCACAAGATGGACGCATAGAATGTGCCGCAACTGATTTAGAAGTCGGAATAAAGGTCAAAGTAGATGGAACGATCAACGAAGAAGGATCAATCACCGTCGCCGCAAAAAAGATAACTGACATCGTCAGAGAATTACCCTCGGACATGCAGGTAACATTGGTCACAACTGCGAATGATCGTGTTGAACTCACATGTGGGACAGGTGTCTATAAGATAATTGGACTTCCAGATGATGATTTTCCAGAACTACCATCAGCTGAAGGGGAAGGTACTACAATAGATGGTGAAACACTATGTACAGTCATTGATAAAACAGAATTCGCAGCATCTAACGAGGAATTTAGGTATCAACTGAACGGGTTATATTTCAATCTGCTTGAAGATAAAACAGAAGTCGTTGCAACAGATATGCATTATCTTGCACTCACACACTGTCCACTCATCAGTGCACCTGAAGAAATTGATGGTTTTATTGTACCTTTGAAAGCAGTCAAAGAAATCTCGCGCACATTTGCCAATTCACCACATGTAAAGATTTTACCCCTTAAAAATCAGCTACTCTTATCAGATGAGAATGCAACCTTGACAACTCGCTTAGTTGAGGGTGAATATCAATCCTATCAGACTCTCATACGAGAAACTTCACCAGGTCGAGTTGTTGTCTCAAGGGAAGCAATATTGCGCGCAACCCGTAGGGTAGCACTGCTCTCTAATCCAAAGAGTTTCGCAATCCGTTTAGAAATAGACCCTGAGAACATACAGATCTCAACTGAAACTCCCGAAGTCGGTGAGGCTCACGAAACTGTCAAGGTAGAATCTGGTACAGGAAATGTGAAGATTGGATTGGATGCAAACAGGCTCACAGAGATCTTTGCACATATTGAATCAGAATCTGTGATCATTGAGTTTTCAGGTGAGTTTGAGTTTTTTATCGTCAAACCGGAGAGTGAAGATGGACATACGTGTTTCATTGCACCCATGCGTCTGAAATCGTAGTGGCGAATCTATTGGTGTAATTTTTAGGTGCGGTTTCCTGAATGAAGTTATACCATTTCTAAATGAAAATGCCTCTTTACTGTAGCAC
>CAZURU010000213.1:0-6027 GCA_964623585.1 uncultured bacterium
CGAAGCGGAGGCGGGGGATGTCAAAACAGAATCGCGGTGAAATCTGGTTAGTTGAAAAATAGCACTTGACGAAGCACTAAGTCATTTTAAGTCCTTCGGAGAGAAATCGCATGATCTCACCCATTGACTGGGCAATAATAATCGGTTATGTCCTTTTCGCACTTGGACTCGGTATCTATTTTTCCAAACGTGCTGGAAAAGATATGAACGAGTTTTTTATATCCGGACGAAATCTACCATGGTGGTTAGCTGGAACGTCTATGGTAGCAACTACCTTCGCTGCCGACACACCCCTGGCAGTGACGGGTCTTGTCGTTGAAGATGGAATTGCGGGGAACTGGCTATGGTGGAACGCAGTTCTAAGCGGTATGTTGGCAACCTTCCTGTTTGCCCGACTCTGGAGACGGTCAGAAATCATCACAGATGTCGAATTTACCGAACTACGATACTCAGGACCATCCGCAAGTTTCCTCCGCGGGTTCCGCGCACTCTATATCGGACTACCAATAAATTGCATTACGATGGGATGGGTTATCCTTGCAATGCAGAAAATCGTCGTGATTACACTGAATTTGCCTGATACTGCATCCACAAAAGTCATCGTAGTCTTGGTATGCCTCCTAATTGCAGGGATCTACTGTGCGTTATCAGGTTTCTGGGGTGTTGTGATGACAGACATTGTCCAATTCGGTATGGCGATGGTAGGCTCAATTGCCCTGGCAATTATCGCTGTCAACAAAATCGGCGGAGTCGGTGTCATAAAAGAAAAACTGGTGAACATATATGGAGCAGAAAACCAGATACTAAACTTTACACCCGATTTTAGTGCTGGTAAAATGGCTATCATAACGTTCGGCGTGTATCTCGGTATGCAATGGTGGGCATCAAACGGCGTAGATGGAAGCGGATACATTGCACAACGTATGTTCGCTGCAAAGAATGAGAGACATACTCTCTTGGCTACGTTATGGTTCAACATAGCACATTATACACTCCGTCCCTGGCCCTGGATACTCGTCGCATTAGTCGCAATGGTTGTCTACCCAAACTTAGAAGATCCAGAAGCAGGTTATCCAATGTTAATGTTGGATTATCTACCTGTCGGTCTTCTCGGATTGATGTTAACTGCCTTCTTAGCAGCCTTTATGTCAACAATTGACACACACCTGAATTGGGGGGCATCCTACCTCGTTAACGACTTCTATAAACGATTTTTTATTCCTGAAGCAGAACCGCAACACTACGTTGCAATTTCCAGATTAGCTGTTATCCTCATTATGATCGTTGCTGGTGTAACCAGTTTATTTATGGACTCTATCGCAGGGGCATGGAAATTTTTGATCGCGCTGAATGCGGGAATCGGACTTGTCCAGATCCTACGTTGGTATTGGTGGCGCATAAACGCATGGTCAGAAATCTCAGCTATGTTAGCAGCTTTAGTCGTCTCTATTGTTGTGTTCCTGTTACCGCAAACTAAGGGTGAATTCGCACTACAGATGTTGATAATCGTGCCAATCTCAACAGTGGTATGGGTGGTTGTTACATTTATCACTGCACCTGTTTCTACAGAAACTCTCACCAAATTTTATAGTAGGGTTAAACCGAGCAAAATCGGATGGATGTTAATCGCGGCAGAAATTAAAGAGGAATCAGACGATACTAACGGGCAACAGACTTATACAGAAACCAGAACACCAGCATTGGTCAATTGGATAGTCGGTGTTATCTTCATCTATTCTTTCCTATTCAGTATTGGTAAACTGCTATTAGGTTTTACCGTTATTGGATTGATCTTTCTATCATTGGCAATTATATCAGGTTATATCATGTATAAGAATCTACCACGTGAAAAGAGAAAACAGACGTATAAGAATCTACCACCAGAAAAGAGAGAACAGAATTGAAGAGTATAGCTATTATACCAGCACGATATGCATCAACTCGGTTTGAGGGGAAACCTTTAGCAGATATTTTGGGAAAACCGATGGTGCAGCATGTATATGAACGTGCATCTCAGTCGAAACTACTTAACAAAGTTATTGTCGCTACAGATGACCAACGAATTTATGATGCTGTAAAAGATTTCGATGGTAACGTAGAAATGACACCGGATTGTCCCACAGGAACCGACCGTGTAACAGTAGTCGCAAAGAAAATAGAATGTGATATTGTCCTCAATATCCAAGGCGATGAACCGCTCCTTGAACCTAAACAAATTGATCTTATGCTACAACCCTTTATTAACAGGCCTGATATAGAAGTAACAACTTTGAAAGAACGGATCGGGACGATGGAAGATTACCTTGATAGGAACATCGTAAAAGTTGTTACTAATCTTCAAGGTGATGCGTTATACTTTTCAAGGGGACCGATACCAAGCACACCCGAAAATACAGAACCAATTTTTAACGAAAATAGCTTAGTGTTTAAACACATCGGCTTATATGCGTTCCGAAAAGAACGTTTACTAACTTTCACACGTTGGGAACGTACACCTTGTGAAGTTTCTGAGAGTTTAGAACAGTTGCGTCTGTTAGAAAACGGTGTGGCAATTCATGTGGTGGAAACGAACACACCCCTTATTGGCGTAGATGTACCCGCAGATTTAGAAAAAGTAAAGAATATTTTAGAAAAACGAGGCACTCATCTTTGAAGGGAAAGGCCATGACATAAAGGGAAAGAGCATGACAAAATACATATTCGTCACAGGCGGCGTTATATCGGGAATAGGAAAAGGGATAACAACGGCGTCGTTAGGAAGGCTCCTCATCAACCGAGGGTTCAACGTAAATGTCGTCAAAATTGATCCATACTTGAATGTTGACGCAGGTGTAATGAACCCGTTCCAACACGGAGAAGTATTTGTAACACACGACGGTGCCGAAACTGACCTGGACGTAGGAAACTATGAACGCTTTCTTGGTGTTGATCTAAACCAGCAATCAAATTTTACGACCGGTTCTGTCTATCTTGAAGTGATAGAAAAAGAGCGCCGTGGTGATTATCTCGGACAGACGGTTCAATTAATACCACATATTATCGATGAAATCAAAAGACGTATCTATCAGATCGGCAAAGACAACGGCGTTGACATTGTCATCACGGAAATAGGCGGCACAATCGGCGACTTTGAAATGCTACCGTTTGTTGAAGCTATCAGGCAAATGGCTGTTGAAGTTGGTAGAGAAAACACGTTATTCCTCCACGTTTCACTCATCTACACACTCCCGAACGGTGAAAGCAAAAGTAAACCGACCCAGCACAGTATCCGTAAACTGCAGGAACTAGGTGTGCATCCCGATCTACTGTTGTGCAGAACAAGTCAACACATTGATGATAGTGTTCGCAGGAAAATAGCACTCCTCTGTGGTATAAGCGAAGACTTCATTTTAGAAGGATTAGACACAAAATGCGTTGATGAAATACCACTGAACTTTGAACAACAGGGGATGGGACACCTCGTCTCGAAAAAATTAAGGCTTGAAAGACGCGCAACGCTGGATGCTGAATGGATTGCAATGGTGGATAAACTGAAAAATCCACAACACAAGACAAATATCGCCATCGTCGGAAAATACACAACCGGATGCGACGCATATATCAGTGTACAAGAAGCAATAAAACACGGCGGAATTGCTAATAATGCTGAAGTCCATATTGAATGGATTGAAGCTGAGGATGTAACTGAACGAACAGATTTTGACCAACTGTTCCAAAACATTGATGGCATCTTGGTGCCCGGCGGATTTGGCGACCGTGGTATTGAAGGGATGATTAAGGCGGTTAAATATGCTCGGGAAAACAGGATCCCTTACTTCGGCTTATGTCTCGGTATGCAGTGTCTTGTCATAGAATTTGCACGAAATGTTGCCCACCTAAAAAATGCAAACAGTACCGAAGTAGACAAACAGACACCCTATCCGGTGATAGACCTGATGTTAGAACAACGCGGAATCGCTGACAAAGGTGCAACAATGCGCCTCGGACATTACCCTTGTGTACTCAAAGAAGACACTAAAAGTTACAATGCATATCAGCAACCGATCATCTTAGAACGACACCGACACCGTTATGAATTGAACAACGACTACCGTTCAGAATTAGCTGAGGCTGGACTAACACTTAGCGGTGTTTCGCCTGATGGCAGTCTGGTCGAAATCGCTGAAGTTGCTGACCATCCCTGGATGTTAGGTTCACAATTCCATCCAGAATTTCAATCTAAACCGCTCACACCACATCCGTTATTCAAAGATTTTATCGCAGCGGTATTGACACATCAAAAACGAGTCAAGAACAGTGGTTTGAATAGAGGATGATTTATGAAGAACACTGTAACAGTCCGATCCGGTGCATGGTATGGGGATAACGAACTTACACTCAGTGTCCCAGCCAATTGGCATATAGAGATGTTAAATCCCAAGGACGCACCTGCACTCACCACCACGCAGATTGAAGTGGCCATTGCTGAAACTATCGGCACAAAACCTATTTCTGAATTAGCCAAAAACAAGAAGAGCGCGACTATCATCGTAGATGATATGAGTCGACCAACACCTGCATATCAAGTTATTCCGTTTTTGATCCGTGAACTTAACAGAGCAGGTGTGCCAAAATCAGAAATTCGATTTGTTGTCGGCGTTGGTGGTCACCGTCCGATTTCCGATGAAGAGATGGTAAAAAAACTCGGTGCGGATATCGTGGCAGAATATGAGGTGACTAATCATGATTTCCTAAGCAGAGATTTACGCGGATTAGGAAATCTTGAAAACGGAACACCACTCTATATCAATCGCACAGTTGCAGATGCAGATTTCAAAATGTGTCTCGGTGGAATTTATCCACACAGCTCAGTCGGTTTTAGTGGTGGGGCAAAACTCATCGTACCCGGCACCGCAGGGTTCTCAACAATGTACTATTTCCATAAATTTCCACCTGGTCGTGGGCCCGCTGTAATTGAAGGTGAAGGCGACGAACCTGACAGACGCGATACAATCGAAATGGCAGCTGCTGTCCTTGGACTTGATGCTATCGCCAATGTCGTTCTGAACAGCCGTCGCGAAATAAGCGGGCTCTTCGTTGGAGATTTTATCAAGGCACACCGTAAAGCCGCACATTTTGCATTGGATACATACAATACTAAAATACTTGAATCAACTCGCACCGCAAGCGACCTCGTCATCATAAACTGTTATCCACTTGACGCAGACGCCATTCAACTTGATAAAGCATTAGCTGCCTTTTCATATTTTGAGAACGCATACACCATGGCACTCTATCCAGCAACCGATGGATCATGTTTTCACGGACTGTTCGACCGACTCGATTATCCGAAGTATGTACGGCAGAAAATAGAAAGGTTACCGACAAAGCCTACTCCTGAACCAAAACTGGGCAGACAATCACAACTCCATGTTTGGTCTGAACATTTTGATAGAGATGACTTCTACAAAGAGTACCCATCATCCCTTCTGTTCCGAGATTTAGATCAGTTGATACGACTCATGGCAGAGAAACTTCCATCTCACGCGAAAGTCGCCATCCTTCCTGCAGCAGGTATTCAAGTATTACAGTAACGAGTTGCGCTAAATAAACATTTTCGGTAATTCTCAATATGCCAAATCCGGTTTTTAGGTTGACTTTTAACACTGAAAAAGATATAATACAAAAACATTTTGGAGAACATTTTGAAAAACCGTAGTACTTTTTTGCAAGCTGTCCGAGACTTCTGGAGAATTGGAAAAGCAGGCGTTGCACTATTTCTCGTTTCTCTTTTTGCGCTCATTTACGGATATATTGCACTGAATTTTGAAATTACACAAGGTTGGAAAGGACACATTTCCGTTCAAAATGTCACAAAAGACATATCAAGTTTTATACCTATTGACGCAACATTGGTCGCAATGATAATAGGAGGAATAGACCTAATGATGTTATTGTCAGACTACGTAGATGCCAGACGGCAAAAGCGGATAGAAGCTGCCGCAGCAGCTGCCAAGGCAGAAGGTAAGGCAGAAGGTAAGGCAGAAG
>CAZURU010000213.1:6127-9237 GCA_964623585.1 uncultured bacterium
GAAGCTGCCGCAGCAGCTGCCAAGGCAGAAGGTAAGGCAGAAGGTAAGGCAGAAGTATACCAAGAGGTCGCAGCATGGGACCGCAGACGACAAGAAGCGGAGGAACGGGACGAGGAATTCACAGAACCCCCGCCAACACAACCAAAGGAAAATTCACAAGAAAATTTAGAAGAATAAAGACATCGTAGGTCGTCAGTTAATACTGGCGACCTACAACTTTGACTTGAGGTCGACTTTCCCCACCTTAGGTAAGGGTTTCCTGGCTGCTCCATCTAAAGAAGATACTCATGTTTAGTGGACAGTCAAAGTTAAACTTGTAGGTCGGGTAGAGGAACGAAACCCGATTTTGCTTATGATATGTGGCTTCAGGTAAGTTTCGTACCTCTACCCAACCTACGAAATAATGTAATGTTTTCATATAGAAATGGTATTACAACGTATAAACACCTTCCTCAGTAAAATAGAAACAGCTCTGTTGTGCCTAATCATTGCCCTCATGATTGGACTCGCGTTGCTTGAAATCGTTTTACGTTACGGTTTCAGGGAAAGCCTGCGTTGGCAAACCGTAGTGCTTCAAAACCTCACACTCTGGCTATGTTTTCTGGGAGCTGCACTTGCCACTGCAGAAAAACGACACATCAGCATAGATGTACTCAGCCGCATCTTACCCAAAAATATTACCCGCTACAGCAGTTATCTCATTGACGTGTTAAGCATTACTGTCGTCAGTATATTAGTCTACTACGGGTTTGTATTTCTGATTGATGAACAAGGGATGCAGGCAAAGCTTATCGGCACAGTGCCTTTATGGTGGGCAAAGACAATCATCCCTCTCGGATTTGTTTTGATTGATATTCACTTATTGCTGCAGTTCGGCATCCGTTTGACAGGTGGTGATATTAGAGGAGACGTTGACTAATGGGAATACTCATTGGTATTGGATTATTGGCGTTCGCACTCTTAGGAGGTGCACTCTTTGTCCTACTCGGAGGTGCAACCCTTATCGGATATGCAGCTGCCGGTGATTCACTTACAGCAATCCTTATTAATATCAACCGGCTCACAAAACACGATTCAATTATTATTATTCCGCTTTTTACGCTTACAGGTTATATAATCGCAGCGGGAAAAGCACCGCAAAGGTTAGTCGCCTTCGCCAGAGCAAGTGTCGGGTGGTTACCGGGTGGTATTGCTATCGTTGTCCTCGTTACATGTGCGTTTTTTACCACTTTCACGGGTGCCTCTGGCGTCACGATCATTGCACTCGGCGGCTTAGTCTATCCTATCCTACGTCAGAGTTATAATGAGAACTTTTCGCTTGGATTGATCACCGCATCAGGCAGCATCGGTTTACTGTTCCCTCCCAGTATTCCTCTCATCATATATGCTATCATCGCGAATGTGCCAATTGATGCGATGCTCTTTGCAGGCATTATTCCTGGCATGATTATCCTTTTCATCCTCAGTTCATATTGTAGTGGATGGAGTCTCATCAAACATACTGAAACGACCCCGTTTAACTGGAAGTTGTTCTTCCGAACACTTTGGGACGCAAAATGGGAACTACTCCTGCCATTACTCGTATTAGGGGGGATCTTGACACGTATCGTATCACTTGTTGAAGTCGCAGCATTGACCGTTATCTATGTCTGTATTGTAGAGATGTATATTCACAGATCCATTTCAGTTAAAGCATTACCCTGTCTTGTTAAAGAGAGTATGGTACTTGTCGGTGCGATTCTTATCATCCTCGCGATGGCATTAGCATTAACAGACTATCTGATTGACAAAGGTGTGCCCGATATGGCACTTGAGTGGATAACCTCTATCACGGACAATAAGATCATAATGCTCATAGGACTCAATGTATTCCTGTTAATTGTGGGTTGTATGATGGACATCTTTTCAGCCATTGTTATCATTGTTCCACTGCTTCTTCCTATAGCGGATGAGTTAGGGATTGATAAGGTGCACCTTGGCGTCATCGTCTTAACGAATCTTGAGATAGGGTATCTCACCCCACCCATTGGCATGAATCTATTCATCTCAAGCATGAAGTTCAAGAAATCGGTTGTTTTACTCTATAGATCCGTGTTACTGTTTATCGGTCTACTCTTGATAGCCTTAATTCTTGTAACCTATATTCCTGATTTGAGTCTCTGGTTGCCGAAAGTGCTCGGCAAAATCTCCGCACCTTTATTATGAACAGCATGAAAAGGTGGTAAAAGATGCGTATCCGAATCATTGCTGATGTAGGCAGCGGTATCACATTACCAATCAACTATAACCATCTCCTCGTTGGTGTAATTTACCGTTTTCTATCAGAATCTAATCCTGAGTTCGCTGATTTTCTCCACGAAGAAGGTTATCATGTTGACGAAAAACGTTTCAAACTTTTTACCTTCTCTCAACTGATGGCAGAACGTCGGCACATCACAGGTGCACAGATTCACTTTCGTTCATCTTTAACCTGGTATGTATCCTCCCCTGTAGAACAGTTTCTATCCCATTTTGCGGACACCCTTCTCACCGAGGGGTGGCTTTGCATTGGCGAACACGATCTGAAGATAAGAGACGTGACGATCCCTCGTTCACCCCGTTTTCGGTCAGAGATGTATTTTCGTTGCTTATCCCCTATCGTCATGTCCGCCGTGCGGGTAGACGATGGTAAACGTCGCACCCACTACTGTCTACCTGACGACCCTCACCTTTCCGATCTCATTCGCCGGAACCTATTGCACAAACATCAAGCCATATACGGACGTACTCCACACGACGACACCTTGTCCTTCCAATATGATCAAGCGTATATACGCAGAAAAGCAGGACGCGTCACCCGATTGGTAGACTTCAAAGGCATCAAGATCCGTGGCGTATTATGTCCATTCCGTGTGAGAGGCAGCCTTGCATTGATCCAAACAGGTTATGAATGCGGATTTGGTGACAAGAACAGCGCAGGGTTTGGTATGGTGGAGGTGTAAGGATGCAAGATTAATAGTAGTAGGCACTCTGTGAGTGCCGTCTTATGGAAGAGTGGAAATGGCATAAATTGTTTTTATACCATTTCTACTTTATAATATACCATTTTCGTAGGTCGTGTAGAGGCACGC
>CAZURU010000214.1:0-2558 GCA_964623585.1 uncultured bacterium
GGCAGAGATGGGATGAAGAGGCGGTATTTGAGACAGAACTTCAAAATATCTTCAATACCTTCCCAATTGACCAGAACCCCAATGAAAGCCAGACCGAAGACGATTTGATCTGGCCCATCCTCAACTGCCTCGGATGGAAAGCTCACCTGCGGCAACAAAATCTGACGCCTCGTGGTCGTGATGATGTACCTGATGGCCTTCTGTTTGAGGACGATGCACACAAGGCGCGTGCCAATGGTTTCGCTGAGGAGTGGAGACGCTACGAGTGGGGGCTGGCAATTGTGGAATCCAAACGGTGGGATCTGCCACTCGACCGCCGGTCTGCCCGGCAGGCAACCGCGCCCTCGACTCAGATGCTTCGCTATTTGCGTCGGGTGGAGGATTTGACAGAGGGGAAGTTGCGCTGGGGCATACTTACAAATGGCGCGCAGTGGCGGCTCTATTATCAGAGAGCGCGGTCTGTTTCCGAGCAGTTTTTTGAGATAGATCTCGCGGCGGTACTTGGTCCTGAAGGCAATGAGTTCTCAGAAGATGAGCGACGCTATTGTTTGAAGTTGTTCGCGCTGTTTTTCGGGCGAGATGCGTTCCTGCCAGGCGAGGAGGATCAGCGTACTTTTCACGAGCGCGTGCTTGACGAGGGGCGATTTTATCAAGAGCGCGTGGCGAATAGTCTGTCCGGGGTGGTCTTTTCTCGGGTCTTTCCCGATTTGGCCCGCGCTATTGCTGCTGTTGCGCCAGATGCGCCCTTGCCAGAGGTGCGCGATGCTGCTCTGGTGTTGCTCTATCGTCTGCTTTTTATTTTATACGCCGAGGATCGCAATCTGCTGCCGGTGCGCGATGAGCGTTATGATGATTACTGTTTGCGCCAGGTACGCGATGACATTGGGAGGCGCAAGGCACGAGATGATGTGTTTTCCGAGACTGCCGCACGCTATTATTCGGCCATTGATGACCTTTGCCGCGCTATTGATCAAGGCGATTCTTCCATTGGTCTGCCACCGTATAACGGCGGTTTGTTTGACCAGAAAATTGCGTCTCTTTTGGCCCAGATTAAGCTGGGCGATCAGGTGGTAGCCGATGTGATTGATGCGCTTTCCTTTGAGAGTGGGCGGTATATCAATTATCGTGACCTGAGCGTTGAGCAACTGGGGTCGATTTACGAGCGGTTGCTCGAACACGAGGTCGTGCGAGAAGGGGACGAGATAGCGGTGCGTCCGAATGTGTTTGCGCGGAAGGGGTCGGGGAGTTATTACACGCCGGATACTCTTGTGCGCTTGATTCTCAAGGAGACGATTGAGCCGTTGGTGCAGGCACGTATGGACGCTTTTGCTAAGCAGGTTGAAGAGATCACACGCAGTAAGGTGAGCGAAGGGTTTAAGCGGAAGGCACTTGCACAAGTCGATCCGGCAGAGGAATTGCTCGATCTGAAAATTTGCGATCCGGCAATGGGATCGGGGCACTTTTTGGTCAGTTTGGTGGATTACCTTTCCGACCACGTCATTGCTGCAATGGCCGAAGTAGATAGCGAGGGCTATGCTTCGCCGCTGACTGAGCGTATTGATGCTATTCGTAAGACGATTTTGACCAATGCCGAACAGCGTGAGTGGACCATAGATGCGGCGCAACTCGATGACCGGCACATTGTACGGCGTATGGTACTCAAGCGGTGCGTTTATGGGGTAGATAAGAATCCGATGGCAGTGGAACTGGCTAAGGTGTCGTTATGGCTGCATACATTCACCGCGGGTGCGCCGCTGAGTTTTTTGGATCATCATCTGCGGTGTGGCGATAGTTTATTTGGATGCTGGGTCAGTCAGGGTATAGATAAGGCCATGGAAGAGGGTAGTCCCCTGTTTTTGAATGAGCCAATACAGCGGGCAACGAGAGCCGCACAAGCGATGCAGTTGATTGAGGAATTGACTGATGCAGAGATTGAGGAGGCAGGGCGGTCTGCGGAATTATTTGCAGATATGCAGTCGGGCACGCAGCCATTGGATGCGTTTTTGTCGCTGATTCACGCATTCGAGTGGTTGGATGTGCGGGATAAGGAGGATAAGATCGCCCTGCGCGCTTTTTTGACCAGCCTGTTCGGCAATCCTGTGGAGATTGCGGCGGGTACAGCCGAGGTGAGGATGGATGTGCCGGGGGCAGAGCGGTTTGTGGAATTGCTGACCGAAGCACGAGAACAGATTGCTCTAGAGGGCTTTCTTAACTGGCAGGTGGCGTTTCCCGGCATTTGGCAAGATTGGCGATCTACTACACCGCGTGGCGGCTTTGACGCGGTGATCGGCAATCCGCCGTGGGACAAGGTGAAGTTGCAACAGGTGGAGTGGTTTGCGGCGCGACGGCCAGAAATTGCCAGTGCCCAACGCGCGGCAGATCGCAAGCGGATGATTGGAGTGTTGCAGAAGTCCGGCGATCCGTTATTTGTCGAATTCGAACGTGCGGATGAACGCGCTAAGTCCGCGGGTCGCGTGGCGCGCAAATGGGGCGATTATCCCTTCTTGGCTCGTGGCGATATTAACCTGTATTCGCTGTTTGTGGAACGGGCAATGGCA
>CAZURU010000214.1:2568-9148 GCA_964623585.1 uncultured bacterium
CTGGTGAAGGAGGATGGCCTCGTTGGATTGGTTACTCCCATCGGCATAGCCACGGACAAGACACCAGCAGAGTTCTTTTCGGAACGCATGGTATCAGAATCGGTAAAGGCGTTCTATGCTTTTGAGAACCGAAAAGGCTGGTTATTCCCGGATATTCACCACGAGGAGCAACCTTCCATCATTATTCTATCGCGCCGCACCGGATCGTTTACAGATTTTGACTTCTGCGTACGCGTTTCCTCCTGGGAACAATTCAACGATCTTGAGCGACGATTTCGTATTTCTGCCCGAGCACTGGCGGCCATCAACCCTAACACTGGTACTGCACCTATTTTTCGCACCCGACGAGACGCGGCATTGATGATGGAAATTTACCGTCGCCTGCCCGTGCTGGTGAATTGTTCTTCTGGAGAGAAAGTCAAGGCATGGCCGGTAGAATACTCTCGCATGTTCGATATGACCAATGACTCGGACCTGTTCCGCACGCTGGAGGAATTGGAGGAGCAAGAAGGAGCATATCCCATTGGCAACAATCGTTTCAACAGTCCGAGTGGAGAGTGGGTGCCGCTCTATGAAGGTAAGATGGTGCAGATATACAATCATCGTTATGCGAATGTGCGTGTCAATCCGGGTAATATTAGTGGACAAGGGGTGTCGGAGAAGCTGAATCTGGAGGCTCTGTGCGATCCTTCGGTAACACCGCAACCGCGGTATTGGATCAACGCATGTCATATTCCACGAGAGATGGCGGGAAAATGGCAAATCGGATTCAATGATGTTTGTAATACCAACAATGTGCGTACTCTCATCGCGTGCGTTGTTCCACCCGTCGGATTTGGTAACAAACTACCGATACTGCCTCTTGAAAAGGATGCGTCCAATTTCGATCTCACTCTACTGGTCGCAAATCTATGTTCGCTGGTTTGTGATTATATCGCCAGACAGAAAATTCAATCACGAAACTTGGACCTGTATATTCTTGAACAACTCCCTGTCGTCCCTCCCGACCACTACGAGACCACCCACTTTGGCCCCAAAACTGCCGCCGAAATTGTCCGCGATGCTGTCCTCGAACTCACCTACACCGCCAACGACATGGCTCCTTTTGCCCGCGATCTCGGCTACGAAGGTCCACCCTTCCAATGGGACGAGAATCGCCGTCTTCACCTCTGCGCCAAACTCGATGCCTTGTTCTTCCATCTCTACGGCATCACTGACCGAGACGACATTCGCTACATCTACTCCACCTTCCCCATCGTCGAGCGACAGGAAACCGCCACCTATGACCGCTACCTCTCCCGCGACCTCTGCCTCGCATGGATGAACGCACTCGCCGCCGGAGATCCGGATGCGGAGATTGCAATATGAGCTATTCCATCCGAACGCAGATGGAAAGACAGCCACCAGCCTGATGGTAGATTGGGAATAAGTGACGGAAAGTGCAAAAGGAGATAGCATTATGAATGATGAGAAGCCTAAAAACAAAAAAGAAAATGGCAGATTCGTTGGTACCGTGCTATTATGGATTGGCAAGTTTGGAAAGATTGGTCTGGCTGGGTCAAGGTCATTGCTGTTATTTGGATTCTATTGCCGTTTCCTCATCTATACGAAATCCTGAAAGTCTGGCTGCCCTGGATCCATCCTCTCTTGGACGAAATTGGGAGCCGTCTCTCCGCATTGTCTGAATCCGCATTGTCTGAATCCGCATCGCTTCAAGATGAACAAAATCAAAGTTTAGTTCATTTTAAAAACCCACGTCCTTTGGGCGTGGTCAGAGATGGTCGGCTTTGCCAGTGACCTGCCCGCTGAATCTCCTATATTCTGCGGTTGTTCCCGCAACCGAGAAAGGAGAAAACAGTGAGCAGGTTCCATAAGTTATCTCATGCGATATGGCATTGCCAGTATCATTTGGTGTGGGTGCCGAAATATCGCTACCGAATCTTGCAGGGTGCCGTTGGTCGCGAAGTATCCACCTGCATCCATGTCTTTGCCCAGCAGAAGGAATGTGAGGTGGTTGAATTGAATGTGCAAGTAGATCACGTTCACCTGCTTGTGCTTGTTCCGACGAAGGTGTCTATCTCAGAATTGATGGGTACGTTGAAGGGTCGCAGTGCCATTCGTGTGTTCAAGCAGTTTCCCTATCTGAAGGAGAAGCCTTACTGGGGGAATCATTTTTGGGCGCGAGGCTACTGTGTGGATACGGTGGGTCTGGATGCTGAGATGATTCGCAAGTATGTGAAATATCAAGAGGCGAAAGATCGTGTTAGTGAGCAATTGGGTTTGAAGTATTAACATTTGCGCGGGTTGTGGGACACGGCTGGCTTGCCTCCTTTGGGGGCAAGCACTCAGCCCTCCTTTGGAGGGCTTTTTACTCGCAATCTCAAAGTCGTTGTCCTGATAAAACAAGCAGAAGGCGAAACACCCTGCTATGTGATTCTTTTTTCTACAGATGAGACACTCAATCCGTGGCAAATCTATCGCTATTACAAAGCACGCTTCCAAATCGAGTTCCTCTTCAGAGATGCCAAGCAGTTTACTGGCTTATGTGATGTGCAAGCACGCGATCAGGCACGCCTCGACTTTCATTTTAATGCGTCTTTGACCACCTTAAATCTGGCCAAATCTGACGGCCTCAACGCCAAAAAGAAGGATAAAACACGCATCTGGTCTATGGGCAGTGTGAAAATCCTCGCCTTCAATCAACATTACCTGAATCGAATTATTCGTATCTTCGGGTTAGACCACACTTGGATAAAAAAACAACCCGAATATCAATCTCTTAAGGAATATGGCACCATCGCCGCTTAAAACTGTTCACACTATTGCTACATTCTACTCTCGCCTTTTTCTATGGTAGTAATTTTCTGTTTTTGCCAAAAGCACTGCTATCATAAAACCTGAAATGACTTTGGGGCACACTTTTCTCGTCGAACAAGAAGAAAGGCCAATTCTCAAACAAGTGATATTTTTCTATGTAACCCTTTAATTTTTTACAAAATGGTTTTTCATCCATACAATAATAAAAAAGGATCATTATTTCGTGTGTTGACAAAGATCGCCTTATTCTACCTATTTGGAATGCTTTGTCTTTAGGCTTAAAAATTTTATCTTCTATTTCTTCAACATATTTAATCAAATCGTATAAGTTCACAAAATAATGATTCAGCCTATCTTCTATTATAGTCATTTGGTCATGGTATTTTTCGTCAAAGTTTCGCCTGCCTTCTGAGTCAATCCAGTTATCTCTGGTTTTAGCACCTGATACGCTCAGTGATAAATCCATGAACACTAACAATCCCTTTCTAAAGTATTTGATCTTTTCTCGCCGTTTTCTAAGAGTTTTATTCTGAGGAGTTGTTATTGTTGCTGTCGTATCAGTGGTATCTGACTCTGTGACCACAAAATCTTTAAGTGCATTGAAATCATTTAACATTTTGTCAAAATTTTCTATTACCCCCTTGCGCTTTTGTATCCCTCTTTCTTTCAAGTAATATATCAGCCTTTCAATCATATATGCTACCGCTATCAGTATAATAACAATAATATTCGTAGTCATTGGTTGTCTCCCTGAAATTCACTTCGATTTGACACAAAAAAATATGGGCTAACGATTAAACTGTCAACACATTCCATTCAACAGATTTATTTGGTCACTACCCTACATAACCCCCCCCGCTCGAAAATTGTCCCTGTTGGTATCAGCAATAATTTCGTATATTTTCCACACAGCTAATTTTAGTGTGTGCGGACGGTGAGCAGACCGCACACACACTGATCCCGTTGAATTAACCCCACCAAAAAAGGGGTATGACATGACAACAGGATTTTCTAATGTACGACTCGAAATCAGTGATGATCGTTCTCGCGCTACAATCTCAACCACAAGGCGCAGTCCACGCGAGGAAGTGTTCATTACGTATTGCAAAGATGAAAATGGCAACGTCACAAAGCCAATATGTTATTTTAAGGGCATATACGGTCTGCCCCATGCCTTGTCCCGCCCAGACCAGTTGAGGTTTGACGGGTTCATGGGGCACGTAAACGAGCCGAACACATCTGATTCTGGAAACTATCTTGCTTGTAAATCAGAAACGCCTATTTGACTCATTCTCTTTGCGCTTATTTCTATAAACACTGAAGCTATGCAATATACAACTTGTATGTCTCTTAACGAAATTTTCCAATGATCTTTCGGATTCCCCTCTCGGTCAACAAATAAATATCTTATATCCTCATAAGTTTTTCTATTACTCATTAAAGTATCTTCTATTTCTTTTTTCGAGACGGGGTTTACGTCAATCTCGCCGAGCCTCTTGTTCGCATTATTCAACGCAGATTTAAATGATTTTTCAAAATCGACAACATTGTTTTTTATACATGTAAATAAATTATGTAAATCATGTGTCGCTTTAAAAGGAAAGCCATATAGTAATCGCAGTATTTTCAGTGACTGTTCTACTGAAAATAAGTTTAATGCAAAAGATACTGTGTTTAATAGTAACACATGTGCTTGTGCTGTTCGGCTTTGTAATTCTTTATTAAATTCCTCGAAACACAACACAGACGCATGATTGTTAGCCAATGCAAGAAGCCTTAAATGCTGCACTGTTTTCTTATTGTTATCGTCTAACCTGGTCATAAGACAATCTCCTCGTAATGAATTGTGGATCGAACTTCCATATCCGAATATAAAACTCTCCAAAATTTTTCATTGTCTCACTGTGAACTTTGCGAGCCAGCATGTTTTTCAAGTTTATCGCAATCAGCGCAATCGCGCAAATCCATTTTCGCACCTCTCTCACATCCCGCCAGAAACCAGCTTGACACCTCCGAAAAATTGTCCCTGTTGGTATCAACCATAATTGCGTATATTTGCCTTACATCCAAATCTTAGGTAGCGTAGTTGGGCGGTGTACCAGACCGCCCAACTACTATCCCGTTAAATTACCTTCGCAGAAGGAGTATAATATGTTAACAGGATTTTCCAATGTACGACTCGAAATCAGTGATGATCGTTCTCGCGCTACAATATCGTGGCGATAGCGAAGATTAGCCGTCATGCCCAGGCTGTAACAAATGTTCATTATTCAAAAAACCAGCCAAACTTCTATAAATAAATTCTGGACGTATTCCATGATATTTCCATAAATCTAACAATAACTCCTCCTTTTTGTCTTTTGGGACACGAACAACACTATAATCATCAGGGGATAGAACTCCTGTTGGTGGCCTTAAAAAAATACTACACTGATTATCACTGTGAACAACACCCTCTGGAACCTCTATACCGATATTATTTTTAGAAATATCGGCAGTGTGATAAAGTATAATTCTCCCATCGTAGTTCCAGCAATTCCGAGAACAACATGCAAAAAACAAGGCAACATTAAGGTCCATAGAAAAATCTATAAAATTAGTTTTTCCCCCACTGTGCCGAATTTCAGCCAAAAACTTTTTGTCCTCATCTGGAAGATTTGAATAGTTTTGAGCAAGAACAGCCCTGTTCTCGTCAAAATAACTACCTCTCTTTCCTAAAAACGATTTGCCTCGATCTATTTTTTCGCACTCCTGATGGAAAAGTACTTTTTCTTGCTCGTCCTCACTCATATTATCCCAACCCCAATCGTCATAGTCATCAAAATCATCTATCTTTTTGCTTCTGTCCTCTAAATCTCTATATAAAGTTGATGAAACATTCGGATAACACCACTTATCCTCACCCCTAAATATCGTTCCATGTGGTCGATAAAACAATCTTTGATTCCAACTAATTTGTCTCGGCCACACAGGTTTACACTTATCCATTATTTCCGATTGAATATAGTTCAAATAACTTCCCACACTTTCTCCTTTCAATGTTTAGCATAGATACTTGGATGCTCTTGTTCTTCTATCCTCGCCTCAACTAAGTCGGATGATTGCAAGAATAGTTTTACCTCACGACAACATACGACAATCTCTCTTACTCTGCAATAATCAGCTTGACACCTCCGAAAAATTGCCCCTGTTGGTGTCAGCCATTATTACGTATATTTGCCTTACACCTAAATCTTAGTTGCGTAGTTGGGCGGTATGCAGACCGCCCAACTACTATCCCAATCGACCCTAATAGAAGGAGAACGTCATGGGATTTTCAGTAGGTGAAAAGTGCCTTGAGTCTGGATTTTACGACTACAAACATGAACAGGGGCCGAGCGTAGATTTAATCATTTTTGAGGGCGAGACATTTCCGACATGTGACGGCAACGACAAAATCATTTGGTTCAAAGTCCGCAATCTGTTTCGTCGTCATAGACGGTTGGCTAAAAAGGCGTTGCGTAAAGCCATTGGTCTCTAATTTTTTTTAATTTTTTTTGCTGTCTCAGTTTGAAATTTCTGTCACGTTGATCTTTCATCCCGATCCCAAAATTTCAAATTGAGACACCCTTGATTTGCTACAAGCGGCGCACTCGAAACGCCACGCGCCAAATTTCAAACCGAGACACCACAAAATTACAAAGCCTAATCAAAATTTTGAAACCGAGGCACTACCGAAATTTTTGACTCCGCAGGGTTGGAATGTCGCAGAAGCCTTGACTTA
>CAZURU010000215.1:0-8596 GCA_964623585.1 uncultured bacterium
CGGCAGCAATTCATCGCTATTTTGGACAGTATTGATGCCTTAAATCAGAAACTTGCCAAAACGCCAACGAAAACGGTTCAAAGACTCAGTGCCTTCTTCTTCCCAGAAATCGAATCCACACTTACCACAGAATTTGAATTGTTTGACGCGAAAACTGCCCGCGTGGAACTCAAGGCACAGACAGGCAAACTGAACGCGCTGGAGAAGGAATACAAAGCGGCATTCAAAGCAGCAGCCGATTCGGAATGGGAAAGCGAAATCAAGGCAGGATACAAAGAACAGATTGATGTTGTAAAAGAGGAATGGGAAGATAAGAACACAGAAGATATCCGCGAGTGGGTTCGAGAAAACGCCAATGATCCGATCTTTATGGCGATTGCTGAGCGTATCGGCTACGACGCAACCGGACGCAAGGACTCAGTTAACGACCTTAACACGATCTGCGACGAATACCGAAAATTCAGAAAGAACCCAGATTTTTTCGCGTAAGCCCTGCCGCTGTAGGTGAACTACAGTGCTTTACGGTTTGGCAGGGCGAAGTAAGCGATAGGCTTGATCCACATTTTTATCTCCCACGTTTTGAAAAGTTGTTGGCTGCTCTGCGCCGAGGTCCTCATGAAATATTGGGAAATATTGTCAAACTGCATCATCAAAAATGGAATCCAGATGAAAATCCAGAAGATACATTTAGATATATTGAGATTAATAGCGTAAGCCGTGAGACAGGAGAAGCCTCTTTCTCTAAACTCCCAATAAAGAAGGCTCCGAGTCGCGCCCAATTGACAGTTCAAAAAGATGACATTATTATCAGTCTGACAAGACCTCATCACGGTTCTATTGCACAGATTAATGAGAGTTTAGATGGCTGTATTGCTTCTACAGGATTCGCAGTCCTTAGAGAAATCAAAGATCCAACTCTCAATCGCACCTACCTTTATTTTGTCCTCCGCAGCCAGCTTTGCCTACAGCAAATGTTACAGCGAAGTAGTGGCGGAAATTATCCTGCTATAACGACAGATCAATTAATGCGGATTCTGATTCCAATACCTCAATCCAGTATCCAAAACCATATCGCCAGTTTTATGCAATCCGCTTATGCTCAGAAAAAACAAAAGAAACAAGAGGCAGACGCGCTTTTGGATTCAATTGGTGATTACGTGCTTCAGGAATTGGGAATCGAAATGCCAGTAACTGAAGAAAAGAAACGTTTTGTAGTTTATGCCGGAGAAATTGAAGGACGTTTTGACCCTTTATACATGAGTAATATATCCCATATTAGAAACCTTAAAACGCCATATCCCCTGACTCGACTAAGAAAACTTTTAATTCAGAAACCCCAGTATGGCGCAAACGAAAGGGCAATTGACGGCAATCCTGAAACCGACGTTCGATACATCCGGATTACGGATATAGACGACTACGGAAACCTACTGGAGGACTGGAAAACTGCAGAAGCAATACATTCCAAATACTTGCTTGAAGAAAATGATGTCCTCTTTGCCAGAAGCGGTTCAGCGGGACGGACATTCATTTACAAAAACGAATTGGGTAAAGCCATTTTTGCAGGATATCTGATTCGATTTAAATTTGACCCCTCCAAAGTAAACCCTTCATTTGTATTTCATTATACATTGACAACAATTTACAAATTGTGGATACAATCAATTCAACGAACATCTGTACAGGCAAATATAAATTCAAAAGAGTTTCAATCACTTGAGATTCCGCTGCCACCGCTTGATGTCCAAAATCGAATTGTAGAAGAAGTCAATAAGCGTTTGGCTCGCGTGGCGGAGCTTAGACGAGAAGCCAATGCTATTGTGGAACAGGTGAAAGAGAGAGTTGAACGGATTTTGTTGACGGAAAGCTAAAATTAAATCACCTTGAAAAACCAATAAAGGTTAAGTTAACATATTAAGTAGGTTCAATTCCATCACCATCAGAAAAATTAGGATAATTCAGAAGAAAATGGCAGCACACCTCACAATTTATTGCCTTGAAGAAGTCACAGACTATATTGAATTTGAACGACTTTGCCATCATTTGATGTCTTTAGAAGGCTACAATCTTATTGAACCCCTTGGTCACTTCAATGATAAGGGGCGAGACGCTATTCACGTCAACGCGTCTAATGAGACAACGATATTTGCCTATAGCGTCCGCGAAGATTGGAGAGCTAAACTTGCGGAAGATGCAGAAAAGATTGCTAAACACGGTCATACCTGCCACCAATTTATTTTTGTTACCACTGCTAGATTCACAGCACACCAGCGAGACGAGGCAGTAGCAGCTATTAAGGAGGAATTTGGTTGGCGATTGGAGCTGTTTGGAGTTGAACGGCTGCAAATTCTTCTCGACGCTAAGTACCAATATATTAAGGAATCTCATCCCAGTATTTTTCCTCCAGATTTTCTTGCGGTCCAAAATCGGATTGATGATTCAATAAAGCGGGATCATCTATTCATTAGTTCTGTTGACGCGGATGGAGCGTTTGCAGATTGGTTAACTAGGAAATTGACAGCAGAAGGATATCTTGTATGGTGTGAACGCTTCCAATTACTTGGTGGTGAAACTTATCCTGATGATATTGACGACGCAATTAAAAATCAAACTTTCAGGTTTATTGGTCTATATTCGCGAGCGTCCCTGAAAAATCTTGAGGTAACACGGCAAAGATCACTTGCCTTAAACATCCGGAGTGAGCGAGACCAAGATTTCCTTATACCCTTAAATGTGGATGGTATAGATCAGACACAGTTGGATAGCGTTACGAGAACTTTAAAATTTATCCCATTTCAGTCCAATTGGGCCGAGGGTTTGAAGCAATTATTGGAAAAACTGGAATCTATTGACTGTCCGCGAGCATTGCCTAATGGGAAACGTATTGCCGCAGAAGCCTTTTTGAAAAACGATGTTCGGTCAGAGGAAAAAGAAACCCTTTTCTCAAACTGTTTGAAAATTCAGCAGATACCGAAAGTCATTTATCGTTTCAAAGTACCGAGGCAAATATCAAAGAAAAGGCTCGATAAACTCAGGTTTGAATGGAGTTATCGAGAAGTGGATCCTTACACGTTTCTTAGTTTTCATAAGCCCCCTGCTTCAGCTAGTAAGGAGTACGGGCTGATTAAAAAGGGAGGATCCCTATGGATAGCACCGAAAGTTGAGAAGATAGACGGAATCTGGATTCCTAATTTGGTATCGGAACTTATTCGAAAATCACTGATTGTGAAATGTCATCAGAAAGGGTTGAAATACTGTTCCGAAACTAAATTACTCTACTTTTCTCCAGGCCTCGTGAAGAACAAAAGACTCAATCTTATTCGCCCTGACGATGGCTCAGAAACCCATGTATTTGCCAACAGTGAAAGAAAACACGGTTCGGGCGGCAAATACTTATATTCACTTGCTCCTGACTTCTTTGTTCGTCAAGATATCCTTAATGATTTTACAGTTCTTATTCGGATACGAGTTCGCCTATCAGACACCACAGGAAAACCTTTAAAAGGACATCGCACGATTGTTTCACGACGAAAAAACCTATGTAAAAACTGGTGGAATAAGGAGTGGTTTAATCGGACTTTGGCTGTCAGTCAGTTTCTAGCGGATGATGGAAAAATAACAATTGGCGAATCGCAAGATTCCCAAATCATTATTGATGCAACCCCGCTTTGTATAGACGTTCCAGTTGGTATTAACGAAGAAGGACTTGGTGAAATTAGGCACGAGCAAACAGAATTGCTTAGAAATTACGACGAATATTTAGACGAAAATATTGCGGATGAGGGAATCTAAAGATGACTGAATCAATCATAGTTTTTGATGAACCAGAATTGGAATTTCGATATGGACAGCGGATGATACATCCACGGGATGGACTTGCAACCTTTGGCCCTCCTGACACTGATTTTTCATCACAATCAAGGAACTTGTCTTACATTGTAATTGGAACTGACAAAGGGATTGTCAACTTTAATAAGTGGGCAGATGCTATGAATCGCCCCGCCATTTCTGCTCCAAACGAAAACCAGAGGCTTTGGCCCCCTTTTCCTGGTTTTGAAGCGGCATTCTGTTTTAAGTGGCCCAGCGAGCCGGTTAAAACTTATCAAATTAATCGAGATCAAATTATTGAAACCTCTCGCTACTCAGATAAATATGAGCGAGTGTTTGGAGTTACCAACTATTACCTCGAACAACTGGAAAAAACAACCAAACTTGATGAGAATATTGGTGTGGCTATCTGCGTTGTACCAGATGAAATCTGGCAAAATTGCCGTCCAGAGTCACGGGTCCCTGATTCTATTGAACGTGCTTCTTCACAAAGAATAAAAAGCAGAAGAGCTGGACAAACAGAATTATTTCCAGATTTTGACCCCGAACAGTATCAACTTTCTCTTGATTTTCGGCGACAGCTTAAAGCGCGAGCGATGCAATACAAAATTCCTTTACAAATTGTGCGCGAATCTACATTAAGATTGACAGACACCAACATACGCAAGGAACGCAGCCTCACCCCCTTATCAGATCGTATGTGGAATATTAGCACTACCCTTTATTACAAATGCGGTGGAAAACCTTGGAAACTTGTTACTGCGCGCGACGGTGTTTGTTATATCGGAATTGCTTTTCGTAAAACCGACACATATGAAGAAGGGAAAAATGCTTGTTGTGCCGCCCAGATGTTTCTTGATACTGGAGATGGTATAGTCTTCCTTGGTGAATATGGACCGTGGTACTCATCTAAAAAAAAACAATTTCACTTAAGTGAGTCTGCCGCTTATAAACTATTAGATGGTGTTCTAAAGACTTATAAAGCTCTTGAGGGCAAGCAGCTTAAGGAGGTCTTTTTGCATTCACGATCTACCATTAGTAATGAAGAATTCTCAGGGTATCAAAAAGCGTGTCCAAAAGGAACCAAACTTGTTGGTGTAAGGGTTCGTGTGGATCGTCGACATACACCGCTATTATTCCGTACAGGTAGCAGACCCGTCCTGAGAGGTACATTTTGGAAGATCAATAACCGGGCAGGCTTGTTATGGGGAAGTGGATTTAAGCCCAGACTTGCGACTTACGACGGAGCAGAGGTTCCGGTTCCGTTACGGATTGATATTCAACACGGAGAAGCTCCAATAGAAAGAGTCGCACAAGATATTTTTGGCTTAACAAAATTGAACTACAATACATGCAAACTTGGGGAATCTCAGCCTGTTACTGTTCGTTTTTCCGATGCTGTCGGAGAAATCCTGATTTCAAATCCCACTGTTTCTGACCGTAAACCACAATTCAAATTTTACATATAATCGCTGAAAAAATGCGACAAGATTATTAACGTTGTTTCAATTTGAAGCGCGATTTGTCCCAATAGAGGCCCGTGTTGAATGTCACTTCCAAATCTAAACTATAAGGGCGAATTGCCCGAAGGCATACACAAGACGACAATTAATGAAGTGGTTTCTCAATTTGGTAGCGGAACCTCACAGCGGGAAATTGTGACTGAGCGTTTGCAAAGAATCTATCAACTTACCAAAGGAACAGGCTACCTTCAACGATTTCTTATTTTTGGAAGTTACATCACGGCGAAACCGGAACCTAATGATATTGATGTTGTCCTTGTTTTTGATGACGACTTCAACACAGCAGCTTGTAGCGAGGAAGTAAAAAAACTTTTGAGCCACCAACACGCAGCAACCGAATTCGGAGCCAGTATTTTCTGGATACGTCCATCATTACTTTTTTTAGAAACCCTTGACGAATTTATCAACGGCTGGCAGGCCAAACGCGACGGAACGCTCCGAGGCATTGTAGAGGTAGAAACATGATTCACGATGATAAAGAACTCAAAACAAGTCAACAACGTATAGCCTATTTTCAAAATCTGCTCTTGCAATTACGGGTTAAAGCCACCCCTGAAGAATTTTCTCTTGTTTCAAGTGGGTATCGGGCAGAGATAGAGAAAATGCAAGCGGAAGTCCTTGAATATTTAACCCGACACGCTGGTGAACCTGTAGAGACGAAAGAAATTCTATAGTCATCCTATTGACAGCACAGTACTGCCTATTATTTTTTCCCTGTCAAAACCGGTTGCATGTAGGTTTTCAAGGCATTCTCGTCGTGTGCGATGATGAACACGAGTGCGTGATCGTAGAGTTCCTCATCGTCCTGTACATAATCACTGTGATTCATTAATTAACCATTCCCAAAGTGGTAGATAATTGCCAGGTTTTAGAAAGTCCACGTCCATTTCTGTATCAATATTCGTTCCCCAAACTTTGAAGAACTCTGCCTCATGTTCCCCGATTTGAAGATGTAATTGCCGCTCACCCTCATACCATGCCACGGTTACATCGCCATCTTCATCACTGGAGATAGATGGCGTGTCGCACCGATGTCCAGCGGAAATGACAGCATCTAACAACGCACCGATAACCACCTTCGCGTGGGCTAAGGTTAAATCAGTCGGTTTTGGTGAGCCGTGTCCATCCCAGTTATCTTCTCGTTGTGCTAAAATGTCAAATTGCTCTAATATTCCGATCTTTTGTTTCCGGACTTGGTATAACTTCCAAAGTTGCCTGAAGACCGTTACTTCAGTGTCCATATTGCATTCAAACCTCCCGTGGACTTAGGGAATATTAATGAACACAGACCGAAATCACCAATCACATCACCAACATTCGCAATCAGGTTAAAAAACTACACCAAAAAGCCGATGCTATTGTGGAGCACGCTAAAGAGAGAGTTGAGCGGATGCTGTTGCAATAGTTTTCAGTTGTACAATCGTCTCTTGGGGTGTTTATTTTTCTGGTTGCCCGGATCGCCTTCCGAGAAAAACCTTTTCGTCTTCAACCTGAGCATTGACATAATCAATTACATCAGCAATTGTTCTAATCCTGGCAAAGAAACCGTCTTGGACAACTATTGGAAAACGCTTTTCTGTCGCCAGAACCAATTCCTGGCTACGCAAAGAATCTAAATTTTCCGAAATAGCGGTACTAAATTCAAGCAATTGTTTGTCCTTTTCCAGACAGTTCGCAATCATACTTATAACTGCTTTAGCGAGAGGGCTAGAATTTTCTTTTTCCGCCCCCTTTTTTTCGGCAATCCGTTTGTTAGCTTTAATTACCCAACGCAATGCCTCACTGTATTGCTCTTCGCTAAAATAGAATTCGCCCATCGGGTAAACATCTCCCTCTGCGAACTTGAGATGCACGCAGCACGGGGAATTCCTTTCGCCTTTCACAATAAATTTGGCTAAATCTTCCAGAAAACAAAAGGCCCCTGTGAAGGGCCCGGCATCAAAGGCGACACCTTTTTCATCAACTGCCAGAAACGGAAGCCCATCTGTCTCGGAAATCAACAAAAGCCCATAATTATTTATCTGAAACTCGCTGATTTTAATCAGGTTTGCCTGTTTCACGGATGTCTCCCATTCTACGTAATTCATTAGCGAATTGAGAAATGTTACCATCATCTACACGAGGCAAAAGTGGATTGTCTACTGATGCCTCCGCGGTTTCAACAATCCAAGTTACACAATTATGAACGAGTGCGCCCTCCGGAAAGTTACCAGTCTTTTTAGCAGTATCTGGAGTCAAACTATAATATTTTTCCTTTGCTTCGTCTTGTTTGACCTGAGTCCAAATAGTATTTACTTCTTTTTCCTCGTAGTTCAAGTCATAGCAGACGCAGTCATCCTTTATAGTTCCGGACATTCCCCGTTGATGGCGTAGTTCGTACCCATTGCTCTCGTCCGATACTACCGCTTGTATGTCTCCTACGCTAAGAATATTTTTTAGGCAATTTATCTTTTTCTTGATTTCCTTATTCTGTAAATGTTGAATTTGAACATTAGTATAAAGATCATGAAGGAGCGCACGCAGCTTCGCATCACTACCTATATTGAAGCGATAACCTTTGTAATGCAGCTCGCCATCAATTTTCAGCACCATGACCGCATGACCAAACGCCCGCTCATAAAATTCACGTTCATCGCCCGTAATATTCCCGCGACCTCGGAGGATAGAGGGGTTTGATTTTTGTACAATAACCGCGAAATTTTTCTCCCAATCAATCATATCCTATCTTCTTCCCAAAATATTTATTATTTTTCAAAAGACGTTTTTTGACAATGCATCCAAGGTACAGACAGAAACCAACCGACAAAAAAGTTAATCACGTCTTTGGAAACAGGGCTTCAATTCCCTTCAAGCGGGAAGGAGAATGTATCAGGAGATAACGGCGTTCACCGGTTTGTTCAGATTATGCTCTTTAGCAATAGAGGTAGTAGATCTAAAACCATCGGAGAACACATAAAGGATGGTGAAGAAATCCGAAACACAAATTTTGGAAAATTATACACTATTCAACGCGAAAAGTCAAGAAAGTTTTCACAATGAGTACCTAACCATATCCGTCTTGAATCGTTAACATTTTTCACATTATGGTGCTAATTCTGTGTTATTTGTGCAAAATTGTCAAAAATTTTTTCGCACACACCTTTTGATGTAAAACGTCATTTTGGCAGGAAAGATGACAAATTTTCTCAATGGGACCCTATCTGAAATCTTATAGTAGATTCCGAAAATAATTGCACACTTTTGTT
>CAZURU010000215.1:8606-9101 GCA_964623585.1 uncultured bacterium
CTACTCCGCTTTCTTTACCAGAGAATATGTTACTATTGCCACGGGTCCTGTATCTACGGTGCTGCCCAGCGATCTTATAGTAGATTCCGAAAATAATTGCACACTTTTGTTCTAACGGGCGAGGGGACCTCGCCCCTACGAGCCGTCTTGTGCAAGGACAAGTGTATAATTAATTACGGGTTTTACTATAATTGTTAGTCTTGGCATTCCTATCATTTCTTACCTGTCAAAACCGGTTGCATGTAGGTCTTCAAGTCGTCCGAGCGTTTGAGCCACTTCTGGAGATGATCGGCGTATTTTTCTGGTTCTGCTTTTGCTAACGATTGAAAAACAGCACGTTTTTGGGTGTCAAATTGGAGGAACACCGTCCATGCGTGGTCGGAGTTTTGAGAACATTTCGCCTCAAAGTCGGCATTGAACGCTCGAACAGCATCCGCCGTGCCCATTCCGCACTGACCGTCCGCTTCAACACCGACAAGTTTCTGGACCTCCTTG
>CAZURU010000216.1:0-9069 GCA_964623585.1 uncultured bacterium
ATAAAGAGTATAACATAAATACTCAAAATTTGATAAAACAAATGCGGAGTGTAGGCTTTAATACAGCAAACACAAAATAGAGTCGATAATAGTAAATCAGTTGATGATGAAGTTATTAATAGTGATAATCTAAGTGATGCAGAAAAACGGCTCCAACATATTAAAGATAATCCTCAAGAATGGGGAACTATATCGCAAAGAGGGACAGAACTTATTAATTTAGTATTTCCAATACCAGAATTAAAAAGCGAGAGTGATGTAGAAGGTACTATTGATTTGTTAAATGAACTTGCAGAATTGCGAGATCCTCGTAGTGCAGAGGTGTTTGTTAATTATTTTTTCTACGGTATATGGGTCAGACATCAAGAGAATGCACTTATAGATATTGGTGTGCCTGCAATACCGCATTTAGTGGTGTGTTTTAGTGAAAATGCTGATTTGGGACAAAAACTTAATGGGACGAGGTTGATAGGTATTATTACATCTCAAAATAAAAAAGAATTGGGAAGTATTGTAGATGAAATTATAATACCTGGATTAGATAATATGGTCCAGTCAGATGTGAATGTTATTGTGAGGCAGGATGCGCGTGAGGCACTGTCGCTAATACAGAAATAAGCGTACATCCTCCATCAATTCATATTGTGAAACAGGTCAAACGGTTCTGAATAAATGTTTCTAAATTTTCGGTTGGTTGTTCGTGGAAGTATCCGATAGGTGCACATATTGCTCTGACATTCTCAATCTGTTGATTGACAGGATAGTGTATATGTCCAAAAAGCACGTGTGATACAAGCGGTTCTTGTAGACATACATCACCAAGACCTACGCTGCCGTAAAACGCTCGAAAATAATCCCATGGGAGTTCGTTACGATAACGTATACACGCACGAAACGGCACATGATGGGTGACAACAATAATATGTTCTACTTCGTTCTTGATCGTAACGATCTGTTGACTGAGTTCTTCTTCAAAACGGCGTGATACTTCAGGGTCTGTTCCTGACCAGATAACGTAACGTTTATCACTCCAAACTGCTCCCATCAACTCTTTCTCAGCATACTGTTCTTGTGTAAAATCGTACTTGTCAGAGGCATAAGAATAGTCATACCAACCGATGGTGCCGCAGAAACCAACATTGTCTATAATCTGCGGGTTTTCATTGAGGGGGTGGAATCCATGCTCACGACATATTTCGGAAATCACCAAACATTTCTGCGCACTTGTCATGTTTGCTTCTTCATTCACCCAGATATCATGATTACCGGGAACAAAGAATTTCCGGCAAGTTAGGTTTGCTTTGGCAAATTCTCCAAGTATTCTGTAAAAATCAGTCAACTTGGGTGTTATATCACCCGCAAGCACGAAGACATCAAGCTCGGATGCTTTGATGGCATCAATTAGAATTGGAATAATTGCTCTGTTTGCTTCGGTTGCATCCGTATGTAGGTCAGAAATCAGTCCAATTTTCATTATACCAAAATAGGCATTACACCATAATAGGGTTACTGAGCCGGGGTTGTCAAGCTGCTAAATACCTCGTCAAGAAAGATTCGGATAGCAGAATCATCCTCTTGGAATCGATCTCTTTGCCGTTCAAGTGCACTCAAGGAAGGTTCATCTCCGATCTTAGCAATTGCGTCAACGAGGGTCAATTGTATTGCGGGGTCCTCTGTGGTCTCCAATGCGTTGATTAAAAAGTCGCGTGTCTGTATACCACCGATCCTACCGAGTGCGGAAGCGGCGATGTCTTTGGCTGCCGCATCCGCTTCATTGAATGCAGCAATGAGCGTATCAATGGCAGGTTCACCGATGTGACTCAATGCTAAACCTGCTTGGAAACGTATACCCGGTATCTCATTTATGTCTCTCAAAACCTTTATCAGCGGTTCAATTGAAGAAACAGGTTTAAGCGTACCGAGCATAGAAAGACATGCTCTGCGGATTTCTTGTTCCGGTTCTGTATCTAAATGGATATATCTTTCAGCAAGTTCAACAAGCGGTCCAGCACTCACCTTCTGATGTAGAGATGCTGCACGGTGTCGGAACTGAATGCCGAATGGTGCTTCAAGTGTTGCTGTGTTTGCTTTGAGATCAACAAACAGCAGACCGAGTATCTCAGCAGATTCACGATGTTGGACATCAAGCGTGTCTGCAGGAAGTTGATTTACATCTTCCTCTTGAAACTTTTGGAAGATCGGATTGAGTTCGCTTAATGCAACAAGTCGTTCTAAACTGCGTGCTGCCGCTTTACGTAGCGCGAGTTCTCGGTTGTTTTGAAGGGTTTCTATCAAGGCATCCACAGCGCGAGCATCACCCAGATTGCCAAGAGCTGTAACAGAGGCGATTTTCACACCGATGAGTTCTGTGGTTCGCAACGTTATGCTTGTATTCATTTTTGCGAATTCATTGACACTTTTCTTATAGTCTTTTAAACTAAATATCTTTCGTTCATCTACTATTTTTTCAATGACGTCACCTATCTGTATATCATCACTATTTGCCGCAGGTGTGCCAGGTGTGATCTGTTTTATTTGGACGGTGTCGTTGCCTTCTACCCGTATTCCGACTTTATCCCCCAATTTACGCGTTGCTATACGTAGTGGTTCTTTACCTTTGAGGTATAACAGCATATTGCTGTCATGTTTCATTGCCTTTTTAACAGCCCGTGTGTAGTCTTGTGCGTTCTGAATAGTGTATTCACCTATTATGTAGGAGATAAGTTCACCCGTAGAAAGTTGTGCTTTATCAGCGGGACCGTTGGGGGTGATGCTGTTTATAACAACACCACTGATTGACCATCGGTTATCAAGGTCACTGTCAAGTCGCTTGACTTCCATTTGCATGTGTTCATCGTAATAACGGTTGTCACAACCCGTTGCCAAGACGACTGTAATAAGAGTGAAAATGATAAGTATTTTTCTAAATATTAACTGGCTAAACATCAGTATTCCTTTAGTTTTCTAACTTAACAACGACTTCTCGACTACTTTTTTCTTTTAGTGCATCTAAGAGCGGTTGCACTGCTTTTTCATCACCGAGTGTGGACAGAGCTCGGATAGCATCAACTCGTAACGATGAACCTTTGTTCTGCGTAATTTTTACAAGCTCAGGAACAGCTCTTTTACCGATTTTACCGAGAGCAGCGACTGCTAATTGACGCACTTCCGGTACTTCTCTATCCGCTTCCCTTCTTGCAGAGCCGGATTCAATAAGTTCCGCAAGGGCAGGAATAGCTGCTTCGCTCCCTATTTCACCGAGTGCTTTTACAGCATTCAATCGGGTTCCCATCTGTTTATGATTTAGCAAATCAATGAGAAGTGGCACCATGGTTGATGGATTCGTTTTACCGATGTTTGCCATAACCCAGTGTGCATCATGTCTGTCTCGATTGTCTTTGGATTTGATTGCCTTCTGTAATTGCTTGATAAGCTGTTTCTGGCCACCTTTCTGAGAAATTAGGGTCAGTGCTTCCAATGCAGCATTCTGTACATTGACATCGTCATCTCTGAGGGTATCAAAAACAAGGATCTCAAGGTATTCACGGGGTTCTTGCTGATAGGCTTTATATAAATGCTGTCCTCTTTGTGCAATGGATGCCTGATGCCATTCAGGTTGATTCGTTTCATAGAACTCTTGGGAATTATAAAACCCAAGCAGATAATGTGCTTCAGCGTTATCTGCTTCCTGTTCAATAGCCAACTTAAACTCTCGGACCGCGCGTTCCTCTTTCCGTCTTTTGTCCGATTTGATTAATTCTTTTCCTTTTGCAAGGTGCTCGTTCTGGTTGCCGCACCCAATTACAAAAAACGCAAGTCCGATTAGCAGAAAAAACTTTTTCATGTATCTGTTCTCAACTGAGACAGCACCTGTCGTGTGCCTACTACTTTGCTCCTGTTACTATTCGTCTGTCTGACTAAAGAGTTCCGGTTGTGTTGTTTCAGGTTCCTCAGTATCCTCTTCCTCCTGCACAACATCTTCATCAGGTTCTTCAACATCTGTTGGTGTTTCAACCGTGATGTTCTTTTGAAGTGTCACAATCGGTTTTTCTGAGAAACCCCAATCCTTGTAACGTTGAATGACAGGATTTTCATCAGAAGATAGTTCAATTTCAAGCGTTTCCATACCTTTCTCTGCTGCGGTAGCTTCAGCTGCCGCGATAAGATTATCAGCGACTCCCAATTGTCGAAAGGGTCCAGCGACAGCCAACTCACTGATCTGTCCGACACTTGTATTTAATGGATGCTGTTTTACCGAGATGTGTCCAACAGCGTAACCACTTGATTCAGCAACAAGTCGGGTTTTCTGACTATCTTCAGCCGAATCTGCCTTTATGTCGTTAACGACCTCTTCCTTTGTTTTATCAGAGAAACAGTATGCTTGCAAGTTACTTGCGTCGTCTTCATTAGCCTCTCGCACAGATAATGTTCCTTTCAAGTCAAAGTCCTTGTTTGCCATAATATATCCTCCTTCAACAGTTTTGTTATGTGTAAAGTTCCATGCTACGTGAGCCTATCAATCTCAACATTCGTTTCTAATTTGTTTTCATCTTCCGCTATCAGATTATCTTGTCCGATCCGTAGTTGTCGTTCTGCATCAACAACATCACGATTAATTTTTCCAATACACCTATTTATTTTATCAGTTAATGCGGTATGTCCTTTCATTGCCCGTCGGATTTGGCGTAATTGGTCAATCACAAGTCTAAAGGTTCTGACAAAATCTCCTGGATCAAGTTCAGCATAATCTGTCAACTCGTCAAATTCACATCCACGACTCCAAGCAAGCATAGCAGAACACAAACGGAACTCCAAATTGGGAATTAGTTCTGCCACATTAATATGGTCTTCTAATCTCTGGATTTCCATAATTTCGTTCATTGTCTCACCCAGAATTGATAACATTCTTTTCTCTTTTAGACGTTTAAAGTATCCATCTTTGCGAGGTTCAGACACAATTGCAACTACGAGACAATTAATTTCATCTTCACTTAACTGTTCAAAGTAACCGCTAAAAAGAAGTTGCGTTAATTGGAGTTCGTATCCATAGATATGAGATGCCGTATGTCCACGGGGAAGAAGTGCCTGATCTTCAATATAACCGAGTGAGCGCAGAACGTTTAATCGGGATGCGATCTGTTCATTCTGAAAATTCTTGATCGAGGTATGTCTTTTCTTTATATTGAAGATATACTTTTCCTGTTTACGTATCGCATGATATTTATTGGAACAATCCGTGAGATTAGAGCAATCGTGACAAAGATTTTTTGCAAGTCCTGTCTTGAGACTATTCATCTTACCGTAAATCACGTTCTTATTCTTATTACGTTCTTCTTTTCCTGGTCCCCCTCGCGAGCTTAGAGATTTTAGTTGTGTTACTTCCAATTGTAATCTTTGATATTCACTGTCACTTTTGTTCTTATGTCTAAAATAACTTTCAATCTGTATCACCCCATCAATACTGTTGTGGATACAGACTGGAAGTGGTAGTGCATCTCGCTTTTTCTCTTGGATTTCAACGCGTTTGTTGAGTTCGTTAATACGTTTGTTATTTTGATGGTTGCTCAGAGTCATTGTATAGACATCGTATATATCTTCTCCAAACTTCTCATATAGATTGAGAATACTTGAGTAAGAGAGATTGAACTGACTGTTGATCGGTTCAATAGTGTTTGAGGTTGCTTTTCTCACATCTTCGTGTGCAGCATACTTCGGTTCAACTTGTGCATAGACATATCCGACTTTATCTATACCCCGTCTACCGGCACGACCAGCCATCTGGTGATATTCACTAGCCGTTAGATATCGAAAACTGATACCGTCAAATTTCTCAAGACTATCAAACACTACCGTGCAAGCTGGCATATTGATCCCGACAGCAAATGTCTCAGTCGTAAATAGGAGTTGTATCAATCCTGAGGTGAATAATCGTTCAACGACCTCTTTTAGTGTCGGCAACATACCTGCATGATGATACGCTATACCGCTGGCTATTAAGGGACGAAAATCTGTAATTGCCTTTTCTTCAACAATATCAAACTGTTTGCAGAGGGCATCAAACTTTTCTAAAATCTGCTTCTGTTTTACGTTATCAAGCAGAACGTAATTCCCTGAAGTTGCGTGATAGACAGCATTTGCTTCACATATCTTCCGACTGAAACAGAAATATAAACACGGAAGGCGTCTATGCTTTTTGAGATATGGGATCAAATCAGTATAGATTATGTCATGCTGTTTGGCAGTATTGGCATTATCTGAATGACTGTTCCTGTTCTGTTCGGTCTGTTTTTTATATCTATTTTTCCGCTTTTTTCGACTTGTGATTTTTCTGAGTTCTTTTAGATGTTTTAATTTTCCTATGCCAAAACCGGGGTAATAGAGGTGATGCTCCAAAGGAACTGGACGTTCTAATTCTTCAACAACATCAAGCTTAATGTCTCTAACCTCCTGCATCCACTCAGCAAATGAGTTAATGTTAGGGATCGTCGCGCTTAGGCAGACAAATTTGATGTGCTGTGGTGCAAATATTATACTCTCTTCCCAAACAGTACCGCGTGCAATGTCGTTGATAAAGTGGATTTCGTCAAAGATCACATAAGACACATCTTGTAGTCTATCTATATCATCAAAAATAGTATTTCGAAAGATCTCAGTTGTCATCAAGAGAACTTGTGCATACGGATTTAAGACAACATCTCCAGTAACAATACCGATTTTATCGCCATATTCAGCCTGAAAATCTCTGTACTTTTGATTGCTAAGTGCCTTAATCGGGGCAGTATAAATCACACGTTTCTTTGTCTGCAGACATTTTTCAACGGCATATTCAGCGATGACGGTTTTACCAGCACCTGTCGGAGCAGTTACGATCACCGAGTGATCTCGGTCAATCGCTTCTATCGCTTCTTGCTGAAAACTATCAAGTTCTAATCCTTTATATTGCATCTAAATCCTCTATACTGATGAATCCATTATATTTAGTATAATGTGCAAGCTCCTTTTTGTCAAGAAAGAATGAAAGAACCTATCCATTAGTTCGCTTGCAGAACAAACATAAATGTGCTATAGTCAGATTATGCAATTGACAAACCATACACTCACTGCAATTGAAGGTATACTGGTCGGGCATGCAACTAATTTGACTGCTAAAACCGGTTGTACAGTGATACTCTCTACAGAAGGAGCAACACCAGGTGTTGATGTGCGCGGTGCTGCACCAGGAACACGAGAAACCGAATCTATCCGACCCGGACGATTAATCCAAAAAGCACATGCAGTCTTACTCACAGGGGGAAGTGCTTTCGGTTTGGATGCGGCAAGCGGAATTGTTCAGTACTTGGAAGAAAATGGTATAGGCCTACCTGTAGGACCCGTTCGTGTACCGATTGTTCCGGCTGCAGTCATCTTTGACCTAAACATAGGAGATGCAAAAGTACGACCCGATAAAGAAATGGGATATCAGGCATGCCAAAACGCATCAACTGAACCTGTTGCAATGGGCACAATCGGTGCAGGAACAGGTGCAACCGTTGGTAATTTCGACATTGGAGAACCTAATGTGATACCCTCTTCTGGCGGTCTCGGTTCAGCATGCCAGTACCTCAAATCAGGATTGATTGTTGCTGCGATCACAGTCGTAAATGCCTTAGGAAATGTCGTCAACCACGCAACGGGTGAGATAGTTGCTGGTGGAAAAATAGATGACACCTATATAGACATCACCGAAAGACTCTTAGATGCCGAAATTGTCCCTGGAACAAACACAACTATCGGCGTTATAGCAACGAACGCAACGTTAACAGTTGCAGAAGCGACACGTGTTGCTGAAATGGCACACGATGGCATGGCACGTGCAATACGACCATCACATACAATGTTTGATGGTGATACCCTTTTTACACTAGCAACAGGAAAACATAATAGCAGTAATGTCAATACTATCGGCATCCTGGCAGCAGAGGTCGTCTCGGAATCGATTGTCAATGCTGTGTCTGCTGCATAAGGAGCATAAATTGGGTGACCTTATATTCATGCCCAGCGCGGTTTTCT
Organism: uncultured bacterium; assembly: GCA_964623585.1. GTDB lineage: Bacteria > Poribacteria > WGA-4E > WGA-4E > WGA-3G > MSPOR6. The sequence goes on from CAZURU010000216.1 coordinate 8,050, forward strand.
TCCACCTAAACGTTGTTCGCTAAGGTTCCACAACTCCGCTAAACCGAGTTGACGGATATGGTCTAAACCTGCAATACACGGATCATTTATCCGTTCAAGCCACTGTTGAAGATCTGCTTCTAATGCTTCACGTATCGTTTGTGAGCCTGCATCGTCTATGAGATTATTCATCTGATACGGGTCGTTTTCGTTATCGTAGAGTAACCAACCTGTGCTGTCGTAATGTCTCGCGTAGGTATGACGATGGGTTCGGACACCACGCCATTCTGTTAAACCCGCAGGATACCCCTCACCCCCATGTAGAGGAATTTGAAGCAAGACTGATTGCGGTTCATCAATCGTTTTACCCAACATAGCATCAGAAAGGTCAATCCCTTCTACACCGTCAGGAATAGGTAAATTGCATAGAGCTAGCATTGACGGCATAAAGTCAACAAGACTGAGCAATGTATCACGGGTGACACCAGCAGGAATTTTATTGTTCCATCGGATAATAAAGGGTATTCTACTGGATTCATCCCACGGTCGTTCTTTTCTGACATGCCCTTGGCTTCCCAGCATATCCCCGTGGTCTGATGTATAGACAAGAATGGTGTCATCTGCGATACCGATTTCGTCAAGTGCTTCCATCAACCGTCCTAAGTTCTCATCCAGAGCCGTAATATGTGCGTAATACCCGGAAATATCCTTCCGCGTCTGCGGCGTATCTATTGCATTCGGACGCAGTAGAATGTTTTCTGGTGGATACATCTCTTTATATTTTTCAGGCACATGTGGATATGGATTGTGTGGGGGGCCCCAACTTAAATACAGACAGAAAGGTTCATCAGCATGGTCTTGACAGTATTCAATCGCCTTATCTGTCTGAAAATCGGGTTCGTATCCTTCAATCTGTCTTCTATTACCATCAGAGTCGTGATACGGAGCGTTGAAATAGTTGTGATGACAGTTCCATCCAATCCAATGATCAAATCCGAAACGCATTTCATGTGTGATGAACTTATCCCTCGGCACCCCGCC
>CAZURU010000217.1:0-9061 GCA_964623585.1 uncultured bacterium
TAAATGGCATTCATACCGTTGATTTCTTCCTAACCTCGCCAAATTACCCAAATATTTTCTTTAACTTCATATACCGGAAGGAATAAAGAATGGATAAAGCAACATTTAAAATCTGGCGTGGCGATGCGGATACAGCAGAATTTGTGGATTACGAAACTGAAGTATCTGAAGGTATGGTAGTCTTAGATGCAATCCACAGAATCCAAGCAGAACAAGCAAATGACCTCGCCGTCAGATGGAATTGTAAGGCAGGGAAATGTGGATCCTGTTCGGCAGAAGTTAACGGAAACCCTAAATTACTCTGTATGACACGGCTTAGCGACTTACCGCTTGACGAACCTATCACCGTTGAACCGATGCGTGCATTTCCACTAATCAAAGACCTTGTTACAGATGTTTCGTGGAATTACAAAGTCAAAGAAAAGATGAAACCTTTCACACCGAGACCCCCAGATGCTGAAGATGGTACCTGGCGAATGGAACAGGTCGATATTGATCATATCCAAGAGTTTAAAAAATGTATTGAGTGCTTTTTGTGCCAAGATGTTTGCCATGTTCTACGGGAACATGATCTTCATGATGAATTTATCGGACCTCGCTACTTAGTCTATGCGGCTTCATTAGAAATGCACCCCATAGATACAGAGAATAGACTGGAAGAATTAAAGGACTCAGACGGTATCGGTTATTGCAATATTACGAAATGCTGCACAAAGGTCTGTCCAGAACATATTACCATTACTGACAATGCGATCATCCCACTTAAAGAACGCGTTGTTGATGAATTCTACGATCCTCTCAGAAAATTATTTAAAGTATTTAGTGGATAAGTAAGTTGTTTGATTTATTGATAGATTACTATAAATAAATTGACGCACTTCAAAATTTGTGATATTCTATTATACAATCACAGTATAATTGGACTTGGGCGAAAAGAATGAAAGACAAAGTAGTCTGGGATGAAACCCTAATTGATCAGAAGGTTACGTACACGCTTGAAATAGATGGCAAGTTGATCATTATTAAAAATACACCTGCTCGAGTCAACCTTGAAACAGGTGAACAATTTTTCTCACCCGAAACTGTTGATCGTTTACAACAAATTGGGTGGAAAGAACAGAAACCTATACAAACTATAACATTGCCTGTATACGAGTATACAAATTGAAACTACGACTGTCAATAATTTGACATACCTTGGAGAATTATATAGAATGGCAAGCAAGAATGACATATTAAGAGTTGGTGTGATTGGACCAGGTGGTGCTGGTCGTGGAAACACAATGGGATTTGCAACGCGTCCGGATGCCGAAGTCGTCGCTGCTGCTGACGCACATGAGGGTAGTTTAGACGCATTAGAAAATGCACTACAACAACGCGTCGAAGATTACAAACCCAACAACCTCAAACGCTATCTGGGGGAACATGAATTTATTGAGATGCTCAATCACGAAGACTTAGATATTGTTGGAGTCTTCTCACCCCATTCATTGCATGATATTCATGTCAAGTACGCCCTCCGTGCCGGGTGTCATGTCATTGTTGAAAAACCGATGGCAAACATCGTTGGTGACGCAATCACAATAACCAAAATCGCTATCGGTAGCGATCTACACCTCGTCGGCGGATACCAACGCCACTACGACAATACCTATATCACGGGTAGACAGGCAATAGCTGAAGGGAAGATCGGAAACCTTAAGAAGTTTGAAGTCTACATGGCACAACGTTGGGGTGCTGGTGGATGGAGTGGGGATCCCCGTTTCTCTGGTGGCGGACAACCAAACGACTCGGGTAGCCACTTACAAGACATCTTCCTCTGGATGACAAATGCATTACCCGCTGAAGTCCACGGCACAACGGACATGAAATTTGAGGATAACGACGGAAATCTTGTACCGAAGTTCGTTGAAATCAACTCCTATTCTGATGTTAAACTTGATAACGGTGCTGAAGGAACTATTACAATCATGGGGAATACACAGACTGGATTTGAAGAGTGGGTCATACTTGAGGGAGACGAAGGAACTATTGAAATTAAAAATGGGATTAACTTCATACCAAAAGATGGAGAACCAGAACCAATTTCATATCCACGGCCTGAAGGATACCCAAAAAGTAAAGTAGACCAGTTATGCGGACTTGTCAAGGGTGAATATGATACCAACTATACTTCAGGTGTCAACGGAGTCCGTACCAGTTGGCTAACAAACTCTATACTTGCAGCAGGGAAAGGACCAAATGAGAAAAACAGAATAGACTGCAATGAATTGATTGAGAAGGAAGGCTATACATATCAAGACATTCTTGGGTTAATAGATTTATGTTCATCCAGACAGATGTATTAACGTATAAATAAGGAGAAGTACCATGAAATATGTCAACTGTATATTATTCGCAGCATTAGTTTTAGTAACATTAGGACAAATGGGGTGTTTGTCTGGCAGCGCATTGAAAAATGCTGACCAATTAGTTGAAGCAAAAGATTACCGTGGAGCCTTAGAGGCATACAAAAACATCGTTGATACCAATCCAGGTACAGAAGATGCCCGGAAAGCACAACTTGCTATTGGGAAACTAAATATCGAACGCCTGAATCAACCAGCAAAGGGTGTTCAATCATATCAAGCAATTATCGCAGATGCCCCAGAGAGTGATGAAGCAGCTGAAGCACACTACCGTCTTGGGATGTACAATTTTAAAACAACAAAACAATACGATGAAGCAGCAACACATTTTGACACGATCATTAACCAATTTCCGCATCTTGAAACAAGTCAGGATGCCCAATTAATGTTAGCGAAAAGTTATGAAGAAGGACAGAAATTTGAACAAGCTGTAGAAGTATTTGACAATTTTGCAAATAGAAATCCACAAAGTAGACGCGCTGCACAAGCACTCGAGAATAAAGCACGCATACAAAGACAACATCTAAAGGATGAAACTGAAGCAAAGCGAACACTTCAATTCATGGTAAAAAAATACGGTAGACTTGATGATGCACAAACACAAATTGAGAAAGCAAAAACGGAACTTGCTGAACTCAATGCTGAAATTCCCAAACCAGAAAACCCCGAAGATACACAGATCGGGCGGGCAATGATAAGACAACAAGAAAGAAAAGAAAGAGACCGACCACGCAACGTTGAAAGAAGTCCAGTTGTGAAAAGTAAAGTCGTTATGGCAGATTCGGGATTCGGTATATCTGCCGAAGAAGTGATGAGTAGTTTCGGCGGTGGTACTGCTATTACAACAGATAGCGAGGGCACATATTACGATGCTGAACTCATGATCGCAAAATTCTTCTACGACGATGAGCATTACCGCGACGCAGGGGCACTCTACTTTGACGCAATCGCCAGAGCTGAAGCTGAAAAAGCAAAACTAAATCCTCACGCATATCTACGACTCTCAATCTGCTACCGAAAACTCGGAATGCATCAGAAAGCAGCTACCGTCCTTAAAAAAGCAGCAAGTAAGGATAGCAAAGTTATTGACGCAGTCATCAGCTCAGGACAGAATCAATATACAAATGAGGAATACGAGAAAGCGTTGGAGACATTTAACTCAGTTATCGGAATAAATCGAAACAAAGATGCAGAAGTTTATTGGTTTATCGGTAAAACATATCAGATGCTCGGTGAACCTGAAAAAGAACGAGATGCTTTTGAACGAGCAGTCGCTATCAACCCAGAAAACACCGACGCTCTACAAAGCCTGGCTGAAGTACTACATTATCGTATACACGATAGAAAAGCAGCTGTAATTTTTCAAGACCTTGTGGAACAGAAAAGAGATTCATTCATAACTATGAAAACGCTCGGGGATATCTGCTACAAGTATGATCAGTTTAATAAAGCACAAGTAAAATATAAAGCAGCCGCAAGGATAGCAGAACGACATCTCAATAGTGCTGACGGTGCCGCAGAGAAGAAAACGTTGACTTACCAATACGGTTTGGGAACTGTAATGGCAGTTGTTGCGTTGCATAAATATGGTAAAGAAGAAGATGCAAAAACACTATTGCAAACATTATCAACCGAATATCCTGAACACACCTTGCTTCCCTATGCGAAAGGTGAAATAGCACTACACAACGGTGAAGAGAACGATGCTGTGGCAGCATTTAAAGAAGCAATAAAGATGAATCCAAAATCAAGTTTACCTGTATTGGCACTGGGGGATTACTATGTTTCAAAAGGCTACAACGATGAAGCAGCATCACTCTGGGAAAAATTCTTAGAGCACAATAGGAATAATGCAGATATACTACGCCGGCTCAAGTCTATTAAATAAGGCACTGCGGAGTAATTCTTGAAGATATACAATGTTCACCCAATATACTCTTTCTCAAGTTTTTTCAATTCGTTGTAAAAAAAGACTTGACGTTTATTCTAATTTCATGTATAATATAATGTGATATGTTTCAAATATTGAAGCAAATTCTCTGTCATAAAATACACAAAGGATGTTAAATTCCTGCCAATACTTTCACTCGGACCCCAGAATATACCCAATACCGCTCTTGTCAGACTGATGTCCTCCAAGACATATCGGCAATGAATACTGTCTGTTGTTTGCTCGTCGGGCACAATATGTATACGCTACAGAATGTGTATAACGATCTAAAAAAGCAGCATAATCTTACTTGACCGGTCTCATCGTCCGGGAAGTTAATCGTCATAATATAAAAACAGATCGCATAATTCTGCGCTTCTGTTCAATTCAAGATAATTGACCTGCTTCTGTTTCAATGAGTTTCAATCAAATCGCTCACTAAATTGAGTGTTTATAGAAAATAAATGAAAATAGATACAGGTAATACTGAGGAGTTAAAATACTATGGAGAGCTTGGACATAGGCAAGCTCCAGGAAATGGAGATTTCTGGAATCAATACTATCGCACAATCCTATGGTATCGAAGATACTAATGGGTTAAGTAAGGATGAACTCATTACGAGAATACTTCAAACGGCTTCGGAGAAAAGCATACCCTTATACGGTAAAGGTGTGCTTCAGATATTAGACGAAAAAGACCAGAACTACGGTTTTCTCCGATCTCCCCGATCAAATTATCTGCAAAGTGATGAGGATATCTACGTCTCATCGTCACAGATACGTTTATTCGGCCTACAGACAGGACATGTCGTTGAAGGTGTAATTCGTCCTCCAAAAAAATCGGAAAACAAAACTGAACGTTATTTTGCACTCTTGCAGATCGAAAAGGTAAATGGACAACCCCCAGAAACTGTCAAAAGCAGAACACCGTTTGACACACCCCGGCCAGTATTTCCGTATGAGAAATTCAAACTGGAACATACACCTTCTGAACATGGAACACGAATTATTGACCTCATAGCACCTATCGGAAAAGGACAACGAGGCTTGATCGTCGCACCGCCATTCAGTGGAAAAACTACGCTTCTGAAAAACATCGCTTGCGGAATTGAAGCTAATCATCCAGAAGTATCACTCATATTCCTACTGATAGATGAACGACCTGAAGAGGTCACAGATGTCATCAGAACTGTAAATGGAGAAGTCATAAGCTCTACTTTTGATGAACAACCTGAACGGCACATCCAAGTATCAGAAATGGCAATCGAAAAAGCAAAACGGATGGTGGAGTGTGGTGAGGACGTCGTGATCTTACTTGACAGCATGACACGACTCACAAGAGCATACAATATGACAGCACCACACAGTGGACGAACACTATCAGGGGGATTAGACGCAATGGCAATCGTTGAACCCCGAAAATTCTGTGGTGCCGCACGAAAATTTGAGGAAGGGGGAAGCCTAACAATCATCGCCTCCGTACTAGTTGATACAGAGAGCCGGTCTGATACACACATTTATGAAGAATTCAAGGGAACTGCTAACATGGAAATTCACATGGATCGCACACTATTAGAACTCCGGATTTTTCCCGCTATCAACATAGAAAAATCAAAAACACGACGGGAAGAACTATTGTTAGAACCTGATGTACTCAACAAAGTATGGGTATTGCGAAAACTCACAAGTCAGATGAGTATGGCTGAATCTATGGAATTACTTATACAACAATTCGAAAAAACAAAAACCAACGAAGAATTCCTGGATAATATGCTTGAAGGGGCAACACGACCAGGCAAAAAGCGAATACAGTCGGTTAGAAACAGCAAGTAGACTATATATCTAATATATGATATATCCTTTGGAACACAAACTTTCCAGTTTGTGTCAAAATGAAGAAAATAGGAGATAAACAATGAAACCCGAAATTCATCCCGAGACAACTGAATGCACTATTTATTGCGCTTGTGGCGCAACTTATAAAACTGTCTCAACCCAATCAGAGATGCGCGTAGATGTCTGTGCAAAATGCCACCCATTTTATACGGGACAACAGACACGTTTTATTGACACAGCAGGACGCGTAGAAAGTTTCCGCCGGCGTTACGGACTCACCGATCAATCAGAAGAATAACACAACTGGGAATATGCATTGTATTCATCAGAAAAACACGCATACTTCGTAAGAAATTAAGAGCGAACAGTTGATATGTTTGAAAAACTAAAAGACATCCAGAATAGATTTATAGATGTCGAAAAATCATTAAGTGATCCAGCGCAAATATCAAATCCACAACGGCTTCAAGAACTGTCAAAGACACACGCTGAACTCTCCCCAATTGTAACTGCCTATAAAGACTACCAACAACTGGAAACGGCAATGCAAGAGACAGAATCTCTATTGGTAGAGGAAGACGATCCTGAAATGGAAGAACTTGCACAAATAGAACTGGTAGACCTGAAACAGCAGATTGACGCACTAACAGAATCTATTAAGTTGCTTCTTATTCCAAAAGACCCAAATGATGAGAAAAACGTCATCATAGAAATCCGGGCTGGTACCGGCGGAGAAGAAGCAAGCCTATTTGCCGCAGAAGTCTTCCGAATGTATACACGCTATGCTGAGAGAAAAGGGTGGAAAGTTGACATGCTCAGTGCCAATGCTACAGGACTCAAAGGATTCAAAGAGGTCGTCTTTTCAGTCGAAGGGAAATCCGCATATAGTCTGCTAAAATATGAGGGTGGCATACATCGTGTCCAACGAATTCCAACAACAGAAACCAGCGGACGTATTCATACTTCTGCAGTTACTGTCGCAGTCCTCCCCGAAGCAGAAGAGGTAGATATACAGATTGACGAGGCAACAGAATTACGCATTGATACATATCGATCTTCTGGACCAGGTGGACAGAGTGTAAATACGACAGATTCTGCTATTCGTATAACACACATTCCTACCGGACTCGTCGTAACGCAACAAGATGAGAAATCACAACACAAAAATCGCTCAAAGGCAATGAAAATCTTACGCGCTCGACTTCAAGAAAAAAAACAAGCTGAATTGGACAGCGAACGGGCTGAAACCCGTAGATCAATGGTAGGCAGTGGTGATAGAAGTGAAAAAATCCGTACATATAATTATCCACAATCCCGAGTAACTGATCACCGTATCAAGTTTAGCAGCTATCAGTTAGATGGCACTTTAGATGGAGAATTAGACCCTTTCATCGAACGATTGACAACAGCCGACCAAGTTGAAATGTTAAAAAACGTGGAAAGTTAAACCTATTGATTTACACACCATCAGTGATTGACCTTTCAATAATAATGATATAGCCAGTGATGTATACAGACCTACCAGATTATTCCATCTAAACTTTCACAACGGAGTTCCGCAAAAGCAGATAAGAATAAGAATATGGCTTCCAAAATCTGGCACGTGCTTGAGCTCCTTGAGTGGACTACAAGTTATTTTGAAAAACATAATATACCAAACCCCCGATTAGATGCAGAGGTGTTACTCGGACACATACTTAAAAAAAGTAGACTGCAACTCTACCTACATTTTGACATGCCCGTTTTTCAAGAAGACTTAACAGTACTACGTGAATTGATAAAGAAACGTATTGCACGAACCCCTATAAGTTATCTAACCCATCATAAAGAATTCATGTCTTTAGATTTCTACGTTGACGAGAACGTGTTGATACCCCGTCCTGAAACAGAATTCATCGTAGAAACAGTATTGAAATCCAATAATAGTAACCCAGAAAATATATTAGAAATAGGCACAGGGAGCGGCGCGATTGCAATTTCAATCGCAGTTAATATGTCAGAATGTCATATTACTGCAACTGACATCTGTGAGAATGCCTTGGCTGTTGCAGAAAAAAACAGAGATATACATGAATGTACAGACCGTATAGAACTCCTCCAAGGAGACCTTTTTGAACCCATAAAGCAAGTGAAACCTAAGAAATTCAACTGCATCGTCTCCAATCCTCCCTACATATCAATTGATGAAAGCAAGGAATTAAGCAAAGATATATACGATCATGAACCCCATATTGCATTAATAGCCGGAGATGATGGACTGTCTGTTATTCGGAGACTTATCTTAGAAGCACCTAATTTCCTACTGCCTAAAGGTAAGTTGATATTTGAAATCGGGGAAAAGCAAGCAGCATCTGTAAAAGCCATTCTTGATGACCACCCTAAGTACATCCATTCTCAATTTATAAACGACTATGCAGGAATTGAACGGGTCGTAGTAGCAAGCGTGGACAAAATGTAGTATTACGTGGACTTATGTAGAGACTCTTCCACCCTTCCATCTTACGGGTGTGTAAAGCTTTTGTCACTGCAGGCGTGGTTTCCTAACCTCGCCAATTATCAACTATTCCCCATAGGTGTAAACTTAAAACGTGTCATTAGTATCTTCAATGTCGCTTTATCCCGCTCACCACACTCCCCGGCGATGAGTTCTCCAGTATCACGACACAAAACTTTCCATATCCAGAGTTCTGTTTTTTTCAAATAGTGCCACATCTATCCCTTTGTTTATCGTTGACGCGTCTATTTTTGACGAAGTGTGGGTGTTGACATCTTGGGCAACTCATGTGAAATTCTTCCTGCCGTGTGTATAGGTTTACCTTTAGCATATTCTGCTTTTTTATATGTGTCAAGAAAATATTGTAATTTGCTTGACACTTTTTTATAAAGT
>CAZURU010000218.1:0-9037 GCA_964623585.1 uncultured bacterium
TTGGGTGACTGGGGGTTTTTGCCAACGGACCCTGCACAACTCCGAGATGAACTTGCAGCACGTGAGTTAACGCTGTTAGGTGCTTTTGTGCCAGTCGCGCTTGCGGATGTAGAGGCACACACAATAGGTGAAGAATCAGCATTGCGGCATGCGCATCTTTTGGCGGAAGTGGCGGGGGACACACCTTACATCGTGCTGGCAGATGATAACGGGACGATAATGGAACGCACGGAGAATGCTGGTCGGATCCGTCCTGAACACGGGGTGACACAAGCTCAATGGGATACTTTTGTTACCGGTGTGCATCACATTGCACAATCGGTGAAAGATGAAACTGGACTCCGCACCGTTTTTCACCATCACTGTGCGGGATATGTTGAAACTCCCGCAGAAGTTGACTTGTTGATGCAACACACTGATCCAAATCTCGTCGGGTTGTGTTTTGATACGGGACATTACCGATTCGGGGGAGGGGATCCTCTTGAGATCTTTGATGAGCACGCGGAACGTATCTGGCATGTACATTTTAAGGATTGCCATCCTGAGATCGCAAATAGTTCCCGTAAGGAGGGTTGGGATTACTTTCAGTCCGTCGGGAAAGGTGTGTTCTGTGAGCTGGGAAAAGGTGAGGTTGACTTTCCAGCATTCATTTCGGCATTGCGAAATCGGAACTACGATGGATGGATAGTCGTTGAACAGGATGTCTTACCGGGAATGGGGAGTCCATATCAGAGTGCAAAACGGAATTACCACTATCTGAGTTCAATCATTACAAAATGAACACATCAGCAAAAATCGGTGTCGGGGTAATCGGAACGGGACGCATCGGCAAACTCCACATTGAACATCTATCCCTCAGTTAGTCAACGAAAATTCTATTCATGTCCACCGACTTCTCCAATTTCAATTTCAATTTCATCTCTGTTTCGGATACGTTCTACAAGTCCATCGCGAATATCCACGATGCGGTCAGAGACATCAAGCATCTTAAGGTCGTGTGTGGCAGAGATGACTGTGACGCCTTGCTCAATATTGAGTTGCTTGATGAGGTCTATAATCTCACGTCCTGTGATCGTATCAAGGTTTGCTGTTGGTTCATCTGCAAGGATAATGCTTGGGTCATTTGCGAGTGCTCTTGCGATGGCGACACGTTGACGTTGCCCCCCAGAGAGTTCATCTGGGAGATGATACATTCTGTCTCCTAAGCCGACTTTATCTAACAGTTTTTCTGCCTTTTCGTTCCGTTGTTTGTCGGGGATACCTGCAAAGATCATCGGTAATGTTACATTTCCGTGTGCTGTTCTGACATTCAACAGATTGTAACTCTGGAAGATGTACCCAACCCTATGACATCTAAAAGCTGCGATCTGTCTTTGGGATAGGTTGGACATATTCTGTCCATCAATGTAGACTTGTCCTTCTGTGGGTCTGTCGAGAGCACCGATCATATTAAACAGTGTTGATTTACCAGAACCTGAGGGCCCCATCAATGAGATATATTCTCCGCGTTCAATTTCGATATTGATTCCATCTAATGCGCGTAGGACGTTTGATCCCATCCTATATTCTTTGACGACATCTTCAGTTTTCACAACAATATCTGGCATGTTTATTCCTTGAATGTTCTGTCATACATCAATGTAGGCTGTACATTTTAGGTTCTAATTTATACCTCAGTGCGCATTGCTTCAGCGGGTGGAAGTTTTGCAGCCCGCCATGCTGGGAATGATGAACCGATCACTGCTAATAGCATCCCAAGAATACATCCGAACAGTATGAGCAACAACACACCTATACGCATGGGTGCGTCTTCAGGTGTGGCGGGTAACAGTGGGAAATAGAAGAAAAGGTCAAGTCCGTAGTTTTTTAGACCTAATGCAACAGAACCGAGGGCTCCAATTAGGGCACCAATTAATGCCCCTGCAAAGCCTTGGAAACCTGATTCCAATAGGAACAGACGCACAACAAAACCGTCTAATGCTCCAAGACATTTCATCGTGCCGATTTCACGAAATCGCTCTGTTACTGCCATCAACATAGAATTAGCGATACCAACGACACAGACTATCAACGACATGATAATTAGCCAGATATCTTTCGTTGAAATGCCCTGTTCTGACGCTTCTTCTAAATTGGCTATTGTAGAACTGCGACCACTTTCCTGTAGTGCAAGGTCTATTTCATTGTTCGTCCAAACAGAAACAAGAAAAGCAATTCCGAGTGTTATCCCTGCTGTTGTGATAATAGACCGTCCGAAACGTATCTTTAGGCTCTGAAAACTAATCCGCAGTGATTCTAAGAATGGAAGATCTATCTGTTCCTCAATCCGTTTGTGTTGATCCAATCTCTTAACTCCTAAAATAGTGTGTATTTTAGTATTATATCAGATAAACACTTTCAAGTCAAGAATTGAGATGCTTGAAACTGACAGAGGACATGTCTTTAGGTATCAGATAGACGATTGATTAATGAAGCACTGTATCCTGCCCCGAAGCCGTTATCTATGTTGACGACTGTGACGCCAGACGCGCAACTGTTTAGCATACCGAGGAGTGCTGCTAATCCTCCGAAACTTGCACCATAGCCTACACTTGTCGGTACTGCGATGACTGGACAGTCGACCAAACCACCGATAACACTCGGTAATGCCCCTTCCATTCCTGCGGTTACGATTATGACATTCGCGTGCAGAAGTTTCTCGTGATTACTGATGAGTCTGTGTAATCCAGCAACGCCTACGTCGTAGAGTCGTTCTGGCGGATTGCCCATGATGTCAGCGGTTTCTGCTGCTTCTTCAGCTACAGGAAGGTCGGATGTTCCTGCAGAAACGACTAAGACACCTGGCTTTGTGTTTAAATCAGACTGTTTGATGCTAATTGTCCTGGCAAGTTCGTTGTAGCGTGCTTTCGGGGCTATAGTTTTTACGGTTTCGTACATTGCATGCGTCGCGCGTGTGGCAAGCAGTGGATGTCCTGCTTCGAGTATGCGTTCACTTATCTTTGCAACTTGATTATCTGTTTTCCCATCGCAAAAGATCACCTCAGGAAAACCTGTTCTGAGTTGCCTATGGTGATCAATCTTGGAAAAACCGAGGTCTTCAAATGGAAGGGTGCGGAGAGAATGCAACGCATCATTTACTTCAATCTCTCCGCTCTTGACCTTCTCAAGGAGTGTTTTTATTTTTTCAATTTCCATACGCGTAGTGATTACGTCAAGAAAATAGTACAGGTATTACTACTGACGACAACATTTTAACATCCAATAGCTGCTCACTAAGCACATATCTGTGCAAATGCTTATCTATTGTTTATCTTTGTATGTATCGGTTACGCTTCTTCAGATTCCTTCTTACTGGATTTTTTATCTGTCGCAAGACCTGGTACCGTCTCAGTGATCTTGCTCTTAACATCTGAAGAAACCCTTTTCCCTGTTTCTACAGCAGACTTCACTTGATCTGTAGCTTCCTTGACACGTTCTTTGCCTACTTCAACAATGCCTTGAACACTTTCCTTACCTTGGTCTACAAGATGCTGAACATTTTCTTTTGCTGCTTCACCTGCTTGGTGAGCCATTTCCAATGTCTTATCTTTTGCCTGAATAGATGTATCGCGTATTTTCTGCCGCGTCTCTTTTCCAGGTGCTGGTGCATAAAGAAGACTGATTACTGTTCCTGTTAACAATCCTGTGAGAAAGGCAAAAATCATAGTCAATCCGTTATTGCCTCCATTGTTACTCATTTGTCTCTCCTTTCTTTGTTTTTGTCAGTTTATGAATCGAATGAAATTGAACTTCCCTTTAGTATATACGTTGTATATACGTTTGTTTTAGTTATTTCTTTTCAATTATGTTGGTATTTAACGTTTCCATAATGCTATTTCTTGCTATTGACCTATTAACTGGCAACATCAGTCTCTTGTTGCTCTTCAGTTTGTGTAACGTGCTCATGCATTTCTTCAACATCGTTCTGTTGTTCAGTCTCACCGTTCTGTTCATTGGGTTTATCTTTCCCATTGGAACTATAGGATCTGTAGAGTTTATCCCAACCTGCTTTCAATCCTTGCCACATACTCACAATATCTGCAAGCGAAACGGCGACTTTGTTGCGAAAGTATTCAGCTTGTTCAATTGTTTGACCTGAAAATGTAGAGATATTTTGTATGAGTGATTCCAATTCTTTTATGCTCTGGTTGAGGGTATGCGTAACCTCTTGGATATTATGTAAAGTCGGTTGCACCTCATCTTCACTAATTTGCTGAATTGACGCAGTGACACCCTTAAGATTCTGCATTAATTCTGGTAATTCTTTGTTGATTGTTTTAACAGTTTGACTGACGTCATTTATAAGTATACCAACTTCCTGATTGACAAGGTTTTCTGTAGAATTAAGCGTGTTTTGTATACTATTTAATGAGTTCCTCAGACTCCCTACCGCAGCACATAGATAACAAAATAAAACTGTCAAAGCGATGAGTGCTGCACCAAGGCTGCATTTCCAGAAGATAGAAAAGATAATTTCCCACGGCATGAGTATTGTTTCCTTTTTTTTGCGTTAGAAGTTTGTTATTTTTATACTATTGTGTTCAAAGTGCGGCTATGAATCCCTGAGTTGTTGCTCTATTATTTTACTTGTAGTAGCAATAGCATCATCAACTTTATCAATGTCTTGTGCGCCACCTTGTGCTAATTCTGGTCTTCCACCGCCCCGTCCATCAGCAAGTTGTGTAATTTCTTGCATGATTTTACCAGCATGCAAGCCCCGATTTTTTACCAGATCGGAAGTTACGCCAACTACGAAAGCTGCACTGTTCTCTTTAATTGACGCAAGTGCTACTACACCTGTTGCAAGTTTGTTTTTTAGTGCATCTACCAGATTTCGCAATCCGTCCCTATCAGTTTCGTCAATCCGTGCAGCAATAACTTTGACATCACCCTTTTCATCTCTGATGAGTTCTACATTTTCTACCAAGCTATTAAGGTTTGATAGGGCATTCATACTTTTGAGTTGTTGTATCTGGTTGTCCAATTCCCGATGTTCTTTAAGCAATTGTTTGATTCTGTCAGTCAAATCCTGTTTAGGTGCTTTTAATATATTTGCAATATCTGTGAGTAATACCTCGTCATCTTGACCGGTTTTTATAGCAGCACTGCCTGTAAGTGCTTCGATCCGACGCACACCTGCTGCGATACTACTCTCACGCATCAATTTTACATAACCAATCTCACCTGTAGCGTTAACATGTGTGCCGCCACACAACTCAATGCTATAGTCACCTGCGCGGACAACACGCACGTTGTCAGCATACTTATCGCCAAAAAATGCCAATGCGCCTTCTGCTTTCGCTTTTTCTAAAGGCATTTCATTCGTTACAAGATCATCATTGCTGCGGACCTTCTCATTGATAAATATCTCAATGTCCTGAAGTTGTGCATCAGAAACCGCTTCATAGTGGTTGAAATCAAATCTTATTCTACCGTCTTGGACGAGTGAACCTGCTTGTGCAACATGTGTACCAAGCACTTCTCTTAACCCACTGTGAAGCAGATGGGTAGCAGTATGACTTACTGCAATAGCATTGCGACGATTGATGTCAATCTGTGCGTTAACCTTTATAAACGGAGATATTTCACCTGCGTTGACTCTACATTTGTGGACAATTAAATCTGGTGATGGTTTAATGGTATCAAGTATTACAACTTTCGCGTTAGGACATTCTAGGAAACCTATATCCCCTATTTGTCCTCCAGCTTCTCCATAGAATGGCGTGCGATTGAGAAGAATCGAAACTTCATCGTCTTTTTTGGCTCTTGCGACCGATTCAGACCCTACTATCAATGCGACTATTTCTGCTTCAACACACTGTTCAGTGTATCCGACAAATTCTGTACTGCCGGTCTCTTTTAGTATTTCTGCGTAGATGGCGATTTCATCATCTTTCGTTCCACTACTGGTATCTTGCCATGCTGCGCGCCCACGTGCACGTTGTTGTTCCATACTTGTCTCAAAACCGATTGTATCTACTGTGATACCCTGTTCACGTGTCAGCAACTGTGTTAAATCAAGGGGAAATCCATAAGTATCGTATAACTTGAAAGCCCGTTCTCCAGTTAGTTCAGTTTCATCTGTAGTCTTAAGTTTATCAACTGACTGTTCAAGCATATCCAGACCGCGTGAAAGTGTTTGATGGAATCGGTTTTCCTCTGCTTGAACTGTTCGTGAAATAAACTCTCGTCTTGGCTGAACATCTGTGAATACATCCCCTAATAGGTCAATGACTTTATCCACAAGTCGATAAATGAAGGGTTCATCCATATTTAATTTCTTGCCATAAAGTACTGCCCGACGTAGGATCCTACGGATTACATAACCACGTCCATCGTTAGAAGGCATCACACCATCGCCTATTGCAAAAGTCAGACATCGGATGTGGTCAGCGATAACCCTATGTGGCATACCTTCAATGTCGTGTGAGTAGTCCGTTCCTGACATATCCGAAATTGTATCTAACAGCGGTGTGAATAGGTCTGTTTTATAGTTAGAATCAACATCTTGTAAGATGGATGTAATTCTCTCAAACCCCATGCCTGTATCTACGTGAGTAGCAGGTAGAGGGTGAAGTTCTCCGCTTTGGTCTCGATTGTATTGAATGAATACCAGATTCCAGAATTCAAGAAAACGATCAGTTGTGTTTGGTCCTGTCTCAGGGTCGTTTTCAGTTTCAGGGTAATCGTCTACGCCTAAATCAATAAATAGTTCGCTGCACGGTCCACAGGGCCCCGTTTCCCCCATTTCCCAAAAGTTATCCTTATCACATCGTCGGATTCGCGTTAGGGGTAGGTCTGTTTCTTGAAGCCACAACTTTTCAGCTTCATCGTCTTCAATATGCACAGTTGCCCACAGCAGTTCTTGTGGAAGTTTCCATAATTCCGTTACTAATTTCCATGCGAATGCAATTGCTTCCTGCTTGTAATAATCACCAAATGACCAGTTTCCGAGCATTTCAAAGAATGTATGGTGGCTGGGAGAAATTCCGACCTCTTCAAGGTCGTTATGCTTTCCACTTACGCGCAAACATTTTTGTGTGTCAACTGCTCGTGTATATTCGCGTTGTCCGATACCGAGAAAGACATCCTTAAACTGGTTCATACCTGCATTGGTAAAAAGCAGCGTTGGATCGTCTGCCGGAATCAACGAAGCACTTGGAACAATTGTATGTCCATTTTTCTTGAAGTATTCTAAGAAACTTGCTCTTATTTCGTTTGACGTCATATTGATAAACCTTCCCTCAAAAAAGCAATTATAGTTTATATTGTCAGAGAAGTCAAGACAAAAGTATTTCGTGCAAGTTAATTCTGTTTCAGAATAACCGCTGGATGATGCGTAAGATAACATCCGCTTCATAACCGCGTCTTGCCAAGTATCCGTGTAATCGTCGTCTTGCGGTATGAATCGGTAAGTTCTTGTAATGTCGTGCTTGTTTCTCTGCTATTTGTAGTGCTAACGCTTCTTCCTCTTCCATCTTAACTTCATCAATAGCCATTTCTGCAGTATCTCTGTCTACGCCTTTATTGATCAATTCCTGCTTTAGTAGAGCCTTACCCCGTGGATTTGTTCTAAGTCTTTTTTGTATCCATTTTTCTGCAAACTGCTTATCCCGTATATGTCCTGACTGTATTAATTCCGTGATGATAGTCTTGACAGTATTCTCGTCGTATCCTTGTGCTTGCAGTTGTTGTGTCATTTGTGTTTTACTGTAGATTTCTTCACGGAGCACTCGTAGTGCATAGTTCTTTGCTTTCATCTCCTCATCAGCAGTTATTATCATTTCAATGACATTTGCTTCTATCTGTAAGCCGATTCTCAGACCAAATTTTTCAACAAGACTGGTATGAATTACAATTGCGGGCTTCTGATTCAGATAGAGTTGTTGATGTGAGTGAAGTTGAGGATGGGGTATAATATCTGTGATTCTCTGCTTCATTTTCCGATAGGAAGCGTATCTGATGTATAGATGAATTGCGTATCCATCTATACATCACTGTTTTTCAGGTTGGAACTATTCGCCACCATTGGTGCCTGCCCATATTGCACCGCGTTGTAGCAGTGTACTGAACATATCATGCTTACACGCTTCAGGATTGTGTCCGAGTGCAAGATAGAATACCTTTCCTTGTCCCCAGTTTTTCGTCCATGCAACTGGCATGGCATCACCTTTCCACAGTGCTGTTGCCAATACATGATTTCGTGGGTCAAAGTCAAGGATATATTGTTCGTCAGTCACGACAAATTCATCAAGTCCTTGTGTGATTTCATGTTCACTATCAGCTATGCTAACCTGATAGTCTCGATAGCGCGGGTGTGTAACGAAATAACCACCGACCATTGACCGATATTCAGGACAGCCACGGAAAGAATCAGCCGCTGAATGAATGCCGACATATCCTTTTCCGGATGCTACATAGTTCAGCAAACCATTTTTCTGTGCATCAGAGATTTCACCGACGGTATAGTAGAAGACGATTAGGTCGTAGGGATCTAAGTTTGGGGCAACCAGAGCGTCAAGGTCGTCCTCAACTTTAGTTATCTCAAACTCATCTCGTTGAGATAGGACTTTAACGATTTCTTCACTGCAGCCTTTCCAGTCATGTATTGCACCACCAGCAAAGACAAGTGTATTAATTTTTGCCATCATAAGCCTCCTTGTAAATGATATTTAGAATTATATCACATATAGGTTAGAAATACAAACAGATATTATGGACAGATGGGCAGGTGTGTAAGTATTTTGTCACCCTAAGTTAGTACCCCTCTCCCCGAATTCACAATCGTTAATATTTCACTTAATAATTTCCTATTTGCCGGATTTAGAACCTGGCAGTATTTTTGTGCTCGCGCGCTTTGTCTCGGCAAGGTGTCTCTTCGTGAGCTTTTGTTGTTGCATTGGGAATGTCCCGATGCTTGTCGCTGCTTGCACATGGTGCGACGGGTGTGTAAAGATTTTGTCATCTTTTTCAGAAGAGATGGCACACGGAGAGTGCC
>CAZURU010000219.1:0-9028 GCA_964623585.1 uncultured bacterium
GTGTCTACATCACCGAGCTAAAGCTTCGGTGTCTTGACACGGGGGAGTGATAAATCAAATTAAAGTATACGCGAACTTGCATTTTAAGTCAACAATTATTGTATATTTTATTGTATATTGTATTGGATGGAATGTAGAATGAATATACTTGACATGAGAACTATAATATAGTATCATTATTAAGTGTAGCATACATTTTTTCTTATTGTTGAGTTGGGCAAGTTGTTTTGCCTTAAGGAGTTAAAAGCATAATTATGCAAAATGCACTATTAGTTTATCCAGAGTTCCCACCATCTTATTGGGGATTTAAGTATGCCTTAGATTTTCTTGGCAAGAAATCTTCAATGCCACCACTTGGACTGTTGACTATTGCGGGGATGTTTCCTGACAATTACAACCTGAAAGTCGTAGATATGAACGTTGAAGCGTTGACAGATACACATCTGGCGTGGGCAGATGTTGCTTTAACATCAACAATGATTGTACAGAAAGAATCACTATACGATGTCGTAGAACGCTGCAATCAGACAAATGTCCCCATAATTGCAGGTGGACCGCATCCTACATCCTACTATGACAATATTAAGGAAGAGTGTGATGGCACCGTGAACCATTTCTTATTCGGTGAAGTTGAGGAGATTTTTGAAGATTTTTTGACCGATTTTGAAAGTGGTTCTGCAGATGAAGTCTACAAAGAGAAACGTAAGCCAGATATAACGAAAACTCCGCCTCCAAGATATGACCTGATTAACTTAAGTGCTTACGGTTCCATGGCATTGCAGTTTTCTCGTGGGTGCCCCTTTAATTGTGAATTCTGTGATATTACCAAACTGTTCGGACGTGTGCCGAGAACCAAGAGCAACGAACAAATGCTAACTGAATTTGAGATGCTGTATAAACTTGGATGGAAGGGGGCGATGTTTGTTGTTGATGATAATTTTATCGGGAACAAGCGAGACGCAATGCGCTTGCTGCCAGCAGTAAAAACCTGGCAAGAGGAACGCGAGTTTCCATACACGTTATATACGGAAGCAAGTGTAAACCTTGTTGAAATTCCTGAAATGTTAGATGCAATGAGATCGGCAGGTTTTAACATGGTCTTCCTTGGAATTGAATCACCTAACGAAGATGCACTTATCACTACCTCAAAAGGACAGAATACAAGCAAAGATGAAGACGCAGGCAGTTACTTACTGCAAGCAATTAGAAAGATTCAACATAAGGGAATAGAGGTCACCGGTGGTTTCATTATTGGGCTTGATGGTGATACCGAGTTTGATTCACATATAGATTTCATCCAAGAAGCGGGTATTCCGATGGCGATGGCGGGTTTACTCACAGCTCTAAAAGAAACTGACCTATGGCACCGTCTGAAAATGGAAAATAGATTACTTGACGCATCAAGCGGTAATAATACCGATATGACCCTGAATTTTGTGCCAGAAATGCAGCGCGATAAACTGATTGATGAGTACAGACGGGTGATTTCAACACTGTATGACCCAACATTGAAGAATTATTTTGAAAGATGTTATAGAATGCTCAAACACATACCATATACACAACACAATGTTCGGTCTATAGGTAAAGAAGAAATTCGTGCTTTTATGATGTCTATTAAGAGGCAGATGTTCTCAAAACAGGGATTCGAATACATGAAATTCCTTATGAAAGTTCTGAAATTTGATCGCAGAATGTTCCCCGAAGCTGTCCGTTTAGCTGTGATGGGTTACCATTTAGAGAAAATCACACGACACACAGTCGCAGTTGAAGATTTTAGATCTTTCTTGAATGCAGAAATTACGTCTTTTAGAGAGAAGATCAAACAATTCGCTGAAAAGAATGATGACAGTATGCAGGAAATACAGCAATATATACAATCACTAAGTAAGCGAGTTAAATCTGAGTATGAATCAATTCACAGAGATTTTCGCTATGCAGCCTACAATGCACTTACAAGTTTTCAGAAATCTTTTTTTGATGTATATTTAGAAGCTGAATTTGCAGCGTTTAAGAATGCAGTTGCAGCTTTCGCTAAATTGCAAAGTGAGAAAATCGCTGAATTACAAGCATACTTACGCACGCTCTATGAACGAGTCAGTTCACAACAAGCACAACTTCACACTGATCTTAAGCAGAATATTCAAGATACTTTAGAAGTTTTCCAAGAGTCAATTAAGCATCATATTGAACAACTCTTCGGTTCTTTGCCAATACCCTTTGAAGAACTCCAGTGCAACTGATGGCAATCATCTTAGATTATGGTGCCAATTCAGATTAAAAATCTCTTCTTCACCTATCCCAGTCGTACTGATGCTACGCTCAATGGTATTGATGTAGATATATCTGCAGGTGACTTTGTTCTATTAACAGGACCTACGGGGTGTGGTAAGACGACATTACTGCGGACCATCAATGGACTGATCCCGCATTCCTCTGCAGGTACACTCTCTGGTTCTGTCACTGTTGATAATCAAAATGTTGCAACACAGTCTATATCCAGAACATGTAAACAGGTTGGATTTCTTTTTCAAAACCCCGAATATCAACTCTTCTGTACGACAGTTGAAGATGAGATTGCGTTTGGTCTTGAAAACATTGGTGTACCAGTAGATGCTATCAGTGATAGAATAACGCTCGCACTGGAGCAAGTTGGTTTGAAAGGCTCTGAGAACAGACTCATCACAGAACTTTCCAATGGTGAAAAACAACGTGTAGCACTTGCGTCGATTTTATCGATGACACCACAAGTCCTCCTACTTGATGAACCCACCAGCCATCTTGATCCAAAGGCAACACATAGCATCTTAGAAATAGTTGAATATCTGAATACTGAATTGGGGGTTACAGTTGTCTTTGCTACGCATAGCGTTAAAAAGGTGGAACATTTGTGTAATCGAGTGTGTCTCATGCAGAAAGGTCAAATCTGTTTAGACCTACCAAGGTCCTCTGCGTTTCAGGACACTGAACCTTTTCTGCGTTTAGGTGTGGAAATTCCAGATTCGAATTCACAAAAGGGAAACGAGAATACATACAAAACCCGGTCCACTAAGCCAGGAAATCAACTGCTGAACCTTAGAAACATCAGTTATCGTTATCCAGAAAGTAAAAAGGATGCAGTGAAACGAATGAATCTTCAAATCTCTGAAGGAGAGATTATAGCGGTTATGGGTGCTAATGGTTCAGGTAAAACGACTCTATTGAATCTTATGGGTGGGTTACTTCAACCAATAGGGGAACCAACTGAGGGGGAAGTGACAATAGTCGGTAGGGATTCAAAGAAACTCAAACTGAAACATTTAGCAGGAACAGTCGGTATCGTCTTTCAGAATCCGGACCTTTTATTACAAGCATCCACTGTGAAGAATGAGATTGCATTTGGACCTAAAAATCTTAAACTCACAAAAGAGGATATTCATAACACAGTTGAGGATGCCATAGATAGTTTCATGCTAATAGAGTTAGCAGATGATGCGCCACATTCACTTTCACGTGGACAGAGACAACGAACTGCTGTAGCAGCTGCTGCTTCTCTTAGACCTAAGCTACTATTGCTTGATGAACCGACGTCCGGACAGGATTTACAGAACCTCCATCGTTTAATGGATGAACTTTATCAGGGTGGACAGCAAGAAAAAAGGACTCTTGTTTTTGCTACACACCATCAAGAACTTGCCGAGAAATACGCTGACCGGATCCTGCTACTGAAAGATGGCGAGATGATATTTGATGGAAAACCTGCAACTGCTTTCTCAGACGACACATTACTAAGAGACGCTTCTCTTGCATTTTAAAATGTCATTTTAAAATGGTATCAACAATGCCTGGATTAAACGCCAGAACAAAAATATTCATAATGATTCTCTGTGGATGTTTGGTCATTCTATTGGATAGTCCACTTTCGTTATTTATCTGTTTTCTGTTCAGTCTGCTATTAATTGCAGTTTCTTCTCCAACACTGAAACAGATTAGACTATTATTGTTGTTTCTTCTGTTTACAACGTGGGGATTGCTCTATAGTCAGGGGATATTCTACAACGAGTTTCCACGTACGATTCTTTTTACACTTGTTCCTTCAGATTTTCCTGTCTTAGGAGAACTGACAGGAGGGATTAATGTCTATAGAGAAGGTATTTTTCACGGTGTTGTACAATCCTTAAGATTCAATACGACACTTGTCATCGGTTGTTATATCATTTGGACAACACAATCGAGAGAACTACTTGTTGCATTGATGAAACTCAGAATTCCAGGTACGCTCGCGTTTATGGTGACAACAGCACTCAGATTTATACCCGTAATTGTGGAGGAAACAGCAGCAGTTATTCGGTCGCAGCGATTGCGTGGGTTTCGGTATATACGATTGAATATCTTTGCATCTATCAACGGTATAATCAATAGTTTCCGTCCGATTTTAGCTGGCATTATACGACAAGCCACCCATCTTGGTGAATCTGTTCAGAGCAGAGGTTTCTCTACTGAGAGTACATCTGACCAGATGCAGATTAAGACTTCGGAGATGAAAATCCTGGATTATTGTATTGTAGCTGTTTTTTGCTTATGTCTTATCACGATTATTGGACTAAAACTCGTCTATTTCTGTTATGCATACGGGATCTATTATGCGTCGTGGTTAAGACATGCCTATACTTTTACGCGTGAGATATTGTAATACTTTTTGAAAGTGATTAACGCCCGACCTCCCAGGCAAGGTGCTGTAATTCGGGTCCGATAAGTTTCTCCCATGCTAATCGGACTGCTGCGTTTGAACCAGGAGTTGATATGACAACCGTACCCTGATAGACTCCTGCAGTAGCACGTGAGAGCTTTGCGGCTGCACCAACTTGGTCATAACTAAACATACGAAATAGTTCACCAAAACCTGGCAACGTTTTCTCCAATTTGCGGTTTAGTACATCAAAGGTAGTGTCCCGTGGTGCGATCCCAGTGCCTCCATTAAATATAATGATCTGTGCATCACTGGCAGCCATCCTGTCCAACATGTCTTCTACTTGGTCAGGTTCGTCCTTAATGATCTGATATGCAACTACTGCGTTGTTTCCGTGATCCAGTTGTTCGCGTAAGAATGCTGCATTCGTGTCTGTTTCGGGTGTACGCGAATCGCTTACAGTTACGATAGCAACCGAAACAGGACCTTCCTCAGCTGCTATTTCTCTATGTTTGTCTGAACTTGATATGGTCATAAAACTCCTCTTTCTTATTGATTTGGGTATGCCTTATCCAGATGTTTCGGCATTGTATGAAAAACTCCTCCGGTTTCAACAGCTAGAGTCGTCTGGAAATCGTTCTCGTCAGGATACCCAATAATGTATGCAGTAATACCTAAGGATTGACATACTTCCATTGCTTTCTCCTCTGTTTGGGTGCCGGTTGTAGGTTCGTCAGTAAGAACAAGCAAAAATCTCTTTGCATAAGGACTGAACTGTACCTGGGGTAACCCTTTTACGATAGCATCTAACAGATGTTCATCTCCACCGAATGGGTCTTCCATAAGACTTTCTATGATGACTTCATTAATCGGCATCTGAGCGATGTCTACGCCGTCTACAGACTTAATTGCGTCCTTTGCTACTGCGAATCGCAAGAGGCCGATACGATATTTCATCGGAAAAATGGATAGTCGTCCAATTAGGGTACTTAATCCGAGCATGACTGCTTGAGATTTACCCCCCATACTTCTGCTATAGTCTAACATAACTACAATGTCAACTATTGATTCTGTATTAGCTCTCTGTGTATTCCCCGGTTGTCCACCCATATATACAGCTAATGTTTCTTTTGCTTTAATGAAAGTATATGTCTGTTTATTCAGTTCATCATTGATGAACCACTTGTTAGTTTGTTGATATGAATTAGCAATAAGTTTTGGAGCCAAAGTCCAATTTTTTGGATGTTCACCTGAATAAACAGAGATTTTGTCATCCTCAATTTGCATTGCATAGAGTTGTCCGTGGCTATAGTCGGTAATTATGAGCAGATTTTTCTTATCTTGTCCTAGAAGTTCATTGTATTCAGCCTTGAAGGATTCTGCTTTTAAAACAACCCCATGTGTATCAAATTCTTCTTGAATCCTTTTGATTGGATTCTCTCCATCCTGTATCGCCACTTCAAAGTATAACGCAATTTGTACCGTTGGGGTGTTACCGCTCTTGCGTATACTTGTAGCAATTTCACGGAAGGTTTTGAGAAGTTTTTGGTTTCCAGCACGGTTGGATGGCAATGAAGCGGGATTATATTCACTGCCGGGAATTTGTTGCCATACACCCCCTGTAACCTCAGCGAGTTTCTGTTGATAAGGTTCAGCGAAACCGAGTATGTTGACCCGTATTTCCTGAAATTGTGCTTCATCAATAACTTTCTCTCGTTGTGTCTGCGTACTGTTATGTGTTCTTAAGCTGGTTGTCGCAGGTTCATCTGTGACTAAGATCAGATGTTTATCTGCATCCGCATGGAAATCTATGAAATTTACCGTTTCTAATAATGCATCTAATGCATTTTCGTCCCCACTGAGTCGAACCCCTTGCATCCGTTTCCTTAACAAAGCAACATCTGGCATGAGTGCTTTTGTCAATAGTTCCTGTCCCTCTTGTCGTACACTGAATTCAGACATACCAAAATGGTATTCAACACTTGCCAGATCAAATGCATCTGTCATTGTATAAAGATTTTTTGCAACCTGCTGTATGTTGTCACGCATGCTTGCACTTGTGTCTAACACGAAAACAACATTGACTTTGTCTAGTGTTCGTGATGCAACGATGTGGTTAGCGATCTCTTTCAATGCGTCTCCGATAGGGTCAGATTTTCCTTTCCCGGTCCCTTTTTTACCGTCGCCTTCGATTCCGAATCCATCACCGATACTTCCAATATCTGCTGTACCCGTAGACTTAATTCTATGTATACCACTTTTTCCATCACCCTTCACTCTCTGTCTAAGACTCTCTTTACCTTTACCAGGTGAAATATCGTAGGGACTGGATACAGATTTTGGTAATGCTGCTGACTCTCTGTCTAAATGTTTGGCTTGTGTTGTAATATCTGTTAGATCGGTGGCTGTATCTGACACTATTTCTGATGCGTGGTGCATTAATGCCTGTTCTGAAGGTCGGAGTGTTTCATCTATTGGATGTGGTGAAGCAGTCTGTTCAATATGCTTTGGTCTGTGTTCTGAGATGGTTTTTGATAATTCTTTGGTCAAAGTCTGTTTCTTTAGTGGTCTTTTTGTTCGACGGTGCAATTGATCAGGATTATCCAGGTTAACAAGATCTAAACCGATAACATCATCAATCTCATAACTGAGTTGTGTATAATAGAAAAACGTTAGGAATAGTGCTAACCAGATATGTAGGATAGCAGCAATCAATAACGCGTTTATGGAGCGGGTTCTTGACCTCTTTTGATGCATAATCTTCTCCTATATTGTAATTGCCCTCGTTCTTCAAGATCGGTAAGTGTATATATTATAACAGTTGATGGGGGATTTTTCAATATAGATATGTAAGGAGGGTATGTAAAGTTTTTGGGATGATCGTATCTCATAGCATGAAATTTACTAATTGCTGTAGCACATTCATCCCTGATTGTACCTTTTTCTGCTACAAAAGCTCAGTCTGCGTAAGTACTAACTCAGTAATTTTTAATGAACAGTTCATTTCCTTTTGCTGCATTATCTTTCATAAAATTGTTCATGCCATACTGCAAAGTCCATTCACAAATATCTGCAAAATCAAAAAGTTCTCGAATCACTGGGGAATCGTCGTAAGTAATCAACCACTGATGAGAACACTTTTTCATATTCTCTGCAAATCTTTCGTGGTCAAATGTAGTATGTAGCGTTCCTCTTGTACCATACAATTTGGATTCTGTGGTTTTCCAATACGGCGGGTCAAGAAAGATAAATACATTCTTACCTTCTTGAAAGAGAAGATCGGGGTAATCTTCACAGTTTATATGTACCTTCGTTAGATATTGAGAAATCATTTTTACTCTTTCAATAGAAGAGTCTGTAAATCGTTTATCATAGGCAGCTTGAGAATATCCTCCCGAATCAACTATTCCAGAAAAAGAAATTCTGTTTAGGATAAAGAAACGTACTGCCCTTTCAAATTCAGGAAGCATCCCTCTATCTGCTAATAATAAATCTTTGTCTTTTGTTAATTCATTAAACAGAATCCTTCCGTTCTTATATTCTCTTTTAATTTTACCTATAGATTCTACTAAATCATCAACATTGTCGCGCGTATGTTTCCAAAAACAATATAGGTCATAATTTAGGTCATTTATCCAATAGGCATCTATGTGATTCTGAAAAATGCTACGAATTGCAAAAAAGACAGAACCTCCACCAACGAAAGGTTCTCGATATTCTTTTATATTTGGAGGTAGGAGTGGAATAATCTGCTTCAGTGCTCTTGATTTTCCACCTGGATATCGTAGAGGACTTTTTGCTAATTTGTTCATGTTGTCCTATTGTTGATACTTGTATTTTGTGATCCATACCCCTAAGTTTTCATTTTCACTAGATTCACGATTGAGTAATTCTATCGTATTTTGCTGTGTCTGTGTTAATTGGTTTTCTATACAAAAACGATCTATATTTTTCCTATCGTTAGGTAAATGTAAAGTTCCAATAAAATCTCCTGTCAGTTTCAGTCTGACACTGAATTGGACGTTAGTTCTTTTCCCTACTTCGACATGTGTTAAATTTGCGAAGAGTATTAGTTTGAATAATCCATCTTTAATGTCATTTTTAGATGGGAATTTTTTTCTACTGCTATTCTTTGATTCTTGTATAACCAATTTACCATCTTCCCAATATACCTCATCAGCTGTCAAATGATATTCCCCACCCAAATAGTTCTTAATTGAGAATACACCTTTAGCATGTTGGTCTAAAGCTTCTAATTCATGCATCGTCACGGATTCTCTAAGTGATGCAGCATGTGAAGCTGGAAGAGTAGCATCTTTGAAATTCTCTAAACAAAAATGGTTATCCTTTTGAAATTAT
>CAZURU010000220.1:0-8969 GCA_964623585.1 uncultured bacterium
ATGTTTGCAAAGCATTTAACTCATCATCTGTCAAGTCAATCTCAATTATATCTTCAACGCCATTTGCACCGAGTTTAATTGGAACACCGATATAAAGGTCAATGATACCGTACTGTCCTGTAAGATGTGCTGAACACGGCAGTAGTCGCTTCTTATCCAAAACGATTGCTTCTGCCATCTGTGCTAATGATGCCCCTGCTGCGTAGTATCCGCTTGTTTTGAGGAGATTTACGACTTCAGCACCACCATCGCGGGTGCGCTGCGCCATCGCTTCAATTCGTTCATTTGTTATCAGTTGTGGGATTGGGATACCGTTGACGGTAGTATAACGTGGCAATGGCACCATCGTATCACCGTGTCCGCCAAGCACGAGTGCATGGATGTCTTCTACCGATACACCAAGTTCCAGTGAGATAAAATAGCGGAACCGTGCTGAATCCAATACACCTGCTTGTCCGACGACTCGGTGTGAAGGAAATCCTGATACCTTCCACGCGTGATAGGTCATAATGTCAAGTGGGTTGGTGAGCATCACAATAATAGTGTCTGGTGAATGTTTCACCACATTCTCTGTGACGCTGCCTACGATTTTAGCATTTGTCTGCAATAGGTCTTCGCGTGTCATCCCCGGTTTGCGTGGGGAACCCGATGTGATAATGACTAAGTCTGAGGCTGCGGTTGCGGAATAGTCAAGGTCGCCGCTAATTGATGCGTCAAACAGTTCTACTGGTCCCATCTCTGCCATGTCTAATGCTTTACCTTGTGGGACACCATCAACGATGTCAATCATGACGACATCGCCGAGTTGCTTTTGTGCGATTAGGAATGCTGCTGTTGCCCCGACGTTTCCTGCGCCTATTACACTTATTTTTTTTCTTGCCACTTCTTCCTCCGTTTTGTATCAGATTTTTTTATCTTATTGCTTAATAACATAGATTACATCCGCTTCAGTTGTGTATGTTTCTCCATACCAATCAAAGTCAATTTGAAAACCAACATCTATATCTACTTTTTCCAGATAATCGAGATGCTCTTTTCGTGAAAGTGAACGGAGTTTCAAAAACCGCATTCCTTCGTCTGTTGCGGAGATCTCATGAATTTTATCGTCCTTGAACAGACTTACAGCAGTATTAAAATCCAACATTTTCAATCACTTTCTTTAGGATAACGCGTTGTCCAACCTTTTACATTGCTAAAAGTCTCTATGGTTTTGGCGCGGTTTTTCTCGTTAATCTGTTTTCCATACAACAAAACATAATCTGTTTTTAATCCACCTTTTCTATTATCTTGGAGAACTGACCCAGCTGAATATACACTCGGGTAACATCCGATATATACAAGTCCCGTAGTCGTCTCTAAATCACTGAGACATTGCCAATGACAATCAGTTCTTGCATTAAACATAATTGCCAAAAATCCATCCTTTTTTAGAACGCGGGAGCATTGATAAAAAATTGAGGATAATTTCTTGTTATAGGTTTCTATATCTTTGCCTCGCTCCTTTGCATTTGAAACCACAAGTTCCTCTTGATAGTTTGAATCAAGTCCAATGATGCTGTTCCACATCTCGCTGAGTTCTAAGTACGGAATCCTATCCCCGTGAGGTGGATCAGTTAAGATAACTTTTATTGATTCTGTCGGAATAGATTTTAGAAATTGTTCAGAATCCCCTTGTTGAACACAAACAGCTTTTTCCTTATTTTGGAACTCATGCAGAGAAACTGGAATTGCACCTGTCTTTGTATATCTGTCCTCCTCAACCGCTTTCAATAACTTGTTAGCTTTGGTTGCATAACAATTCCAAGCGTTTATTTCAAAATGTTGTGCAGGGCACCAATAACCAACAACCCAACTCCCCACCTCAATTTTATCTGTCTCAATTCCCTTGGTTTTACCTCTGTTTGAGACAGCAAAAACCATGTTTGACATCTGTCCCGCGGATGCAGACAATATAAGATGCAATGCTCTCTTTAAACTACCAGCAAACTGATCAATTTCCTCTTTGATTATGTCAATTGCTCTTAATGCTCGAGACGTAAATAACTGATTGATTGTAAACGTTTTTTTTGAATTTATCCTTGTATTGTCAAACACCCGAAGTTCTCTTACCCTTTTAGGTTGGTATTCTTCAACACCTTGAAAATTCTCAAGTTCTAATCTTGTTGGGTTGAGTTCTACCCTTTTCCTTCCGCGTTTAGTCCAAACTCGTGTTATCTGGTCATCGTCCCATAATAAATGTGAGGCTATATTTCCATCAGACAATTGATACATAGAATTGATGCGTGGCTTCACGGTTTTCTCAATTCCATAAATTGCTTTGCCTAAATCTGTGTAATCTGGCGGAGATAGATAAAGTTTCGTTAATTCAATACTAATTGGGTTAACATCAAAACCGATAAATCTGCAATTGCGATTAACACATTCTTTAGCTATAAGTCCTGATCCGAGAAAAGGGTCTAAAACAATAACATCGGGTGATGTTAAATTTCCTATCAGAAACCGCCACACCTCAATAGGTTTTTTACCCCAATATTTGTGGAAACCCGCAAACCCTTTATAGCCTTCAGGCGGTAGGAGATTGCTTAACGCACTGTCTTTATCAAAATTGAGTGGTAATTGTAAATTATCCGACATTTTGTGAATCCGTGGTCGTTGATAGGGTTGTATTTTCAAATTCCGCTTTTTTGATTTGCTCCGTTGCATATATAGTGCGTATATACTAAGAAAACCTACCTCTCAATATGCTCACGTATTGCAATGACTTCTTCCAAAATGCGTTTGTGAAGATAATATATTACATACACCATCAAAAAACCGATGCCAGCTAACAGACCTAAACTCAGTATAATTTTAGTTTTTAATGACATCTGCTTTTCCCTTGTAAACCGGAATAGAATGTTTTTACTGAAAGTTTTCAACAATTGCATCACCGTATTCAGATGTGCGGACTTTAGTCGCACCCTCCATCAATCTTTCTAAATCGTAGGTTACCTTTTTTTGGAGAATTGTCTTCTCAAGTCCAGCGGTAATCAGATCTGCGGCTTCTTGCCAACCGAGATGCTCTAACATCATCACTGCCGAAAGGATAAGTGAACTTGGATTGACAACATCCAGATCAGCATATTTCGGAGCGGTGCCGTGTGTTGCTTCAAAGAGTGCAACTTCATCGTTGAGATTTCCACCCGGTGCCATGCCGATGCCACCGACTTGGGCTGCCGCTGCATCCGACAGATAGTCACCATTTAAATTTGGTGTAACAATCACATCGTATTCATCTGTTCGTGTCAATATCTGCTGTAGCATGCTGTCTGCAATCCTGTCATTTATGACGATTTTACCTTCGGGGACATTTCCATCATATTCGTCATAGAGTTCTGCTTCCGTGATTGTTGTATCGGCAAACTCTTCTTTAGCGAGTTCATATCCCCAGGCACAGAATGCTCCCTCAGTAAACTTCATGATATTGCCTTTGTGGACAAAGGTGACACTGCTTCTGTTGTGGTCTATTGCGTATTGAATAGCCATCCGTGCAAGACGTTTTGTGCCAAAGATACTAATGGGTTTAATGCCGACACCGGAGTCTTCGCGTATTTCCACTCCCATTTCTGTGCGAAGCAGATCAATAACCTTTTTAACTTCTGGTGTTCCTTGTTCCCACTCAATCCCTGCGTAAACATCTTCGGTATTCTCACGAAAGATGACAACGTCCATCTTTTCTGG
Organism: uncultured bacterium; assembly: GCA_964623585.1. Lineage (GTDB taxonomy): Bacteria > Poribacteria > WGA-4E > WGA-4E > WGA-3G > MSPOR6. The sequence continues at coordinate 3,721 of CAZURU010000220.1, forward strand.
GTGTGTAACGGGAGCGGGGACCCCTTGAAAATAGCGAACAGGTCGTACACAAGCATAGAGTTCAAGAACTTGTCGCAGTGTCACATTCAAGCTGCGAAAACCACCACCGACAGGCGTTGTTAATGGACCTTTCAATGCAACTTTGAAATGTTCAATTGCATTGAATGTATCTTGCGGTAGCCATTCGTCATATTTTGCTTTGGCGTTTTCACCGGCGTATACATCAAACCAAACGATTTTTCTTTTTTCATCATAAGCAGTTTGGACAGCGGCATCAACGACATGTCGGGTTGTTTTCATAATGTCTCGTCCGATACCGTCACCTTCAATGACAGGGATAATCGGATTATCAGGAACAACCTTTTGTCCATCTGCAGATTCTATTATTTCACCCGCTGTTGGGATTGTCAATTGTTCAAATTCAATCACTGGGATTCCTCTCTGGTTCACTCAAACACTTCTTAAAATAGTTTTACACATTGACTTTTTGGGTAGGTAGAGACAGCAAAAGTTAATCAATCAAATATCCCGGTTCCTGCCATTTTGTTGTGTAAAGCAACGACTTCGTTTGAGATTGTGAGATCGTCGGAAGGTTTAGGAATAATTTCAGGGTCTGGGGGGATGATGGGTCGGATAATCTTCAGTTGGAGTTGTTCCCGTGCATCCATAATCCATCCAAATCCACGGAAGATATATGTAAGAAATGTTCTGTCGCTTTCATAGATGTCGAGTCCTTCTTGAACTGCCCATCCTCCGAAATCGGTGTTAGGCGTTAGTCGGAGTGGTGGTTCGTCTTCACGTCCGGGTCGCACAATTCCTTCAACAAAAGCGATCTGATAGAGGCGTTGCATGATTGCTAATCGTTCTTTCTGTCTACCGTTTAGTTGAATTTCACCATTTTCAACAGCCTCAATGAACGGGTTGAAATATATTGCGGGTCTTGGGTCTTGCTGGATTTCATCGGATCTACCGGCAGCGGCGATCATGGGATGTCCGAATGTTGGGAGTGCTGTGCGCATTCTTTCACGAATTGCGGTCTCTCTTGCGTCAGAATGAAGAGGTTCAATTTCATTAATAAATGCTGTCATGTCGTGTATTGCGCCGAAATGTCGGTCACCATCTAAAGCCATCTGTGAAGCGACAAAGAAATCGGAGACTGCCCCTGCGTATAATGTTGCAAGATACCGTGCGACGACGTTTGATCCTGCGGAGCCGTGATGAGTCTGTATTACTCCCATCCGTTCTAAAATATGTGCTTCAACAGAAGTTGCTTCTCTACCTAATAGGAGGCTGTAACATGTTTGAAATGCTGTTTTTTTGTCTTTTTTGTGTTGAACAATCAGGTCATTTGCTCGCATCGCGAGAACTTGTGGATGCAATGCGCTGCTATCTCTCAGTTGGTGCCGCATGAAGACTGAAATTGTACCCAATGCGACGTTCTCCATGTGTGTGCTGATGAGTTCCATCAAGAGAGCACCCGGTTTTCGCGTTCCCTTAATCCCTTTCTGGTGTGGAATGCTAAGTTTGCGAAGTGTAGAGAAGTGTTGTATAACTGCTTCAGGTCCAGCATCTGGGAAGGATTTAACGAATTCTGCGATCTGATTGATGATGCGTTGGTTTCCTGATAGCCCATCTCTTCGGAGTTCGGTAATACGGTAAAACTTTTTGTCTATTAGATCTGATAAGATGGCTTGTTCATCTACGCCATTAGAATCTTCTTCAGGTTTTCGTCCAAAGAGTCCAGCAAAGATAACATATGCGGGTGAAAGTCGGTTGGCGATTATTTCACTTTCTGTGACAACGCCGCGAATCCCAAAACTCCTGATATTAAGTGTGATTTGCGTTTCTCCGCAGTCTACGGCGGTTTTGTGTAAGACAGGATTTGCAAAGACATTTGTGGATTGCGGCATTGAACTGACGTTTGTGAGTGCCGCTGCTATTTTTTGTTCCCCCAACGTTGTCGCCCTATCCACTGCCTCAGTTACGGGGGAATATGAGGAAACTGCTGGCACTTCAGACAGGATTTTTCTGACTGCCACTACCTGTTTCGCCTCCATATTTTTATTCAACATGAAATCTCCTTCGTTCAGAATCTGATTTGTCTGGAATCACAAAACTGCATGAAAACTCAATTCACAAGCCGTTTGCCATAAACTGTATGAATGAGTCTTACGACACATCAGATGTTTCTCAGATTATATCTATTCATTTAAAACAACTGCTGATTGACTAATTTCTTCTTTAAAATATGTTATCAAAATATAAAATAAAAGTCAAGGTAAAAGTTTGAATAGCAGTAACAATAGTGTGAGTTTTATGGTTGGACAACGTAGTGTCATTTTTACACAGACGATTCAGAAGTTAAAGTAAGGAACAATTCTTCCAAACGCATTTCGTCTGGACGCATTTCAAGGAGGTCCCATCCCTGTTCAATGATAGACTTTGCAATATGCGCTCGAATATCCACCTCTGCATTGTAACAGACTTGGAATTTTTCATCAGAATCTGTAGTGGTATATTCAACGGAAATTACCTGAGGAATATCTTTGAGCACATCTAATACTTCATCAGTTGTAGCACCAGCCACCTTGACTGCAAGTGTTGTTACTAAAGTATCATCTTTTTCTATGTTGTTTGAAGCGGAAGTCGAGTCGCCATTTTTTGATGGTTGATTTAAGATGGCTCTACCATTTGATAAAGACACATCTCCTGTGATTTTACCTTTACTGATGATGAGCAGTCTTTCGCACGTCATGCTCGCTTCAGAAAGGATGTGTGTGCTGAAGAGTATGGTTCGTTCTTTACCCAACGTTTTGATTAATTCTCTGATTTCAACGATCTGTCTGGGGTCTAACCCCGATGTCGGTTCATCAAGAATCAGAACTTGCGGGTCATGTATCATCGCTTGTGCTAAGCCGACACGTTGTCGGAATCCACGGGAGAGTTGATCGATTATCTGATTTCTCCGCTCAGTTAAACCGCAGGATTCTATGACAATGTCTAATTTATTCTTAATCTGATGGCGCGGGACATCCCGTATTTTAGCCATGTAGGTAAGATATTTTGAGACGGTCATTTCAGTGTATAAAGGGATATTTTCGGGAAGGTATCCGATGCGTTTCCGGACTTCACGCGATTGCTTGAACACATCGTATTCTGCAATTGTCACTTTACCGCTACTTGCGGGCATGAAACAGGTCAGTATCCGCATCGTTGTTGTCTTTCCTGCTCCGTTGGGACCAAGAAACCCGACGATTTGTCCCCTGTCTACACTAAAGGATATTTCCTTCAATGCTTGAAATGGACCGTAGTTTTTTGACAGGTTTTGAACTTTGATCATAGGTCAATTATTTTTCAGTTGTCAGGTACCAGCGAAAAAGGGTACGTTATGGGTTGCAATTTGCGTTATTTTGGTGTTTTATTCCTTACCCAGATCACCATAGTAACGGGGGATAGTAAATTCCCGATCTCGCGGACGTCCAGAAAGATATGGATTGTTATCTGGATTAACAGATTCTGATTCTGCAAGCACGTCAGGTAGGTCAACTGGAACAGAAATCACCTTAATCGTATCAGGATAAACATTAACCTGCCGCCACATCATTGGATAACAGATTATTCCAGAGGTTACAATGCATAACAACCCTTGTTCTCTGAAGACGCGATTTAGGTGTTGATGTCCACAGAAGAATGCTAAAATCTGTTTCTCGAAGGGTGCGACGATTTCAAGTATCTCTGCTGAGTTCGCGATTCTTGATCCAACCCCTTGGAATTCTACGTTTGGAAAAGGCAGTTGATGCGAAAAGAAGATGATTTCTTCGTCGTAATCCGCAGCTTTTTTCATTTCACGTTCAATCCAAGCGAGTTGATTCGTGCTAACATATCCATGAGTCAAATCTTCTGGTACTTCTTGTGCATCAATGAGGATAAAGCGAATATTCTCCTTGACGAAACTTGTAGACCCTCTGCCATTTATGCCGAATCGTTCCAGGTAGAGAACTTTTGAACCTGTCTCGGGTTCAAGGTCGTGGTTGCCGGGAATATAATAGCAAGGTGCATTTAACCGTTCACCGAGAGCTTGCGCAGTATTGAGAGCTGCTACGTATTCCTCTGCAGACATATCAAAACTCTGTCCACCAGAGACTATATCGCCCCCATGGACGACAAAATCAGGATCATAGATGTTCAATTGTTCGATCAGTTTTTCATATAGCGCGAGACTGTTTAGCTGTTGTTGTAGCCCTCCTGCAAAGTTCTGCTGTGCATCTGGGTATAGATGTGTATCCGTGATAAATGCAAACTTGAAAGGTTCCATTACATAGCTCGTTTCTTTTGTCTACTTCTTGACATATCCAGTGGTGCCGTTGCGTTCTTCCTTATGTGCTTCCCAGTAATCTTCAATACCTTGCCGCCATGTTTGTGCTGCTTCAGTCAACTCAGCGGTGATTTCAGGAAATTCATCTTTTAGGTTTGTTGTTTCACCCATATCGGTTTCCAGGTTAGCAAGGTGCACATCATCTTCGGGGGGTGCGCCCTCCACTAATTGGCCGTTTAGGACTAATTTCCACTTATCGCGTCGCATAGCAGTCTGTTTCCCCATTTCCCAATAAATATCTTTGTGCGGTGTGAATTGACCATCACATACTACGTGTATTTGATTGAGTCCATCCACATCATATTTGGATAGGTCTCCATCAGCAGCGGATAGAAAAGTCGGAAAAACATCCATTGCCGCACCATACTGCGGTATAACATTTCCAGGAGGAATTTCATTGGGCCAATGCATAATTCCGGGTGAACGTATTCCGCCTTCATATAGACTGAATTTATGTCCTTTGAGTTTGCCTGCGCTTCCGCCATAGTATGGATCTTGTGTTCCGTCCAACCAATTTCGTGTTTCCCGCGATGGTCCGTTATCACTTTGGAAATATGAGAAAGTATTTTCAGCGACCCCTTGCCGTTCCAATTCGGCAAAAACTTCACCGACACTATCGTCAACAGCACTCAACATTGCAGCCATAATTTGCCTATCCCACGGCAGATCAGGGAATCTGTCCACATATTCTTGTGGTGCATGCATTGGATAGTGAGGTGCGTTATACGGCACATATAGGAAAAAAGGTTTGTCTTGTTCAATAGCTTTTCGTATATATCTTATTGCGTATTCGGTAATCAGTTCAGTAAAGTATTCCCCATTTCGGTAAATCTCCTCACCATTTTCCCACAGGTCGTGTGTCTGATCGAAATCC
>CAZURU010000221.1:0-8950 GCA_964623585.1 uncultured bacterium
GAAAACATAGCGTTCTGGTAGCACAAACTGGAAGTTTGTGGTACAAAAGAGCATCCTGCGTAAGTCCTATAAAATCTACACAAAAAGTAGATTTATCAAGTTTATTTCATATGCATTGTAATATACAACTTTTTAGTTGTCAATAGAAAACGCGAAACGGCGGCATCGAGTTGCGTGTTCAGAAGAGAGGTGGGTTTGTGGGGTCAGGATTTGTATCCTAAATGGCAGTTTCTTTACCGTCTGAATCGCGGATTAAGTGGCGTACACAGATGATAAAGATTGGAAATCTGCAACATCAGGTAATCCAAAACATCAAGTGATCCGCTGGTAGGGGGTTTTGTTTACAGTTATGTCTACGGGGGAGTTAGCATGGCCTCGATGTCCTTTGGCATTTCAACACCGTGCTTTTCTTCAAAGTCCTTGATGCTTGAAAATGATTTATGAAACAATGTAATGATATCCACTCCCATATTTCTGGCAATCGTCAAGTCCGCTTTGGCTTTTTCCCATTCTTGTAGGTATAATAGTGCTATAGCGCGATTGTTGTAAAACAGAACGTTATCTGATTTGATCTGTATGGCTCGATCATAATCTTCAATAGCGCGTTCAAATTCGCCTTTTTGGCGGTGAGCATAACCACGATTGTTATACGCGGCGGCGGATTCTGGATTGAGTCGTATAGTTTGGTCCCAGTCTTCAATAGCACGCTCTATTTCGCCTTTTTCCGAGTAAGCAACACCACGGTTGTAATGGGCTACGGAAATAATGGAAGGGTCTGGCGGATCTAACCGTATGACTTCGGTGTAGTATTCGATGGCATCATCTATATTATCATTTTGGTCAGCTTCAATACCGCGTCGCAGATAGTCCTGAGCATCGGGCTCAATGTAAGATTTATTGTGAGCATGTAGGCGGGCGAATCCATCGAAATCAGGATAAATATTGGCTTCGGTGATACCTGATATTTTATTGAGAGATGTTAGGATGTCTTGTTTGCTATTTTTATTAATGACACATTCATTTTTTGTTTCAATTTGGGCACCGCTGAATACAAAGACAGATTGCTGGGCAATGATACGGTTGTTCTGAAGTTTAGGCTGCCATTGATATAGTGGATATCTACCATTTCCGTCTTGTTGAAGAAAATAATCGATATCCTTGTTTATCAATTCGGAATTAACCGTTTTCAACCGTACCATATCGTCGTATCGGACTGCGTATACTTTGCCGTTCGTTTCTCTTTGAGAACCTTGCTGACAGGCAAACCAGAGAGCAACCAACGCACTACGCGTAAAGTCTATCAAACACGTGGCTGCACCGAAATGTTGAAGTTCTGCGAGTAACTCCAGATCAGATAATTGTTGACCATCCCTCTGATCATGTCCCAAACTTCGTGCTTTTTCTATCAAATCCTTATTAATTTTGAGTAGTTTACTCGGATTATTTCTGTCAATTTCTGATAGACGGCGGTAAGCGGATGCTTCTATTTTATAACTTTCCGTTGAAACACCACGAAATAGATATTGCCCGTCACCAAATTGTGCTGCCCATTCTATAAACTCGTTTAGGTTTTTAGCGACGGTGTTATTTTTATCTTCCAAAATGATTATTTATTCCTATTCAAGTTTGCCTTTGTTTGAATTTATAGTGGATTTCAGAATTAATGAGACACTTTACAGCGGACGAGGGAACCTCGCCCCTACGCGGGGGTGGTCTCTGCAATCACTGAAATGTCTCTTTAATTATTGACTTTACTATAGATGAAACGGATAAATAGATTGAGATCAATGCTGTATTTAAGCAACAATGCGTCTTGAGTTTTCAAAAAGACGGTTATTCAGAGAGTTGGCAGGTGCCACTAACTTCAAAAATATAGGGGTTCTCGCTCACAAACCGTTTGCGTCGCCGTCCTTTAAATTTGACTTCTACCTGATTAGAATTCAAAAGTTTCAAATCAAATTGAAGTATCTCCTCAACTGTATTTGAAAGTTTCAAATACAGAATAGACAGTAAGCGGGCGAACTTCTCAAATTGATCTTGTCTTTTTCCAATAGAGCGGTACAAGGGTGGAATGGGTGATGCAGAAATTTGAAATCCGTTCCCTCCACGGACGAACATTTCTAAGGTGGCTTCGTTAAGCAATCCCACGGTTCCTGTTTGGTTCTGAAAGTCTGCCGGGAGTTTGCCTAATTTCTGATCAAGCAAAATCCGTTTTGCGCGTTCTACCGCAATCTTTTCCGGTGTAAAGGATCCGAAAGTGACCTCACCAAGAGGATCTCCATTTTGTCTATGTCTTTCTTCGATGAAAACCACTTTCCAAACGATTTGCGAACCGGATGTAGTTTCTGTGATTTCCTGGGGTTTTACCCACGCTGCATCTTCTCTGAGCGCAAGTGCAATACGAATATCCCTAGCAAATGCATCATTGATATGCCTTCTTAAAGTACGGAGAAAAGCAGTTTCTTCGGGAGATTCTGGAAGCAATTCAAGTGAAATTTCTGTTGAATCCCAACGGATATTTTGAAATGGCATGAAATACGACTTTCCATCTTCAGAGACTAACAAGACATATTCGGTTGTGTCTCTCTCAATGACACTGGTACTGGTTCTGTCCATTGCAGCTGTTTTTGGTGTTGTGCCCGATAACTTCATTACTAAAGCCTCATAGACATCTTGAATAGTCATTGAACGTAAATCCAGATATCCGACTGTCGGCGGAATTCCCGGTATTTCTGTATCGTCAAGGCGAACTGGCAAAATATACTCACGGTTTTCCTGAAATGCCCTGGCTTGAGCAAGTTGGCGTTCATGGTTTGTCCATAACTTTCGCTCGTAGTGTTTAGAGAGGAACATCACACAATAGCGCGCTCGGTCTTTGTAGACCAATGACAGATAATCATAGAGGTTTTTGCCCCAAAGATTTGCTAGTTCATTCTCATCGTAAAAGCACGAATAGCCGTTTTTTTTAAGAAGATCTGCTAATGCCTTGGCGTGTTGTCGATCTTCTCCGGCAAATGACAGAGCGACATCATATTTTTCCATTTTTGGCACCTCTTAAATCCTTAGCAAGCTGAGTCTTCCATGCAATCCGCTGTTCGGACACTTTATTCTATTTTCCCTCTATGTTAAATCATATCATATTATATGATCGCTTGTCAATTTCAATTTTGTGAAACCGTCTGATTCGCGGATTACACGGATTTTGCGGATTGACTCTCTGTAACATCAAGCTATCTGCTAAAAGGGCAGTTTTTTGTTCGTTGCTATGCCTGCGGCGGGGTTAGCATTGCAGCAATGTCTTCCGGTAGTTTAATGTTATGTTTCTGCTCAAAGTCTTCAATGTTTGCATAGTCGTTGTGAAATGAAGCGATGATATTTACGCCCAGGTTTTTGGCAGTCGTGAGGTCCGATTTAGCTTTGCTCCATTTTTGTAGGTGTAACCATGCTTCACCGCGATTGCAATATGCCTCGGCAAGGTCAGGTTTGAGTTGTATCACTTTGTTATAGTCATTTATGGCATTATCAAACTCGCCTTTTGCCATGTAAGCAACGCCGCGATTGTTATATGCCTCGGCATCGTCTGAGTTAAGGTCTATCGCTTTCGTATAGTCATTGATAGTGCTATCAAACTCGCCTTTTGCCATGTAAGCAGCACCACGATTGCAATATGCCTCAGCAAGGTTAGGTTTGAGTTTTATTGCTTTGTTATAGTCATTTATGGCGTTTTCAAGTTCGCCTTCTTGGTAGTAAGCAATACCGCGATAATAATAGACATCGGCATGGTCTGAGTTAAAGTCTATCGCCTTGTCATAGTCTTTAATAGCATTTTCAAGTTCACCTTTGTCGGCGTAGGCAGCACCACGATTGAAATAAGCCATGGCATCATTGGGTTTGAGTTGTATCATCACGTTATAGCCCTTGATAGCACTACTAATCTCGTCTTTTGCTTTATAAGCATTGCCCCGATTGCGATATGCCTCGGCAAGATTGGGTTGTAGTTCTATTGCTTTTGTATAGTCCTTGATAGCGTTTTCAAAATCAGCCTTGCGGGCGTAAGTACTGCCTCGATTGTGATATGCCTCGGCAAGATTGGGTTGTAGTTCTATTGCTCTGTTATATTCTTTTATAGCACTATCAAACTCGCCTCTGTCATCGTAAGCGTTGCCCCTGTTAGCATAGGCGTTAGCATAATCGGGTTTGAGTTGTATTGCGGTGTTATAGTCTCTGATGGCATTTTCAAGTTCGCCTTTGAGACGGTAAGCATTGCCCCGATCATTATAAGCACTGGCATCATCAGATTGTAATTGTATTGCTCTGTTATACTCTTTTATAGCACTATCAACATCGCCTCTATCATTGTAAGCAAGACCCCGATTGTTATAGGCTTCGGCAAAATTGGGTTGTAGTTCTATTGCTTTATTAAGGTCTGTGATGGCTTTATTAATCTTGCCTGTAAGACGGTAAGCATTCCCCCGGTTGCTATAGGCATTAGCATAATCAGGTTTGAGTTCTATCGCTTTCGTATAGTCGGTGATAGCGTTGTCAAGTTCGCCTTTTCGGTAGTAGTTAGTGCCCCGATTGTTATAGGCAGTGACATAATCTGGTTTTAGTTTTATTGTTGTGGTATAGTCGTTAATAGCGTTGTCAAAATCACCTTTGGCATTATAAACAGTGCCTCGATTGATATAAGCCTCGGCGATATCTGGTTTTAGTTTTATTGCTTTGGTATAATGCAGAATAGATTTCTCATATTCCTGCTGTTTTTCTTCGAGGGCTGAGACTTCAGCCGCTCTATTTTGAGAAGCAAACCCTCTATGAAACTCTGTGTACGCATCTCCATGAATGTCTTGATTCTTAATAAATCCATGGAGGTCGTTGTAGACAATTTCCGTAGATATGCCGTGATAATTCCGCAGGTGTTCCAGTAACGGTTGTTTAAGAACCGCCGGTATAATGACTATGTCATCCTTGTGTGGTTCAATAAATCCCCTTGGCGGTCTTATGAATACGCTTTTTTGCACAATAACACGGTGCCGTGGATTCCGAGGGTGCGCGATCATGTCGCTTATCTCATCTGTTTTTTGGAGGATAATCCGACCGTCTTCGTCATAACGCCCATCGCATGCAAAGAAAAGGGCAATGAAGTAGTCCGTTGTGAAATCAATAAGATTCGTTTTACCGCCGTAGTGTTGGATATCAGTGAGGATTTCAAAATCTTTCGTTTCCTCTTTCAGTGATGCTATGACATCCAGGCGAAAATCCTGTGGAAGGTCTCCTGTATGTCGTTTGGCAGCAGCCAGCATCTCTTTTTGGACAAGTTCTATATCAAAACTTCCAGTTTCAATCTCAAAATCTCGATAGAGTTTTGAGGAAACTTTTGGATTACATTTACGTTCACCACGATAGATATAACCACCACCTTTCGATTTCTTCTCTATCTCGCGAATGATGTCATGAACTGTACGCCGTTTCTTATTTGATTTTTTCATTCTTTTCCCTCCACAATGGCAATCTCTTCTGGTGTTAAATTATACAATTTATACACCAGTTTATCAATTTCATCTTCCAAGTCAGCGGTGTTTGCATCCGAGTCAGCGGCTTTTGCTGCAAGGATATCATTGACAAGATTGGTAATAAGTGCTTTTTGATCGGAGTCAATATTGGGAACATGGATTTGCTTCATAAAGATACTGAATCCTCGAGATGCACCACTCCCGAGTGTGTTAGCCAGCCTCGAATAATACCACTCCACAGTTTTTGAATTGAGTGCGCCGCATAACCAAGTTTCCTCTGTAGGTATGAAATAACAGGTATTGCTGAGATAAAACGTATTCGTAACCACTGTGAAACTTGGGTTTCGATAAATGTCAGGATAAACGATCTTTTCCTTTTCAAATTCAGGGTAGTAAGCAATTTGATCTTGTGTCTCAAACCAGTCATTTCTTGTTTTTTTACGAGATTTAGTTCCATCAGCAAGCGTTTTTCCTGATTGTTCCAATTGATCTTTACCATATGCTACGAGATAATTTTTAACTGCAGGATAGTTATCAATATCTAAATTCAGTGCTGGAAACGTAGTAATTAAATACAAATTGTTCCACTCGGCATGGTATCGTTTAATATCACGTCCCTGCAGAAGCGGTTTAATAATTTCTGCTGACTTTGGGTCTTGCTTTATGAGTTGCTGGCGTTTTGCTTCGTCTATTATGAATGCTTCATTACAACCCGTTTTAATGCCCATGTAAATGTTTATATCCGAATCTTTAAGCGGTTTACCGACATCTTCTATTTTCCGTTTTAGTGCAAGTTCAGCAGATGAAAGTATCGCCTACGGTTCCCCTTTAGCAGGCATCTCCATCGTTGCGCCATTATCAATCAGATATCGGGCAATGTTACCGGTCTGTCTGTCAAAGTCTGCTCCGAGGGATACACCTCTGAAGGCAGTAGAGGCATCGGATACAATCTTTTGGAAAAGCAAGATGTTGGTGTCAACGGTGGCATCGAACACGTCTGGTCCCATATCCAGCAATTGCACGGGTTGGGTAAGTGTTAAAAAATAATCTCGCAGCTTTTTACCGTAGCCAGCGCGCATCCATTTATTGGAAGTAATCAAACAGGCATGTCCGTTATTTTTCAAAAGTTGGTTCGCTTTTTCATAGAACAAACAGTAAATATCGCCTGTGCGAGCAAAGGTTTCAAAACCGGCATCTTGATAAAGTTTTCCGAGTCTCCCATTCTCTTTTTGCAATTGGACATAAGGCGGATTTCCAAGTACTACATCAACCCCGTCGTTGATGCCGAACATCCGTTCTGGATCAAACCAATCTGTTTTTGCATTCTGGTCGTAGGGTTTCCAGCGAACAATTTTGCGAGCATTTTCAAATTCGGCATCAAATTCCTGCTTACGAGTTTCAAACGTTTTCTGTTCCTTTTCTCTCAGTTTTTCACGCAGTTCAGGGGTGGGCAGTTGGTTTACTTTTTGATCTATTTCTCGTTGTCGGCTCTCTATCCATTCCGTTCGCTGCCGCTCCAATTCTTTCTCCAATTGTTTGCGGACCTTTTCCTCCTGTTTTTCAAGATCGCGTTTTTGTCTCCGATTGTTTGCAAGAAAAAACTTCTCACGAATCGCGTCAATTTCTTTTAGCAATTGCTGTACAGTATCATCTTGAAACAATGCCCTCGTTTCGGATAAATCTATGCCAATCAGTGTATCCGCAGCGACAAAACGTGTCTCCAAATTCGGCAAGGGTTTGATGCCGAAGTTCTCCGCATCTCTGTCCGGTTCCTGCTCAATGGCAAGCGAGATGAAAAAGCGGAGTTTTGCGATTTGACAGGCAATCGGTTGAATATCCACGCCGAAGATGCTATTTTGTATCAGATACAATTTCCGTCCGAAGTCCGAGTCACGGTAACGTTCAAAGGTATCACTGATTTCGGTGAGTTCATCATTGCGTTCCTGTTGATCTGGGGTATTGAATGCCGCCGCTGCGCGTTCGCCAGCGAGTTGCTTCTGCAATGCTTCCCATCGGGTGTTATCGGGGTCAAGTCGTCGGAGTGCAAGCGTCAACTTGTGGAGTATACCCATCGGGAACGCGCCGGAACCGACGGCTGGGTCCAATATCTTGAGTTCAGAAATTGTTTTCACAATCGCGTCCGTTTCGCGGTCGTCAAACCATTCGTGAGCATCGTCAAACATTTGCGAATAATCAAGCAGATAACGCAGTCGTTCATCCCAAGGTATTTCATTGCCATCAGCCGGTTGGCACTTCTCGGAGAGCGTAGCGATGAGTGTTTCCTCTACCATATAGTCTACAATGGCGCGCGGTGTATAATAGGATCCAGTCTGTTTTCGTGCCGTTTCTCCGGTTTCGGGGTTGATAGCGGCGAGTAGATTTTCAAACACTCTGCCGAGCAATTCGGGATCCAGTGCAACCTCCTGATCTACCGGTGTGTTCTCCTCAACGGTGAATTTGTAGTGTTCAAGTAGTGGAAGCAGTCCTCGGTTTTCGTCAAAAAAGAGGCAGTTAGGGATGGATAACTTATGGTACTGTTCATCAGAAAAGCAGTCTATTCGGTAACCGCCTTCTCCTGTTGCCTTGAAACTATCAAGACAATCGAACAAGCCACCGTTGATGAACGGCGTTTTGTCAAAAAATCCTAATAGTTTTTTAGGATCGCGCATCTGCTTTTCATAGCGATACCGTGAGAAATTGCGGTGATTAGAATTGTCACCCTTGCTAAACGTCCGTTTGTTGATCTCTGTGTTCAACGTTGCGAAAAAGAGGTTTTGTAGCACAGCACGATAGTAGGAATCGCCGTTATCAAAGTCCTTTTCTTTCAAAAGGCTTTGGATTTCATCTTTTTTAAACAGATCCTCTTCCACCAATCCTTTTTCCTTGATAAACCAGATAAAGAGCAGACGTGTGATAAGGCGGATAACATGTTCCTCCGGTTTTATCACACGATTCTCATCTGTCGGGAACGTTGCCTCTTTAACTGTCCATTCATACCACGCGAACAGTTTCCGATAGAAATCCTTGTTGAGTTCCTCTGTATTGAGAATACCTTCCCACGCCTTGTGGAGTGTGTCAAAGTTGGTAACGCCTTCAATTTCAATGAGGCGTTGGAGATGAAGCTCCGAGAGGATGTCAATATGGGCGCGCTTGGGGGAATCAAGGTTAATGTCCTTGATGAGTGTTACTTTTTCCAGTACTTGTTTATTGGGGTTACGCTCGTGGTGTCTGCGATTGATAATAGCGAGGGAGAGCACAGCACCGTATCGGAATATCACCATGATAGATTTTTCAAATGCTTTGTTTATAAAACGTGTGATGTCAGCGAGTTGGGTGCGTGTGTAGTTGTCTTTCGTCAGTTGAACGGTGACGAACATATAAGAAGTTCTGAGTGCATCGTCTATTTGGGTGCTCTCAAATAACGAACCCTGCTCTGG
>CAZURU010000222.1:0-8917 GCA_964623585.1 uncultured bacterium
ATCTAACAGAATGTGCTACAGTAAAGCAACATTTTCAAGTAGAAATGGTATAAGTTGTTACATAGTAGCACAATCTGTTAAATTGTGCAAATAAGGACGCAAACTGTTTGGTTTCCATCAACTCACGTTAATTATATCACAAGCTTGTTTTAAATAAAGCTTGGACAGTTTCTATAATGATTTAACCTATAGACTACAATAACTGTCGGCATTTCTATATACCTGTCGCCCCGCTGGGGCTAAAGATTATTGTCTATTTTCTTTTCTATATACCTGTCGCCCCGCTGGGGCTGCTCTGTTCTATTAATGAAGTTATATGTGGTTTAGAAAATCAGCTAAAATATAAATGACATCAATACGACAGTCCCAGAGGGACGAAAGGTGTATAGAAACATATTCGTATCTCAAACCTAAGCCCCAGCGGGGCGATAGGTGTATTTTATTCCTGATATAAGAAATGCATATTCTAATGAAGGATAACAACAGAAAAAGATCTGAAAATTGTCCAAACTATAGTAATTATTTGTTGATTTTTGGGTCTAATTCTTCAGCTTTGGCAAAATCTGCTTCTGCAGTTTGTCCGAGTACTTTTAATGAAAGTCCGCGATCGTGATAATACAAGGCTTTATCTGGTTTAATTCGGATACATTCATCAAAGTCTTCAATGGCTTCCTGATGTTGTCCAAGAGCTGCTCTTGTTACAGCACGAGTATGATAGAAGGATGGAACAGATTCTGTTAAATCTGGATCAAGTTTGAAAGCACTATTCACGTCAATCAATGTTTCTTCATATAATCTTTGTGCTTCGGCTGCGTTTCCCTGTTCTATTTTTAACTGTCCAAGAAGATACTTCGTCCATCCAAGATTATTGTAAGTCGATGCTTTATCTGGTCTATGCTGAATTACAACATTGAAATCATCAATTGCCTCGTTATATAACTTCAGTGCATCCAAAAGCTTACCTTCATCCGCTTTCTCTTTTCCTAATGCGATTTTTGTAGTTCCCCGATTGTAGTAGGAGTTAATGTAGTTTGGTCTAAGTTGTATGGCTTTATCATAATCTTCAACTCCAGTTCCATTCTTATTACAGTACTTTCTCAACTTAGCCACGTTTTGATACAGTTCAATAAAATCTGGATTAAGCTTGATTGCTAAATCATATTTTGCTAATGCAGCTTTGAATTTTCCTTGTGCAGTCTTCATTTGTGCAAGGTTCACTAAACTGTGGGCGCGTATGTGTGGACGTTTTTGCCATGATGCCAATGTTTCTATTTCACAGCCTTGGCCAAGAAGCGAGCTGAGAGCATTTGCGTGTACTGCAGTCCCATTATTAAGTGAGGATAGTATATTAGTATCTTCGTCCAATTGTTGATATCTACCAGTAGCGATTCCGATTACTTCATCCCTGTCATTAAGAATAGGACTCCCGCTGACACCACCGAAAAACTCGGTTCTTAATTCAAACTTTCCACTTTCATCAATGTGAGATATGACACCTCTAATTTGTTTATATTCTCCATTGGCATAGGTGATGCAAAAACCTGAAGATATTGTTATTGAACAAATTATTGGACACCTAAGTTCAATAGGTGCTATTCACAACACGCAAGTCAATCTAAATCCAGGATAATTGGTGAAGGTATTGGATATAGACAACATATTTGATAAGTTTGTCAATGAAAGCATGCCTACAAAACAGTAAAAAAGGTGTTGAGTATATTATCCAACTCTACGGATTAGTCAAGGGTGCTGTTTCATTGATAGATTCTACTTTGCATGTAATTTCTACAGGGCTGCCTATCTTGACATAGAAACCTGATATTTTCATAACCTTAACATTACCTTCATTATCTAAAAATTGAAATTTGGGGTTTTTGATATAATAGTCATATTCCCCAGCAGGACTATTTATGGGTCTCATTATTTCTATATGAGAATTGGGGGTATTATTATTCCCAGACGGCCCAAATATAAAAATCCATAGCACGATAACACCAATAACTATATAAAAAACGTAAAGTAAATTGCTTTTTGTAAAAAGCATGATTACCTCCTCGATCTTAGTTCTAAAAATACGACAATAAAATATACAAAAATTAGAAATACCATTAATGAAATAGGTATCATATATTTACTTTCAAACGTTATCATCTGAAAAACACCTAAAAATAACAACACCGTAAATCCTAATTGGAATATCAAAGGAGCATACAACTCATGTAACGCTAATGAAAAATATTCTGTTCCTTCATCTCTATCAGATATTCTTGCGTAGGCCTTATTAATGAAAGAATATTCCAGATTACATTCAATGTGCTTAATAACTTCATATCTATGAGAATTAGTTTCTAAATAGCCCAACACATTTTTTGTCCATGAATCTGATAACATACCACCTAAAATACTCACAAAACATATTGAAAATGCAATTAGGTTGCTACTTAAATGTTCATGACCATTTGATCCTGTAAATATTGCACTTAGAAAATCAGCACTCCGAAACAATGCAGTCAATGCCAAAATTATTATAGACAAAGCAAGTATGTAATATCTATTAACATTAACTCTTCTATCACTCATTTTATTCATGTTATCAAAATGCAATTTGTAAATCTCTAAATACTGATTGTTTTCTTTGTCAATATTAGAACCACTAGCTTCATTATTTTCCATAAAACTCCTTTTGAAAAATATTCGAATTTTAAAATTGAGTGTAGTGTAAAGTAGAACTTAATCAAGCACTACATCATCGCGTCGTTCAGTGAATTCCTTATCGGTAAGTTTCCATCCGCCACGATTATTGGTTTGCTTGCATCGCTGAACACGTTTCTCCTCGTGAAGCTTCACCAGAATTCCATGCACGATCGCATCATTCAGAGCATCAACATCTCCACGTGAGCGAAATATACCAGATCGCCTACTAATTTCAGCTGCTCCGATACATTCTCCCTCATATTTTGACTCTAACAAAACGTCCAATACAGATTCTTCAAGGTAAAACATACCCAATCGTGCATGCTGTTTTGGTCTTATGCCATTACTCATATATTCTCCTCTATGCGCTGTTTAGCAATCTGAATATAATCAGCGTTGATTTCAATGCCAATACAAGATCGGTGAAGTCTTTTGGCTGCTACAGCGGTTGTTCCGCTTCCAAGAAATGGATCTAAGACCACCTGACCTGATATTGAAAACAATCGAATAAGATGTTCTATAAGTTCTATAGGTTTGACAGTCAAATGTCCGTTGAATTTACTACGAACAGGTTTCTCTACTGTCATAACTGTCGTCGGGACACTTCCATCTAACACTGCTGAAGCATCAATCAACCCAGTTTCATGAACATTCCAATTCTCAATAAAAGTTCCTATTCGCGGTTTCTGTGCCACAACTAATGATTCAAACTGGGGCCGCAATTGTGGTGTTCTACGCCCTCCAAGTTTCTCAATAAGTTCCTGCTTTTCCTGGTCCGATATATCCATACGACGCACAAAATGATCCATTGTGAACGCTTTGAATTGTGCGCGTCGTGTGTAATGCCATACACATATATCGCGTATTTCAAATCCTGCGTCTTCCAGTCCGATTGCCATGCGATGCGAAAGACGCGGTTGTGAAAAAAACACTGCAAAACTGCCAGGCTTCATACAAGGTATTAGAACATTAGCAACTTTTGAAATAAAAGCTTGTAGAGCAATCCCTTGTTTAGGATCAAACTTCATACCTACCGGTAAACCTCCAATAACACCTGTCCCTCTTGGGGCATTTTCCAGACCTTTCTTCCAATTTGCATCTAATCCGTCAAGGAAATACGGAGGGTCTGAAATAACAAGATGAACAGACTCAGGTTCAAGTTCGGAGAGCTTTATCAAACAATCACCTTGTTCTATCTTCAGAAAAGTCATACACACTCCTTTAGGAATTTCCAAACTAAAATATACAAAAAAGTGTAACGGAACTAACATTATACACGTTACATTTAAGTTACACTGTTATATAAATCAGTATACCATAAAACAGAAATAAATTTCAAGAAAGTTGAATTAAAACAGCGTATCCCATAAATATTAGTCAACATTTTTATACATGCCAGAAGTACGAACCCTAAATAGTTTTCAGCATGATATTCCCACCGCACTACTAAGCCTCAAAAACTTCTAACCAGCTGACAAAACGCTCAACTTTGAAACGGCGTTTATACCAGCGTAGACGAACATCCTGTGTCGCTGCCCGCTTACGATTTTTCTTGTGGGAGGCACCATCTCAACACCACGACACCTCAACAAAGCATTTAAAGGATCATAACCATAGGCTTTATCTCCTGTCAAGATAGCGGGTGTTTCAGAAGTAAAACAGGCACCTAAGGCAGGTTCGACCAAACCTACTTCATGACAGGATGCACTTGAAATCAAAATACTTATATGTCTACCACGCTTATCTGTAATCGCAACCAATTTTGTGCCTTTGCCACACTTCGTCTTTCCTGCCCAAGTACCTTTTTTTGATGCGACGAATTTCGCATCAATGCTACACTCAGACATTCAGACACATTCAGTTGACTGCGTTTTTCAAGTATCTCTGTGATCGCTGTTAGCACTTTTTCATAAGAACGAGCCGAAGCCCAATGTTGAAAACGACGATGGCAGGTTTGATAGGATGGATACTCTTTCAGCATATCTCGCCAAGGTGCTCCTGTCCGCAACACCCATAGGAATCCCTTCTAAGACTTCTCTATTATCATGCCAAGGTCTACCGCGTTTGCCTGAAGATAATTCTGGCAACAGAGGTTCAATGATTTCCTACTCTTTATCGCTCAGTTCCCTGTAAACATCTCCATATTTATAGTTTTACTACAAATTATCACAGAAATACGGGCTTTTTAAAAGTCTTATTTTCAATCTTTTGACTATTTATGAGATACGCTGTAATATTTAGCAAAAGTTTGAAAGTTATCGATATCGGTCACCCGCAGTTTCACACAACTCAAGGCAACGGTCAATCCAAGATTGATACCAATACCATTTCCCTTCTACTTCTATACCGAATCCTTTGCTTGGATTCTTAGCATCTTCTTCTTTCCACATTTTGACATGCTCAGGTTGAGTCCTAAAGTTTATAAATCCTGCTTCTTGCACCTTTGCAGCGACAGAGGAAGGGAGAAATTTAGGCCGATCTACATCTTTTACCATTGTATACAATGTATCATTTTTCTCAAGAGAAACTTCCGAGTCTGGTTTAACAAAGTTAATTACCTTATCTGCTTGTCCGGGTCGGTTTACTGACTTTGGTTGGAACACTAGGCGGATTACATAACGCTCACTGTTACATTGATTTTCTGAAAGATTAGCATTAAATTCAGTAATATATGTTTGTAGGTTTTCTGGAATATCTGCTTCAGGTTTAGAACCGAGTATTTGGTCTTCTGATAATTTCATGAATTGAATGCTGTACGCCAAGTGATTATCAATTCCATATTTGTCTCCAAAGAGTTCTTTTATGTATCTATTGAAGTTCAAGGCACATGCTTGATAGTAACCACACAGATAATTATCAAGTGACCGAGTCATTTGGTGTTCAATCTCATTACGGAGACCAATCAGAAATAGTAAGTTATTAGTTGTGTCATCGTCGATCGGGGACTCACTACAATTTAAGCACTTTGAAAGTTCCCAGTATTTATAGGATTTATGTTTAGTTCGATCGAAGGATTTTCGTTTGTTAGTCTGTTTATAGTAACGGTATTCGATCTTTTTAGACCTATAATAAGCATGAAGCATATATGTCCATGCTATTACCATAAGGACAATGAAGGTTTCTGACTTAAAAAGAAGCAAAGGTGAATTGAAAATTTGAATAGCAGATAAAGCTGCCTCACGTGCTTTTGTGAGTAGTTCTGATTTAACTGATCCTATTCTCCTCTTTCTTTTCTTTTTCATGATTTGTTTTAGTTGTGTTATTTTATTATAGTGCTTTGTCAAGCAATTGATGGGTTTTGAAAGTAGTCTGCGCTAGTGTTTGAGTTCACCATACACCCTTTCCAAATCAGAAACATCAATGAGACGTCTATCCTTACCGTTTGATGCAAACGAAACCTTTCGTTTTTTAGATCACAATAAAGGGTTACTTTTGATATAGGAGTGATCTTTACCACTTCAGATACCGTTAATTTTGACATTATCATACCCTATCAATTGAATAGTTTTTGAGATATATCAGTGTTTATCTTAACGATAGCATGTTGTTGGCGTTGCATAATCCTCTTGATGTTGGATTTCAACAGGCATCATTCAAGAAAAAACTGTACTACCATCAGAAATTCGGGGTTACTTTTTAAGACAAGAAGTTGCTTTTTCTAGGGGTTTCTGATATAATATCTATAAGATGTAGAACCGAGAAAAGCAACTCGCTTTGTGGTTCAAATAGGGTGTTATCCCTATTTTCTTACTAATATTATACCATAAAAACCCTTTATGGAAAAGGGTTGATCGTGTTTTCAAAAACTTTTTTCAGGTCCAAACGACTTATTCTGAAACATAATACAAATCAAAGAAAGGTAATAATATGATAGCAACAAAATATCCTAATCGAGATGCAATTTATGCAGCACACACTATATATCGTGATGTTATGCGGCGTTTCATTATTGATTATTTGAAAGATGGTGATTTCTCCCCTGAAGAATTAATTCGTAAGGCATTAACACGAACAAACGACAATCCAATAACAATTTCCGATGAAATTGAGGCAACAGAAAAAATAGATATTGATAATATCCCACACATCATTAGACATCTCTGGGATTCTCCTGTTTATCTTAGCAAAATGTTTAACAATGTCAAGACAATCTGGAATGAATCCGAACTAATAAAGAACGGAAGACCTCACTGGGCACATCCAAGCACTAATGACGTGAAATCTGATGACACTTTACAGCTACTGATGACACTTTACAGCTACTGTTACTAATCCCTGGTGTCCTTGACAAAATCAACGCCCCCGATGAAAAACGCGAAGTTGAAATTATACGTGATAGACTTTTTTCACAGGATATGCAGGAACAACTTAACGATAAGTCAAATCAGTTGGAAACATTGGAGGAAGAGGTAATAATACTCAAGAGAGAACTTGCCACAACCGAACAGCAGTTAGCAATAGCTCAAGCAGACAGGATTGCTGTTGAAAAACAACTTGATGACATATCAGATATTGTTGCTGCTGAATCTTTTCAGCCATCTGATGATGACAGAACATCAGACACGACAGGTCAACATTTGGAACCCAAATCCGTAGATATACGGACAGATATTTCCAGCAAACTAAGTGTTGGACAATGGATAAATGGAACAGTGAAAAACATCACTGCCTTTGGAGCATTCGTAGATCTTGACGGTAATGATGGATTAATCCACAAATCTGATTTGTCTTATAACCGTATAAGTCATCCATCCGATGTAGTGTCGCTCAACGACAATATTGAAGTCAAAGTAATAAATATCAATCAAGAAAACGGGAAAATTAATTTGAGTTTGAAGCGAGATCCGTGGGAAGATAGTGATGTTGAAGCGCAATATCTAATTGGTTCAACTGTCATAGGCACCGTTTCCGGCACCACAGATTACGGAGTATTCCTTGAAATTGAAGAAGGTCTTAGAGGAATGATTCATAAGTCAGAGTTGTCGTGGAAACAGAATGACATTTTACCCTCAGACTTTAATCCAGGTGAAAAAGAAAAAGTTGTAATTCTTAATATTTCGAAAGAAGAGAAACGTATCTCTTTGAGTCTTAAGCAGTTACAACCTGATCCATGGGAACAGTTGAAAGAAAAGTATCCCATAGGCACAAAGATTACTGGTCCTGTTGTGAACATCACCAGTTTTGGTCTCTTTATTGAAATTGAACCCGACTTTAATGGACTTATCCGGATGTCCGCACCTGAATCACTAAAAATAGGTGATGAGGTCGAGGCAATCATAACCGATATTGATGTAAAAAAACAACAAATAACGTTATACCGCTCTTGAAATACAAGTTCTAACTGGTAAATTAGAAAAATATGGTTAGTCAGTCATATTTACAACTATTTACATGTCCAAAACTACTCATTGCGTTATATTATGGTGCGTAAAACGTTTCATTTCATACAAGATGCAGAGTCTGAGATAGACCGACTAAAAACACGACAGTGCAAATTGACTTTCTACCCTGACCTGATACCAGAAGAACTTGCAAGATCAAACCAATGGGTTGTTTGGTCGTATGAAGTAAGTAAACAATACGAAGGTCTTTTCAGAATTAACAAACAACCTTATCAGTCAATGGCCTCGCATAACAAAGTGTCAAGGATTGATGCTTCAGAATGGTCAAATTTAGAAGATGCGTTAAGGTGCTGGAAAGAGAACGTTCATATTGATGGTATTGGTTATATGTTTGCAAAAGGTGATGGATTTACCGGTATTGATTTAGACAACTGCCGTAATCCCTATACTGGTAAGATTAAAAAAGAATATCTCTATTGGATAAAAAAAACAGACAGTTATACGGAAGTATCACCTTCTGGTACGGGTGTAAAGATTTGGGTAAAAGGGGTTGTGCCAGAGGATTATTTTGCGTCCCCTGATTCATCTGGATTTAGAATACGAAATTATGCGTCTGGTGAGATAGAAATATATAGGAATGGACAATTCTTCACTGTTACAACCCAAATTATAAATGGTTTTGATTCGATAAGGGAAGCACAAGCAGAACTTGATGTCATTTGTGCGTTTTCATTATCTCATACTCAGCGGGATTTTATATATTCATCGGACATTTATTCTGACAACCGTGTGAACAGTGAATTATCCCTAATCCAAGATTATTTGGCCTACACTCCGCATTTATGGATCTGGAAAATATATATTTTTGACTTCTTTACCTA
>CAZURU010000223.1:0-8877 GCA_964623585.1 uncultured bacterium
TCTGTGAAGACAACCCCGTCTCTGAAGTTCAAATCGTGGCAGATTGGTCGTTCTGATAAAGGAACGGACACGAGCAAAGCGGAGCATCTGTCGTTTATCACGAGCACGTCGACTTTGTGCCGTTTTACTGCGTCTGTTGGGTATAAGTCTATTCTGAATAAGGAGAACATCTCTCCGATTGATCCGAAAACTGTGAAATGGTCTGTTGTTGATGCGAGCCATAAAATGAAGTTGGACACGAAATCCGTGAAGAAGAATTGGTCGGGTTCATCTCCGTCTGAGATGGCAGCAGACACTTCGTTCAATGTTGTGGGTTCGCTTAAGGGTCCGACAGTTATGGGGACTCGGACTGTAGGTGGTAAGACTGTTCCGGATGCTATTGGGTCTACAAGTTGTACGCCGGATGCGAGTCGGTCAAAGAGAAAACCGGTTCATAGAGGCGGCAAGAAGATGAAGTTCAAACTCAAGTTTACGGCACAGAAGGATGTAAACAAAACATTTCTGTATAAGCAAAAGACTTTCCTACGGATGTATTGAATTCGGTAATAAGTAGATGAGGGATATGGGAGACCGTCCCATCCCATGCTAACTCTACAATTGTATCCTATAAGCGGGAAAAATGCAAGATAAAAATCAATCAAGGATATGTAAAGTTTTTGTCACTTAAATAAAAAGGATCGCTGAACCCTTGCTCCAGCGGAGTGCTATATACCTAAACGGATGCGTAAAGATTTTCCCTTTAACTTGTTTGAAGCGCGGATTATCACGGATAACACAGATTACACAGATTGTTGAGTTTGTGCATCTAGTGTTTAGTCAAGTGTTCTTTGATGGCACTATTAGTCGGGAATCGGAGTTCCCTCCTACAGAAAAATATTGTAATTTGCTTGACACTTTTACTATAAAGTTGTTATACTACTTAAATATTGAATAGGCAATGAGGCAAGAGCGGTATGAGGGACCTCTGTTTCATTATTTTACCGAAAACCCTCGAAGGTTTTACTTCTACTTTCGCCACAGTGCGAAATCAAGGAAAACAACATGTCTAAAAGAATGTATTGGGGACTCGGTGTCCTCATAATCCTAATCATTGGTATTGGTGTTTTCTTTATCAAAAGCGAGATGGATTTTGCAGATCTACAAAAAGAAACCGAAAAAAGATTAACCAAAGATCAAGCGTTTTTTGAGAAACAGCAACAGGAAGAGTCCGAACATTCTCAGGAGCATGATCATGTGGATGGCACTTTTCACGGAAGTGAACATGACAATCCACTTAATACTGCACCGTCCGATTGGACACCCTCCCTGGTGAAAATACCGGAGGGTATCACCGCTCCTGATGTGAAAGCTGCATGGGAAAGACTTGACTACATCTCAAAGAATCGTCATCAGTGGGGAAACTTCTCACCCAGAGCATTAGAACTCATGGAGGAATTGACCCCACTACCAGAGTTCGGTAGTGCTGAATATAGTGATTGCGGTGAAGAGATCATATTTGTCCTTGAAGAGCTTGCAGAACTTCGCGATCCGCGTTCAGCAGAACTCTTGGTAAGCTATCAGATAGATAGTCCTATCTGGGGAAGGCCTATTGATGAATCGTTAGCCGCGATGGGACCAGCATCTGTACCTGCCCTCATTGCTGGACTAAATCCAGAGAGGGCAGGGGAGGTAATGCTCCATGTCCCCATCGATTTATTACCTCAAATTGTGGAGGTACATCGTTCAGAATTAGATGGAATCGTTGAACATATTATTATTCCGAGATTAGTGGCAATTGCTTCCCCTAAAAATCCGGAGGATTATGAGCTCTCTAATAAAATGAGTGCTCTTGAAGCACTCGCTCGTTTTCAAAAACCGAAGAATTGATAAATCTGCTAACGCGTTTATTTTAAATGGAAGGAGTCTTATCAATGAGATTTAGAAGTTTTTGTATCTATATATTTTTATTTCTGTTTTCCCTGTTTGCACTGGGTTCAGGTTCTGGTGGTGTTGCACCTGTGCTGATCTTCAAGTCTTGGAAGGCTGGTCAAGGTGTTAAAGGAGGCCCTCGGATGCCAAGGAAAAAGAGAATGTGTGGTATACGTTTCTCACGGACACAGAAACGACCTGTGCGCTATCTGTAGAAGTGGGTTATGCTGCGAATCAACCTACTAATGCTAATATGCTGAATAGTTTTGAGTGGAAAGTGGAAGCGAAGATATTACTGCCGGGTTTGTCGGAGTCGGAGCTGAAGAAACACACGTTTACATTTTCACCCGTGACTTACCAAAACGGTGCCACTGGCATGACGAGCACGATTTTCAGTTTTTATGGGAATGGAGTACTTTCTGAGCATTGGGACCCATCAGGCGGCAAAACGGAGCGACGTAAATATTGTCCGAATCACAGTGGCACTCTGACACCTGAGAAAGGGAGACAACTGAAGATAGATGTGAAGTTTATTGGGTATTACGGTAGCGACCCGAACAACCAAAAGAAAGTTGAAATTGAGTTGCCATTGGAACAAGATCAAATAGACCAGATGCGTCAGGAATACCTGGATCATCGTCGTCTTCATAGGACACATCGGTCAGAATCAGCCAACGCAAAATACGGAGATCTCAGTGTTCCTGCCAGAAACGAGTTTAGTAGTTCTGATAGCTACAGTGACGCTCACGGCTACGACTATATGGTCAATAAAAGTTTGGCAACCAAAAAGAAACATTGGGCACAAGCGTGTGATAAATATGTCGGAGAGATTCTTAAGAAAAAGCATCGTATAACAAGTTTGCATCATACCGGTGGCTATCGTAACTCACATCACCATGTGTATCATGTAGATTCGGGAGCATCGTCAAGCACAAAATACTGGAGTTACCATCAGTATGGACTGGCACTTGATGTTAGAACTGTTGATATGGACGGTGATAAAAAAATTGAGAACGGTACAAAAGGTACAACGCGTTACGATGGCGATGAAATGGAAAAAGCTGGTAAGAAATATGCCAACGTAAGTTGGACGTTTAATAATTATTCTGATGGTCATGGGCATGCACAATGGACAGGAGATAGCAAGTCCAGCGAACGGGTGACTCAAACCCCGGAGGAAAAGAAGAGTGAGCCATCAGCAACGTTAGCTCCTTCTGATGGTATTTATACTGCGTCTGCAGGAGATAGTCACACTGCGGCGTTGTCAATACTCTCTCAAGGTGCGTCAATTGGATTCTATGTGATTACGCCGAATGATGCGCGCAATGATGTGAGTACATATTTGGCGACAGCGTCTGGCGATGGGACGACTTCTGCGGCATCTGTAGATTATACCTTTCCTGCACATGTATCGGGGAATTATACGTTCTATGCGACGATCCACTACAATGATGGTACGTCGCACACACCGCAGCCGAGTTATACGGTGTCTGTGACAGCGAATGCACTGTCCTATTCGTTAGTATCCTCTGATGGTGTTTATACAGCGACTGCGGGTTTTGGTCATGAGGCGAACTTCACTGCAAGCCAAGCCTATGATTCTGTGTCTTGGTATCTCAAGCGGCCTTCAGATGCGTCTGCTGTGTATCAAAGGACAGACAGTGGGAATGGCAGTAGTACTACATCACAGTTCGGTTATTCGTTTCCGAGTGGTGTCAGTGGGGATTATGTGTTCAAAGCGAAGGGCACTATCGGGTCTACGGGGTTTGATGTGAGTTATACGGTATCTGTTTCTTTACCGAAACCTAAGGAGAAAAAACCTATTTGGAGTGATATACCCGATCCGTATAATCTCACGGTGGGCGATTCCTTCACATTAGACTTTAGTCGTTATGTCACAGGGAGTCCAACACTCACATGGAATGGTGGCAGACCACCCGCAGGATTGAGATTTCGCAATGATATCCTGAGTGGTACTGTCAGATCGGTTGAGTCGCGCGGAGTACGGGTTAAAGCGACCAACTCAGCAGGGGCAGCTCACAGCGAATGGGTACAGATAAACGTGACGACTCCGTGAGTTTAGCATGCACACTATGAAATCTTTACAGGCAGGTATCGTTGGTATCTGCCTTTTTTATTTCCTACCGAAAAGATTACATTGATTTGTCAACAACTTCATGCTACAATATGCCAAAAAACTATGAGGTAAGAAAAATGACAAAAATCGGCATTGTTGGTGCATCTGGTTATAGTGGTAGCGAATTACTGAGGTTACTGGTCAACCATCCAACTGGCTTTAGTGTGGCACTTGCGACATCCGAAACTTACGCAGGTCAGCACGTCGACCGTGTCTTACCTCATCTTAGAGGTTTCATTGACCTTGTTTTTGAGCCATTAGACATCCTTTCGCTCAAAAATCGAGTTGATGTCGTGGTGCTGGCAGTTCCACATAAAGTTGCAATGACATACGCGCCCCAAATTATCAAGCAAGGGTTACGCGTTGTAGATTTTAGTGCTGATTACAGGCTATACGATGCTGAGACCTATCAAGACTGGTACGATGTAGCACATACCAGTGCTGAACTCATTCAGGACGCGGTATACGGGTTACCAGAACGATATCGTGAAAAGATACGTAGTGCACAACTCGTCGCAAATCCAGGATGTTATCCCACAAGTGCTATTCTTGCCAGCATGCCTTTACTGAATCAGAAGTTAATTGAATTGGACTCTATCATCGTTGACTCAAAATCTGGCATTTCTGGTGCTGGACCGAAACCCAAGGATACAACACATTTTCCTAATCGAGAATCTAATCTCGTCGCATATAACATCGGAAGCCACCGACATACACCAGAGATCGAACAGGAGTTGAGTGCTGTCGCAGGAGAAACTATTACTGTCACATTCACGCCACATCTGGTTCCAATGACTCGGGGTATCCTCAGTACCGTTTACGCCAGACTAAAACAACCACTTGATTCTGAAAGGTTATTGCCTGAAAAGTTGTTGGAGGCGTATAGGACTTTTTATATAGACGAACCTTTCATCCGAGTGCTTGATAGTGACGAATATCCGCAGACAAAGTCTGTGCTGGGTAGCAATTTTTGTGATATAGGTTTAGATGTTGACAAACGGACGCAACGAGTGGTTGTTATGGCAGCGATTGATAATCTTGGAAAGGGTGCAGCAGGTGCTGCTGTACAGAATCTGAATTTGATGTTTAACCATAACGAAACAGATGGACTTCTAACACCCGGTCTAATGCCGTAGAAATTTACATCAGATCGCAATGAAAGTAATGATTGTCGCTGGTGAACCATCCGGCGATCTACACGCATCACACGTCGTAAACGCACTCAAAGCGATACACCCAAACATCACCCTTACCGGTATGGGGGGAAACATGATGGCTGAAGCAGGTGTGTCTCTAAGAATCCACATCCGTGATTCTGCTGTGATGGGATTTGCTGATGCACTGGCTGTACTTCCGAAGTTTTTGAGGAAGCTCGCTATATTAAAGCAACATATACGTCAACACCAACCTGACGCACTCCTCCTGATAGATTTTGCTGAGTTTAACATGCCGTTGGCAAAATTTGCATATAGACAGGATGTCCGCGTGATCTACTACATTCCCCCAAAGGCTTGGGCATGGCGTGGTGGTAGGGCAAAAAAACTCGCTAAGCACACAAACGTCATCGCCTCAATATTCCCTTTTGAAACAGAATTCTATAGAAATGCTGGAGCACCCGCGGAATTTGTTGGACATCCGCTCGTTGACTTCACAAAATGCAAGCTCAATATTAAACAAGCAAGAGAGAAACTCAGCTTAAAACATAATACCCATGTTATCGGACTCATGCCGGGGAGCCGACGTTCCGAAGTGAAACGTCATCTGCCTATTATGCTTAAGGCTGCTGCCAATATTTCCAATACATTTCCTGATGCAGAATGGATTCTACCACTTGCACCAGGGATTTCAGAAACACTTATAGCAACTTATAAGGAAGGTATTGAAGGACTTCCTAATATAAAGCTAATAAAAGGTGAAACTTATACAGCAATGCGTGCAGCAACGCTCATGTTGATTTCATCGGGAACTGCAACCCTTGAAACTGCATGCCTTGGTACGCCTATGATCATCGTGTTTCGCACTTCGTGGCATAATTGGCATATCATCAGAGCATTAACGCCTTTGGAAAACAGTGGACTACCAAATCTCATAGCAAATAGACGTATTGTCCCAGAACTCCTTCAAGAAGATCTCACACCTGATACACTCACAGAACACACATTGGATCTATTGCAAGATTCTGATAAACGCAACGAGCAGTGTGAAGCACTTCAGTCGGTATATCAACAATTAGGCACTTCTGGTGCAGCAGAAAGAACCGCGCAACTCATAGTGGAACAGATTGAATCGGCACACAATCCACACACATGAAGGGAATATTCTACACATTCATAACGAAGAGACAGCGCGGTGTTTTAACTGCACTGCTTCGTAGTTTATTAATTCCGTTTTATCTGCTCTATGGAGCCGTCATCTGGATGCGGAATTTCTGCTATACAAGTGGAATTATTAAACAGAAACAACTACCTTGTCAGGTGATAAGTGTGGGTAATATAGTTGCTGGTGGCACAGGTAAAACGCCTGCGGTTATTGCAATTGCTAAACTTCTTCAGGAAAATAGTTGCAAGGTAGGCGTGCTTCTCAGGGGATATAAAGGCAAAAGCAATAGTAAGATTACATTCGTTTCCGACGGTGAAAAACTTCTCTGTACAAGGGATGAATGCGGCGATGAAGCAGATATGATCGCACGACACCTTACAAATATACCGGTTGCAGTTGGTAAAAAACGATATCGCACAGGAAAAGCCGTTATAGAACGTTTTGCATGTGATATGTTGATACTTGATGACGGTTTTCAGCATCGCCAGTTATCACGGGACCTTGATATCCTTACTGTTGATGCCACACAACCTTACGGTACCGGTAAAATGTTACCTATCGGAACATTAAGAGAACCGAAGTCATCAATACAACGCGCAGACCTAATCTTGCTGACACGAACGGAAATCCCGAACATAGATATCGCAAAAATCAAAACAGAATTGAACCGTATTGCACCGAATACACCCATCTTGGAAAGTGTGCATGAACCAACATCACTTTACCTTTTAAATCAACAAGGTGAGAACCTGTCCTTGCATGTAGACTACCTGAAAAACAAACGAATCCTTGCAGTGTGTGGTATCGGTAATCCTAATGCATTTGTTTCAACACTGCGAAAATACAACCCTGAAACAGTAGAACTATTCGCCTTTGCTGATCATCACGGCTACACAATGTCAGATTTACAAAAAATTGAACAGAAAATGAAACAGCATCAATCTGAAATTGTTGTGATCACACAGAAGGATGAACAGAAGATAGCTTCTCTTTCACCGGATTTGCCAATTGTTGTCTTGGGAATTGAATTGGTGATTACTGACGGTGTTGAAGTCCTCATGGAATTCGTGCAGAAATGACAAGGTTCTATTACATCGGTATCGGTTCACCTTGAGTTGATGTCATCTCAGCATAGAGTTCTTGTAAACGTGCTGTCATCGGTCCAGGTTTACCATTGCCAATTTGCCTGCCATCAACTTCTAAGACAGGACTTAACTCACCGACGGTGCCTGTTGTAAACATTTCGTCTGCTGTATATACCTCTGTCAAGGAGACATTCCTTTCAACTACGGGAATGTCGTTGGCATGTGCAAGGTGGATGACATTACCCCGCGTAATTCCAGGGAGGCAACTGTCTGCGTGGGGTGTTAGCACCTCACCTTTCTTGATGACAAAGATGTTTGTCGCATTTGTTTCGGACACAAAACCGAAAATATCCAGCATAATCGCATCGTCTACACCCGCAACGTTTGCTTCAATTTTTGCCAAGATGTTGTTAATCAGATTGTTATGATGTATTTTAGAATCAACACATTGTGCAGGATTCCGACGTATGGCAGATGTAATCAATTTTACACCGCTGCTTTCATAAATCGGTGCTTTCCATTCCGCAAGCACGATCAAACATGTGCCATACTGATTTACATGCGGGTTCATGCTTGACGTAACTTTCTTACCGCGACTGAGTGTTAATCGTATATGAACTTCATCGCGCATCCCATTTGCTTTAAGGGTATCAAAGATAGCGGTCTTGATTTCGTCGCGTGTAGGTATTCCTTCAAACGCCATCGCATGTGCGGAGTCCAGCAATCTATCAAGGTGTGCATCTAAGGCAAAGACCTTTCCATCATAGATACGTAGTCCCTCCCAGACACCATCTCCACCTTGTGCAAGACTGTCAAACACAGATATCTTAGCGTCATCGCGCGGCAGCAATTCACCACCGACATGGATCAATATGTTTTCATTTCGAGAATCGGGTAATTGTGGTTGCATTTATCTTCCTTTCAATTGATGTTCATTCTGAATTCCAACATCAGCATACCACATTATAGATAGACTGTCAATTTATTTATTGGGGTATGTGAAGTTATTGCCACCTTTTTTGTCAGAATCGCGGAATGCACGGAGAACACGGAAAACACAGAATAAGAGGGTTTGACTGAAATCACCTATAATCATCAATTGAGCGACTCCCAAGATCATGCCTGTAGCACATTCATCCTTGATTGTGCTTCTTTCTCCAACCCCATTCAGCCTTCACTACCCTTCTCTGTACTAAATTGACACATAAGAGATTTTGCTAAAATCAACGCCATCTTGTAAAAATAAACTTGAAACGCACAAGAAACCCCTTCCGCGCCCTCAGCGTCCTCCGCGCTTTCCGCGATTGAGATAGATTGTAAAACATTCTTTCACCCTTCCACCCATTCCCTCTTCCATTCTTCCATCCCTTTTCCCCTTCCGCGTTATCCGCGATTCAGACAAATAAAGTGACAATAACTTTACGCACC
>CAZURU010000224.1:0-8834 GCA_964623585.1 uncultured bacterium
CTTCCGATTTACGGGTGGACAGAGAAGTATTAGAGACCGAATTCCTTAACCTCGCAGAAGCATCAGGTGTTAGCGATCCTGATGAACTAAACGCAATCCTCGACCGTTCTGTGAAACTGAAAGAGATATTGAAAGCACCCGCACGCATAGCACGGATAGCCGAATGTATAGCAGAACACTTTCTAAACACTGTAGAACCGATGGGATTCAAAGCGTTCTTAGTCGCCGTAGACCGCGAAGCATGCGCGTTGTATAAGCAGGCACTTGACAATCATTTACCCACCGAATACTCGGAAGTCGTCTACTCAGATGACAACCGAGATACTGAATTAATGAAATCGTTTCACCGCTCTTATGAGCAGGAAAGGGAGATACGTAAGCAATTCATTGATAAGACTGCACAACCGAAAATCCTCATCGTAACACAGAAATTACTGACAGGGTTTGATGCGCCGATCCTTTATTGTATGTATCTTGACAAACCGATGCGCGACCACGTATTGTTACAATCTATTGCACGCGTCAACCGTCCCTATGAGGATGCAGACGGACTGGTGAAACCTGCTGGGTTTGTATTGGATTTTGTCGGTATCTTTGAAAACATCAAAAAAGCACTCGCTTTCGATTCCGATGAGGTGGAGAGTGTCATTCAGAATATTGAGGTGCTAAAAGCGGCATTTGAGAAAATGATGCATGAAGACGCACAGCAGTATCTACGCTTTGCTGAAGGATCGGACGATAAGGCGAAGGAACAAGCGATTGAACATTTTGAGGACAAAGACCATCGGGAAACATTTTTTTCGTTCTTCAAAACACTGCAGAATTTCTATAACATCTTATCACCCGATGCGTTCTTACACCCGTTTATTGAGAATTATCAGAAACTTACAGCATTGTATGGATTAATTCGTAACGCATTTTCCACACACCCGTATGTCCACAGAGAGTTAACAAACAAGACGCGAGAACTTCTGCAAAATCAAACTCATGGAGATCTCTTTGCATTGCCAAATGAAGTTTATGAATTGAACGAAACCACTTTGCAGCAATTAGATCAGAGTAACACTTCCGATACAGTAAAGGTCTTGAATTTGGCAAAAGCAGTACGCCAAACAGTGACAGACAACGCAGAAGCAAAACCATTTCTGATATCTATCGGCGACCGAGCAGAAGCTGCAATTCAAGACCTTGAAGATCGTCAATTAGGAACACAAGATGCTCTCACAGAATTCCTAAAGCTAGCAGAATCAATTTCACGCGCCGAAAGGGAACAGCACCAGTTGGCGTTAGATGACAATTCTTTTGCGGTCTATACTGTTATGAGTGACGCTATAGAAAACGTTACACCAGAACAGGCACGATCAGTTAACCAAGTATTTGAGCAGTTTCCTGACTATGAGTGGGACGAGCTTCAACAACAAGAATTGCGAACTACGCTCTATAGAACATTAGCACGTTCAGTTAATGTTAACACTAAGATAGAAATAACGAACAAATTGTTGACGTTGCAGAGGCTATGAAAACCCAAAACATATTGCAAAACCCAACGAAATTGAAAAGTGAAGTTTGGCGATGGGCAGACCACATTGGTGTTGAAGTGCAAGAGGTACATATACGTCAGATGCATCGGAAATGGGCATCTATTTCAACAAATGGTAGGTTGACACTCAACACCGATTTGCTATATCTACCGGAAACATTAACAGAGTTCGTCATTGTGCATGAATTGGTGCATTTGCTTGTACCGAATCATGGCAAGTTGTTTAAAGGGTATATGTCGGCATATCTTCCTGATTGGGAAGAACGGCTAAAATGCTTGAAGGAAGGTGGTACGAGTGGATTTTAGAAATCTCAAAGAATGTTATAACCCTATAATATTCTATGATTGTAGCGATATAACCATATTGTGTTAGAAGCAAATTGGTAAAGGTAAGATAAATGACACCCTTAAAAATAGACTTTGACAAAGGCACGCTTATCCTACAGAACGTCCCTAAAACAATCCAACCGAATTTGCCTGATATGCTTTGGGATGAACGCACGCTTACCTTCCGCGCGCCTGCTTACAGATATCGGCATATCGTATCTCAGCTGCGAGCACACGACATACCATACACCGATTCGGCCCGACAATTCACTATTAAAGAATTTACCAATAAAAAGAAAGTAACGCCTTATCCGTATCAAACTGAAGCGATTGATGCATGGCACGCAAATAACAGACGCGGTGTGATTAGTTTACCCACAGGTGCGGGGAAAACTTTCATCGCAATTCTGCTCATCGCAGAAACACAACGTCCAACGCTTGTGCACGTGCCTACGATTGATCTTATGCATCAATGGTCTGATGTGTTGAAAGAACATTTCGGAGAAGAGGTAGGCATCTTTGGTGGAGGCGAACACGAATTGCAAGACCTCACAGTTACAACCTATCAGTCGGCTGTCATGCATGCACCGCATTATGGAAATCGGTTCGGTTTCGTTATATTTGATGAATGCCACCATCTTCCGGGAGAACAATATCAGTACGCTGCGATCAGCAGTATTGCACCATTCCGTTTGGGGTTATCAGCGACGCCTGATCGGGTTGACGGTAAAGAGAGCAGACTCTATGCCCTTGTCGGTGAGTGTTGTTATGAAGCACAGGTGCAGGAACTCTCTGGTAAAACGCTCTCCGAGTATCGCGTCGTCACGATTGCCGTTGATATGGAAGACATTGAACGGATACAATACGATGAAGCACGACGTACTTATCTAAATTTTCTGAAGCAAGCTAAAATAAACATGGGGACACCAAGTGGATGGCAGACGTTCCTCTGGAAATCATCTCAATCCGAAACCGGACGCACAGCCTTTAACGCTTATCTTACACAGAAACGGCTTAGTTTCGCTTCAACTGCGAAAAAGGAGTGGGTGTGGAAACTGATACAACGACATCGTGGGGATCGCATCCTTATCTTTACACAAGATAACGACACTGCATATCAACTCGGGACACGTTTCTTCCTGCCAGTCATAACACATCAGACAAAACAGAAAGAACGAAAAGCATTTCTGAACGGATTTCGTGATGGTACTTACGCTATCCTTATCACTTCAAAAGCACTGAATGAAGGTGTAGATGTGCCAGAAGCAAATGTCGCTATTATCGTCTCTGGCAGTGGCAGTGTCCGAGAACATGTGCAACGCTTAGGACGAATCCTTCGTAAACGTGAAGGAAAACAGGCTGTCCTTTACGAACTGATATCTAAACGGACAGGTGAACAGTTTGTTAACAGAAGGCGCAGGCAACATCACGCTTATCAAAAATAGAGATTAACCCATCACATGCCTACCGGACGACTATGCTCACAAAAGACCTACTCCGATATAAAATACAGAGCGGCAAAATCTATCCACAATTTGTAAAACCGACTGATGAGAAGTTGTTATCGGTTGCGGATCAACTCATTACTGTATTTGAAAAATCTTCAGACAAAACACGGTCAACGTTGTTAGCAGCAAGTAAAGAGGTTATAGATAGTTCAGCGTTACCCCTCATCATCAAACGTGGCTTTGAAAAGCTGCTGTTAGATAGGACTGATTTTGATACCTCGCCTAACGAAGCACTCATTACGTTTCGACACAGACTTTTCACAGAGACCAGCCGTTTGCTATCACAGGAACAGTTTAAGGATTATTCTGCCTATCAACAGAAAGTATTAGAAGTCGTTGACAACGCATCATTAGCAGATGCCGGTGTTGCAGATCAAAATGCGTTAGGTGAGAAACTCTATGCTGACCTTCCGAGTTGTCAACCAATTTTATCGTTTAAGACACTTTCACCCGAACACCTGCTACATCGCTACAACACTGCACAGGTGCAAGGATTGCTGCTGCATTGTAACTCGCTCACCTTAAATCTCACGGATTCTATGACAGCGGAATTACGGCAGTTGTTTAAATATCTAAGGTTTCACCAATTATTGTGCACCATACAACGCGGGGATGGACCTGAAGACATGCACCAACAAGAACACGATGAACAGAAAGACAAAACTAAAAATCAGAATGTATATCGGATTACTGTAGATGGACCGCTAAATCTATTTTACAAAACGAAACGTTACGGTATGAATTTGGCAAACTTCTTTGTAGCCGTTTTGCACCAACCGAAGTGGGAACTCATCGCTGAAATCCAGATGCGGAATAAACGTCCTTTACGCCTCTATCTCAATGAAACGTCTGGAATAAAACCGATTTCCCAGCAGTTCTTGGCATACATTCCTGAAGATATAGCACATTTCCAAGCCATGCTCGCTAATAAAACAGATGAGTGGCAGATAAACCCCGGCAGTCAGTTCTTGCCTTTACCAGGGGATGCCTACTGCTTTCCAGATTATGAACTCGTGCATATTAGTGGATTAAAGGTCGCAATTGAGTTGTTTCATCCTTGGCATCAAGGTCATCTGCTATCACGTCTTCAGACACTTGCTGAACGCACAGATACACCCTTGATTCTTGGTGTTTCAAAGGAATTAGAGAAAAAACCTATCATAGCTGATGCAATAGAGTCATCCCTATATTTCTCACAGTTCGGTTTCACCTTCCGAGATGTCCCGACTATGGGGACATTGCTTCCGATTCTGAATTCGCTTGTGTAGTAAAACCAATTCTATCTGTTCTTATCCTTTCTTATGTAACTTCTAAGAATCTTTATCAAGCTCATGTTCAGTAATATTGACTTCTACCCAATCGTCCCATCCATATTCATTTGCAATAATTAAGACGGCATCCCTGCCAACTTCCCTAATCTCATCAAGTTTTTTTTTATCCAATTCGGGGTAATAGGATATATTCACATTGATTGTTTTCTGATCAGAATTAGGAAAATAGGACAACCTAAAGCCATTAGCCGTTAAATTACCTACCCTATACAAAGAATTTAACTTTACCGCTAACCACTCTAACCGAGATGGCATGTATTTTTCTGATCCATAATTTTGATTTTCCATTGTAAACTCCTTTGCCAACAAATACAAAGTATATTATGGGGACAACTGTTTTATAACGAATTCTAAAAATTTAAGTAGGACAGGAACAATTATGGTTGCACCAGCAATAAAGAGACCTATATATGTTTTCAAATTTGTTTGTTTACCACTAATTTCCTCTTTTAGTTCTCTTTTTGTTTCCTTTAGTTCAGTATTGACTTCTTTAATGTTGTCTTTAAGATCGTTTTTAATGTCTCTAATATTATCGGTCAAATCATCCTTTACTTCTTTTATATTATCGGTCAAATCATCCTTTACTTCTTTTATCTTAAGACCTAAACGTGATTCAACGTCATCTACCTGCTTATCAACAACATCAACTTTTGTTTCCAGATTCGTAAACCTTTGTTCTATTGTTTCTATTGTTGGTATATTTTGGTTTTCCATAATATTGAAGTGCCATCGTTTTTTTTGGGGTCAGAATTCAGTGTTAGTTAAGACAAGTTTTTCCTCAAATTCAATAGGTGTTAAATAACCTAATGCCGAGTGAACGCGCTTCTGGTTATATGCTTGTATGGACAAAGGTTCATGTTCGTAGTCATACGACATATCACCAATTTACGTAAGTATTTGGAATTATACCATCTTTCTGGATAAAGAGGCAAGCTTGTTTTCAGGTTGGGTGTGTAAAGTTTTTGTCCCCAAAGTTTGTTACTATAGAAAAAGGATCGCTAAACCCTTGCTCCAGCGGAGCAATATGTTTATAGAAAATGTATATCCCACCTCTCTTCAGTCCCTAATGAAGTTTAAATAATTAAACGGGTAATTTCTTGTTAGCATAATGCAAGCACACCACTCTGCTGGCGAGGTTTCCTAACCTCGCCAAATTACCCAAATATTTTCTTTAACTTCATACGGGACTAAAGATACCGTGTTCAACCGTGATCTATAAACATTGCGTCCCTACGGTACTAAAAAGCATCCCTAACTCTCAGATAATCCCGAAATTAACGCCTCCTAGTGACAATTTTAGGTTGTCATAAGCTCTTAATAGTAGTAGGCAATCTCCGAGTGCCGTTTCATCTGATTAATGCAATACTATCTTGATTATACCTCTATATTCTGTTAAAATAAAGATGGAAATGTTCATTACAAGCTAAGAAAAACATCACAAATCACAGAAGCCAAACATAAATGAATCTACAATTACCAGAAGGTGCTACAAAACGCATAGGTAAAGGTGATATTTACCAGATGCAGTTTTCTCCAGATGATACGGTACTGGCAGTGATGATGGGACAGTCCTGTTCTGGAATATCTCTAAATATTTAGCAAAGGAGCATCTCGCAAAATGAAAATCAAAACGTTTGCTACTCTTCTGACACTATTATTCAGCATAACGATCTATATCCCCAATGCCAATGCGGAAGATTACAGGCAAATAGATTTGCCAGAAGGAGCAAAAGCACGCCTTGGAAAAGGAATCATAAAAGATGTGAAGCTATCACACGATGGCACAACGTTGGCTATAGCCAGTTCTATCGGTGTATGGCTCTATGATGTTAACACGCGTAGGGAAACAGCACTCATTTCAGGACATACAGATACTGTTACACATGTAGCATTTTCACCAGATGGCAAAATCCTTGCAAGCAGTGCTCATGATAAAACCGTTCGACTTTGGGATACAGAGTCAGGGAGAAACTTAAAGAAAATTGATGTTCCTAAGGGTTATATTTATTTTCTAAGTTTTTCAGATGATGGAAAAACACTTGTAGGATTGAATCATCAAAGAATAGTTTTTCTATGGGATATCCTCACTGGTAAACTGCAAAAAACATTTCGTCCTAAATACAAAAAAATAAAGGTCAAAGGATTGAATTGGGCTCGTGCTTTAGGTGTTTATGTTGACCAAACCAGGAATATTCTCTTTGCGATTGGAAATCGTGATGGAACGGTGAGCATACAGAATGGAAATACGCGTAAACATATAAAAACGCTCGTCGCAAGGACGAATGAAGCCGCATTCTATCAGATAGGTAGTGTTACGACGCCTCCAAAAGTAACAGTCCCGCTAAACGTTAATGGAGATGCTGCTGCCTTTCCCAGGCAATATAGAGACGATGGGACACCTTTCCCTATCCAGTATAAATTGCAAGCATCCTACCATTCTCCTCAACATCTGGAAGAGCAGCCAATTAAATGGTCGGAAAAATTGGAGTTTTCCTCGGATGGAAAAACCTTGGTGAATGCAAGCCATTATCTGATCCCGTGGAACAGGGGAATGAGAAATACCCACGGACCAATTGAGATATGGGATATTGATACAGCTGAACAACTAGCAGCACTTCCCTCTAATATTGATGTCAAGTTTTCAAATGATGGCAAACGACTTGCCTTGACAGGATCTGCGGGTTGTGTTGTATGGGACGTTGGATCTCGTAGAAAAATTGCTACGTTTTTAGATGTGAGAAATGTTAAGTTTTCAGATGATGGAAACTTACTTGTTCTTATTAACAAAGATAATTACACGTTGTGGGATTTAGATACCAATCGTGAAGTCGCTAAGGCGTTGACTGTATCAGATGAGCCTAAACCTTTTCCAGAACGTTTTGTAGTCTCAGGGGACGGTACACTCCTTGCCACTACAGATGAAAACGGTGAAGTAAATGTATGGCAAACACAAACCGATAAACCATTGTTTACCCTTACTTCAGGTTATACAAAACCGTTCAACGCATTTGCAGTTTCTCAGGATGGTAAAACACTAGCAACGAGCGATATTCTTGAAACCATTCAACTTTGGGATATTACCACACATGACAAACGGATGACAATTAAAACAGATGAAGATGCTATCCGTGCACTAACATTTGCTAAAGACAACCAAACGCTTATCAGTGAAAGTAGAGGCAATATCAAGATCTGGAATATTGACTCTGGAGAACAGGAAAAAATATACACTATTCCAGAAGCATTATCTGGAACCTATCATGCTTCATTTAATGATGGGACACACTTTTCTGGACACAAGGCTGGCGTTTTTACACAGAACGGTGATAATCTTATTATTCAAACAAAGAATGGCACTGAGATATGGGATACTCTCAATGGTAAGAAACTAAATAATCTTACAAGAATTAATTGGCGTTCGTATGAGTTTACGATGAATGAAGAACTATTGGTTTATGGTATCGGTAGCAAAATCTACATAAGGGATTTGAGAAAAGATGAGCATGTAGGAGCACTTGAAACATCTAAAGGTTTCTTTGATGGATTCTTAGAAAGGTTTAACTTTCGTAACTTTAATGTGTTTACGTTGGCATTTACACCAGACGGTAGAACCCTTGTCGTTGGCAATGGAGACAAGAAAATCCAGCTATGGGATGTTGCAGACCGGCATCTTATTGAATCTGTCAGTGGACATCAACATGCAGTCTGTGCGTTGGCGTTTTCTGCAGATGGTAAAATACTCGCAAGTGGAGATACAGGGGGTAAGATACATCTATGGGAATTTGCTACCCGTAAACATCTTGCGACTTACAAAGCATCCAAAAGATTTGTCCACACATTGGAATTTACACCTGATGGTAAAACGCTCGTAAGTATGTCCCAAAAGGGTTACAATCAAGATGTAACTATCTACCTTTGGCATGTTCCATCAAAATGACAGGTGTTGTAACTTGCGTTAATCAGAATATAAAAGTGCTTGCTATTCTTATCAATTCTCATATATAATTAACAAAAAATGTCTCCACGGTTCAAGTATCAACAATATTCTCACGTATTTGACTAAAAGGAGAAAAACAGATGACAGACTCTACAGATGAGCGGAAAATATCTTCTGTTCCAGCAGACACA
>CAZURU010000225.1:0-8826 GCA_964623585.1 uncultured bacterium
GAGGTTTCCTAACCTCGCCAAATTACCCAAATATTTTCTTTAACTTTATTAGGGAAATTGAGGGAAGTAAATGAAAAATAAAAAAATAGTGTCCTTTCTCATCTTTTTATTTATCGTTGTTGGTCTTGTCGTGTTTTTCATTTCACGTCAGCAGGAGGAGGTATTATTACCGCAAACATTCGCGGAAATGCCTGAAAAACCCAAACTCATTACAGAATTCCATCACGGCAAAATGAAAAATCCTGACGAGATTCCCCCGGATGCCCCAGAAGGATTTTCAGTGGGAGACGCAAGACATATTTTTTCTGTTGCGTTTTCTCCGGTAGATGCTTCTCTTATAGCAAGTGTAAATTCGGGCGGCATAATAAAGTTGTGGAGCAAAAACGACACGAAAAAACCAGTAAAAGTGTTTAAACATCCTGGCGTATATCCGTTGATCGGCTTTTCTCCCTCAGGGAATTTGCTTGCAAGTGCAGGTCAAGGTAAGTTAGTATTATGGGATATTGAATCGGGCACAAAACTCAAAACAATTGATCCTTCAAGTGCTCAATTCGCTTTTGCTTCAAATGGACAACTGGCGACAGCTCGCAATGAAGTGAAACTCTGGGATATAAGGGATCCGAAGCAGATAACCGAAATTGCTACACTACCGTTTGATGAAACGAAAAAAATAAAAGGTGGGGCATGTGCAGTCAGCATTTCAACAGATGGCAAATTGATCGCCGCTGGATATGCCAACGGTTCTGTGGAAGTTTGGAATTTACAAACCAAACAAAATGTAAAAACTCTAAGAACTGCCTTTAGAAAGATGAGATATCTAAAGTTTTCACCTGATAGTAGGTTTTTGGTCTGTGGGGGACCCGTTCCGTTTCGTACCATATATTTAGGTGAAGGGGATCACGGTAGTTTAGGCGTAGTAAGTCACGGTGCTCAAGGTTACACCATGTGGAAAACATGGAACTGGGAACGCCACGAGGAAGTCCAACGGGGACACGTTGAAGATATAGAGTTCTCTCCAGATGGAAAGATATGTGCAAGTATGAATAAAAAAGGGGATTCAGAGAGGGCAGTTGAACTCTGGTCAGTTGAAAACGGCGCACCAATCACCGCATTACCAACGACAAGTATGGCACAGGACATTGCGTTTTCACCCGATGGAAATCTGATCGTCATCGGTGATTTAAGTGGCGGTGTTAAAGTGTGGCAACATAATGCTCAACAATTAGAGGCTGCTACTCCCTCAGCGGATGTTGTCAGAATAGTCTATTCCCTCACGAAAGACGAAGAACCTGCTCCAAATATTACACACAAATTAGATAAGACAATAAGAGATGTCCAAGATTTCTACGCTGATGAGATGGAACGCCACGGTTTCGGCAGGAAGACTTTTACTTTTGAAACTGATGAAAAAGGAAAAGCCAAGATATACATTGTTAGATACAATCAGCCGGATATTGATCTTTCAAACGACATCTGGCTCTCCTTTGTAGAAGATACATCCATGCCTTTTGAA
The DNA here is from genome assembly GCA_964623585.1 of uncultured bacterium. Classification (GTDB taxonomy): domain Bacteria; phylum Poribacteria; class WGA-4E; order WGA-4E; family WGA-3G; genus MSPOR6. Next base: position 1,514 of record CAZURU010000225.1, read on the forward strand.
CCAATTCCAAATTTATATTACGCACATCAAATTCATTCATTTGAATACACGAATAAAGAGAGTTTAAGAACCAGGAACAATGTAAATGCACGTGAAATTGAAGGAATCTCCCCTGGAAGACTTGTATCTACATCCGTAAGAGATCTTAATCGGAAATCTATCGCATATCTACTTCGTGGAACATTCGGATTGCCTTATATAGACAAAAAGAAAAAACCAAACATTTTGAAACGTTTTTTAGTAGTGTTAACAATAAGATGCCTTGGGGAAGAAAGTGGTCAAAACTCTCCAGATATGAGGCAGAATTGTTGGACAAGAGTCGCTTCTTTAACCCAGGCCAACCATTCTTTGATAAATATCCGAAAATGAATATGCATTTAGCTTATCCTAAAGCAAGTGGTATTCGGCACTTCATATTTGATGTATCAGATGAGGATGGTATACACCAAGTACAATTGTTTGAACTGAGAAATGTTAAGAACCCATTTAAATTCAAAGTAGCAAAGTCTTATGAATGCCAATCGTTAAACGGTAAAGAAAAGGAGATTGTTGTTTTTGAAGTATCTGATCCCGATATAATGAATGTAAAACTTCAAATGGTTGATATGCATGGGAACATCGCATCTCGAAAATTTGAAATCGAATCCAAAATCGATGAAAAGCCGTGACGATCTTCAAAAATATCTATACGCAAATAGATATAACAATTTTCAAAAACATGTTGGCCAAAAACATTTTGCTAAGAGGCATCTAAAATGAAAACTAAAATCATCTTTACATCACTCATTGTTTTAGCAGTAGCGGTTGTTGGTCTTGTCGTATTTTTCATTTCTCGTCCACAACCAGAGGAATTGTTGCCGCAGAAATTTGCGGCACTGCCAGAAAAACCGAAACTCATCGCAGAATTTCGCCACGGTGCAACAAGTGATTCTGATATGAGTCACTCTTATGATATTCCGCCTGGACTCAATCGGTATATTTTTTCTGTTGCGATTTCTCCAATAGATGCTTCTCTCGTCGCGAGTATCAATGGAGCCGGCACTATAAAGTTATGGAATACAGACAACACAAAAGAACCTATAAAAACTCTTAACCATCCTGGAATATACCCATCTGTAGGTTTTTCACCTACCGGAGAACTGCTTATAAGTGCTGACCATGGAAAAAAAGTATTCTGGGATGTTGTCACCGGAACCAAAATAAATAGTATTGAGACTTATAGCAAAGTATTCGCATTTTCACCAAACGGTCAACAACTGGCAATAATTCATCATAAGAAAAGAGAAAAAGGTAATACTGAAGTAAAAATTTGGGATATTCGGGATCCAAAGAAAATCAGCGAAATAGATACTCTACCTTTTGATGAAGCACATAAAACTAAAGGTTGGGCATGTGCAGTTGCCATCTCACCCGATGGTAAATGGATCGCTGCTGGATATTCGAACGGAACTATTGACGTATGGGATTTAAAGACAAAACAACTACTCAAAACATTAGAAACATATTTCTATAATATGGACTATATCAAGTTTTCACCTAATAAGAAGTATATGGTAGCAGGGGGACATGATCAAGACCTATACAGTACTAGTAATGCAAAAGGATTCATTATGTGGGAATTGCCAAGTTGGCGACGTAAGGGTGAGGTGCTTCGAGGACCTGTTCAAAATTTGGTGTTCTCTCCAGATGAAAATATGTGTGTCAGTACAAATGACTTTGCTCTTGAGGGAAGAGGGATAGAAATCTGGTCAACTGCCAACGGGGCACCAATTGGTTCAATACAAACAGAGGCAAGAGATGTTTCGTTTTCAAAGGATGGCAACCTTCTCATCACTGGAAGCAGGGATGGTGTTGTTCACTTGTGGCAACTTACGCAATCACAATTAGATTTTACCAAAGTCCGTAACAATTTTGTGCGATTAATTTACTACCTACCAGAAGACAGAGAACCCTCACACAACATAACACAAAAATTAGATAAGACAATAAGAAAAGTTCAAGGGGTATACGCGGATGAGATGGAACGGCACGGATTCGGCAGAAAGACATTTAGGTTTGAAACCGATCAGAATGGGAAAGCAAAAATCTATTTTATGGATCAAAAGCAAATTGAGAATCATGATTTGCAGTTGAACGATATTTGGCTTGTTTTTGTTGATTGCAAGGAACATTTCAATTCTGTTATCTTTCATAACTCACCGCGTATTGGACTCAGAAATTATCCTTATGATGAAACATTTCCGATCCCTACAAGAAAGGATAAGAATTGGAAGAGGGAAATAAAAGGATTTACTGGGAAGGGTCGTTTTTTACATGGTACGGAGAAAGGCTTTGAATGGAGGTCGACAGCATACGAACTTAAGTATCTCTTTAATGGAATGGATCACAGACATCAATTGAATAAGTTTGAACCAAACATGTTTAAACGGTTTTTCTCAGGTATTAACAGAAAACTCCCTTGGCACAAAGATCGGGTAAAATTGTCCAAATGTGAAGCAGAATGGTTGGATAAGAGTCGTTTCTTTAATCCGACCCAATCCTTCTTTGACAAACGACCCAATATTACAATGGACGTATTAAATTCGGATACAGAAAAACGACTTTTCCAATTTATCGCTGCTGATGAAGATGGAATCCATCAGATCCAACTATTCGCACCTCAGGATATAGAAAGACAATTTTACGAAAGAAAACTACAATTGCTAAACTGCCAAGCCATAAATGGTAAAAAGAAAGCCACAATTGAATTTGAAATAACCAATCCTGAAATTTACACTGGTGAAATACGAATGATTGATATGCTTGGTAATATCGCAACAAGAGAATTCTAAAATGCACATCAGAAATCAGACGTGTCTAACGAACCTTAGTCTATAAGGAAAAGCAGTATAGATGTCCAAATGAATCGTAATCTTTGGGACTTGAGAAACTAAATGAAAACTAAAATCATACTCATCTCATTCATAGTTTTAGCAATAGTCGTTGTTACGAGAGTTTCATATTAAACGGGAGTTTGATAAATGTAGCGCAAACTTTCCAGTTTGCGAAGATGTGACACAAACTGAAAGTTTGTGCTACAATTCACGCCTCTTGGATACGAAATGGCGCGAGTGAACGCAACAGAAATGATTAATCAAACTCACGTTATTAAGGATGAAAAGGAGTAGAATATACAAGAAAGGAGAACAGATGTCTAAAAGAATAGCAATCTTCCCCGCAAGTTTTGACCCTGTTACTAATGGGCACGCGGATCTGATTGATCGCGTTTGTAAACTTGATGTTTTTGATGAACTTGTCGTCGTTATCGGTGTGAATCCTGCAAAACCGGAACGGTTCACGCTTGAGGAACGTATACAGATGCTTGAAGAGGTTATCAAACCTTATCCGAAAGCTACTATTGATGGGTATGCTGGATTGACTGTGCATTATGCACAAGCCTGTGGCGCATGCTCAATTATCCGAGGGTTACGCGAAATTTCAGACTTTGAATGGGAATTCAAAATGGCACGGATGAATCAGCAGATCGCACCGGAGATAGATACGCTCTTTATGGTTGCTAACACACAATACGCACATATCAGCTCAACGCTCGTGATGGAAGTTGTGGAGATGGGACAAGGAAAGGTGAGTGAAGATAAGTTGCTGGAGATGGTGCCGCCGATCGTTGTGGAACATATCAAACGTAAGTTTCATGTGTCGTAGGTCGGGTGAGATATAAACCGTGCCCTTATCGTGCCCTTATGTTAATAGTTCAGGACTTACGCATTCCCCTCGCTTGCGGGGGGATAAAGGGGGGTAAATCCTTAAAAATAGCAGGAAATCCAAATAATCGATGATAAAATCCTTGAAAAAGCGAAATTCTAAACAGAAAAACCCAAATTTGCGTAAGTCCTATAGTTAAAACCGATTGTCTAAACTTATGCTCACATTGAATCCGGGTGAATTGACACCTGACCCGTGTACACGATACCTACGATCCCATAAGTTTTCAAGTGTTAACGTTAGACTTGAGTAACCGAATAGTTTGACCCCACCTTGTACATTGAGTGTCCACCATGCGGGTGTACCTGCATCAACGGCATTTCCATTATCATCAAATTCGACTTCTGCGGGATCACGGGTTTTTCCTTGTATCCGTGGATCTCGTATGTCACTACGATTTAACCTTCTCTGTTCGGCAGCACCACGTACAAAGAGGGTTCCCCAATAGTTCGTATTGACCGGCTCCCACTGGATACCGATGACTCCGTTTAATGGAGGTTCTCTACGGGTGCGTGCTTCCCACGGCTTCTCTGGGTCTGGTTCTACACCGTTAATCAATAGCACTTCGCCACGCATGAAGGCAGCATTTCCAAAGATAGAGATAGCTGAATCAATCGGTACTAAACCTGCTATTTCAACACCCTGAAATTGTGTTTCGTCAACGTTGGCAAAGACAAGCACATCAATTCCGCCATATTCATTAATTAGTTCTTGGTGGAGTTGCGGTATTTCACCATCGTCGTATACCTCTTGGACAGGTCGACGGGCAACCAAACCGTTGACTCTGCTGTGGAACACAGTAAGTGTGCCCCGAAAGTTAGAATGGTCTATTTTAAACCCACCCTCAACTGTCCACGAAGTCTCAGGATTAAGATCAGGACTCGGTGCAGTAACACCCTCATTAGTGACCTCTACTGCTGTTGTATCATTCAGTGAAGGGGCACTAAACGCTGTAGCGATATTACTGACAAGGTTCACCGAATTTGTCAGACCGATAACTACGCCAGCACTTCCTGTTAAACTACTGTCAAGTTCATTAAATACGTCAAAGTCCTCAGCCCGGATTGAAAGGTCGGCATGGGTTTGATAGACAGTTGCCCGTCCGCCGAGTGACAGCTCAACTTTATCGTGAAGTGTTATTTCATCTTGTAGATATAGACTTGCATCCCAAAACTGGGAACCGTCAATGAAACGTGAAAGGTTGTCGTCAATAGTGATATTTCCTTCAGCATCAGTTCTTTCGGTTTGGCTCTGCAGGGTATCAAAATAGAATTCACCACCCCCAACAATCCGTTGTTTTGGTAAAACAGAACTGACGACTTGTGCACTTAGACCGATGGTATTTACCGTATCGTTTCTATGTCTGCGGGAATCCGCATCACGTTGAACTTCATTTCGTCCCTCTTCTTGACGGTGAAAAGAAGCGGTTACACGGTACTGATCTATACTATCACTTTCAGGTTTTGCAAGATAAGTAGCATAAACGAGATCTCTATTTTGCGGTTCAAAAAAGAACTCGTCGAATTCTTGGGGTGCTATCTTATCATAGCGGGGTGTCTGTGGTTGTCTCCACATCTGATAGGCGACGTTGATCGTACTTGTATCGTTGAGTTGATACGCGATTTTTGCATCTGCATCATACGCCTGCCAGTTTAAAGGTCCTTCATCGTCAATGAGCCAGGTTTCTGGGATATTATCTTTTGATAATTTTCGGACATCGCCGTATGTATAGAGTTCTGTATTACTTGGCATTTCACTCACGATTTCATATTTACGATTTTTATAATGTAGGTCGTAGCCAGTGCCAGAGTTTATATCTCCGTAGTATCGCAGTCCACCGCCAATACTGAATCCGATCTGTCCTCGGTTTCCTGTCACCTCTAATCTACCGAGTCGTTCTTGTGTAGCTGATGAGTACCGAGCGAGCACTCGTGGAGAGATCGTCCAGTTTTCCTGTGATGCATCAAGTGGAATATCTTTCGTAAAGAAACTAACAACACCCCCCATGGCACCACTTCCATACAAGACAGAGCTTGATCCGAGTAGCACCTCTGCCCTTTCTATCATTTCCGGTGCAATAGTAGCAGTGTATTGATTCGGTCCTGAACGAAATGTTGAGTTATTGAGACGCACCCAATCGACTTGTATCACCGTCTGATAGCCTGTTAAGCTTCGTAGTATCGGGGAACCTTGCCCAACTGTCGTCTCCTGTGCGATTACACCAACGACATCTTGTAGGAGGTTAGACGCGTGTTCTGCGTTGGTTCTTTCGAACTGTTTTTGGTCAAGAACAGTAATAGCGTTTGGCGTTTCATACGGAGATTTTACGGCGCGTGTAGCAGTCACTGTAATTTCTGGCAGTTGCACGATTTCATCATCACTCTCCACTTCACTGTCGGTATGTGCATCCGCGCCGACTTGCTGCACCCAACTTAGTGCACAACCCAAGCTTATTACTAAAAAAAGATAAAGAGTTTTTCGCATTCTTATATTTTCCATTTATTGTCGTTCCATTTATTGTCGTTCCATTTATTGTCGTTCTAAGATATTGTGTCCGTAAATGTAATATTATAAACTTCACTTTTCTTACTTATGCAAGTTTTATGCCATATATAATTCTAACAAAAACCGATAATTTTAATCAATTTTTGACAGAATTTGGACTATAGTGTTCATTTTTTGGACAGCTGGCAAATTGTACTACCATTCTCAGCTGCCATGTTTTACAAACTGCTTTTCACTTGACATTTTGACAATTAAACCTTATACTTTTGCATTAGAGGTATTACTACAATGCAAAATACAGAAGAAACACAAGATACTGAGGAAACACAAGACATAGAAGAAGTACCAAAGGAGATATATGAACTATATCTTGCCGAAGAAAGAAAGATATTTGATAGTCTATTAAGTAATGACATAGAGTTTAATAAGACTATGAGGTATTTCTCTGGCGGTTTATTGGTATTAATGACAGCTTATGTAGACTGGAATGGTATTAATCGTTGGGTGTTGTTCTTCAGTTATGCACCATTTATTTTATCTATTGTTAGTAATATAAGTGCTTATGTGTTCGTTAGAAAGGATTTGCGTAAACAAAGCGAATTTAATGAAGACTTTTACTTAAATAGTGTGGAGGAAGCGCGGTTTTATGTGAGCACATCAGGTAAAATAGGAAATTTTCTAAGTGTTTCTGCCATAATATTATTTATAGTTGGTATACTTATATTTTTATTGTTTTTAGGAATTGGCACCATAAAAATGGATGGAGGTTAATACAATGCCAAAGAAGAAAGATGCAATCCAGAACACTAAACCACAGAAGACCAAATCACCTTATAGGTCTGCACGGCAGTCATGGACAGTGCCTAATATTCCTCCTGCGATTAGACCTGTTCATAGACCTAAACCACCACAAAACAATCCTAAGCCTGAATCGGCTAAACCACAGACAGACAAGCCAGAGAAATAGGATTATCGTCATTCTAAAAAAGTTACGGAATTAGTCGTTTTGGACTTGAAAAAAGTTATTAAAGTGTCCTAAACCCTTG
>CAZURU010000226.1:0-8821 GCA_964623585.1 uncultured bacterium
AAAGCAATCGGGCCTGTCGAGCCAATATATTCATGTGAGATAAACTACTGGTTGCTTCGAGCTGTTCAATATACACTCAAGAAACACGATCCAGATTTAGTGTATTGCTCAACAACCGACTGGGTTCAGCATAAGTATGCACCCCATGAAGAGTTATCACGAATCCACATGTCCGAACTGGATAAGATAATTGGTGAAATCGTAGATGACAATCCAAATCGCGAGATTTACATCACTGCTGACCACGGTATGGAGGATAAAAAAACTGCAATTGATCCAAGTCAAATCCTAAAAAAGGATAGAATCTCAGCCACCTCAATACCGATAATCAAAGACAGATATGAAGCTCACCATAACAATTTGGGTGGTGCTGCTTATGTTTTTTTGGAGCATCAGCGAGATTTAGAAACTGCAATACAAACCCTAAAAAATACACAAGGGATTGAGGAAATATATTCAGCTCCAGACGCTGCCAAGCTGTTCTCACTGCATCCAGATAGAATCGGTGATATCTTCGTGTTAGCAGATAAAGAAACAGTTTTTGGTGTATTAGATGTTCCATATCAGAAAGTTTCCCTGAGATCCCACGGTTCTCGACGTGAAAGTTATGTGCCGATTATTGGCTATAACAGTCCATTTTCGGTTTCCGATTTTAATTATAATCTTGATATCGGTAGACTTATCATAGAAAGTCTACACCAATAAACAAAGGAGATTACTATGGCGAATGAACAAAACAACGGTTGGGTTTCACTCTTTGATGGTGAGACATTGAACGGATGGGGAACAACCGGAAATGACGAAGGTTGGACAGTTGATGACAGCAGTATACTCTGCACCGTTAAAGGTGGACAATACTTATATACTGAAGATCAATATGACAACTTCGTACTATCTCTTGAATATAAGAGTGAACCGAAAGTCAACAGCGGTGTATTCATCCGGTGGGAAGATCTAAAACGACCTGTACAGACCGGACTTGAGATACAGATTTTAGATACATACGGAAAAGACCCAGCAACCAAACACTGTTGTGGTTCACTCTATGATGCACTTGAACCAACACGAAACGTCTGTAAACCTGCAGGTGAATGGAATGAGATGATAATCACTTGTGACGGGAGTATCGTTGCAGTTGAGATGAACGGAGAAGAAATTGTCCGCGCAGATTTAGACGAGTGGGACACACCGCACAAGAATCCTGATGGCAGCAGAAACAAATTCGGTATTGCACTCAAAGATTTTCCACGGAAAGGGCATATCGGTCTTCAAGACCACGGTGGTAAGCTTTGGTTTCGTAATATAAAAATACGAACACTGTAGAGGCATATTATAACATTTCTAATTGAAAATGTCGCTTTATTAATCCAGAATACCAAACACGTATTCTGCCACATTCATCATTGATTGTGCTATATTCTGCAACACCTATTACCCTATTATCCTTCATTACCCTTATCCCACAACATCCACCTTGCTATTACTGTAGCACATTCATCCTTGACTGTGCTACTTTCTCCAATTTCACCATCTTATACCATTTCTAAATGAAAATGCCTCTGTACTGTAGCACATTCTGTTAGATTGTGTCGTTCACCGCTTCATCTCTAAACAGTCGGTAATGAGAGAAAAATTAATTGAAATGGTATTACTCACTCATCGAGACTACGTATTGCGTCCTCAGCCATAGTTTGCAAATTCATACCCCCTGCTTCTTTCGCAAGCCGTAAAGCAATGTTGGCGTCTTGCACCGCTGCAAATAACCGACCTAACTTCTTTTTCGCATGACCCCGATTTAAGTATGCTGGGGAAAAATCAGGTTTAAGCCGAATAACTTCGTCAAAATCCTTAATCGCAGCAGCGTATTGTCCTAAGCTATACTTCGCATTTCCCCGATTGTAGTATCCTTCGGCAAAATCAGGTTTGAGTCGGATAACTTCGTCATAATCCGCAATCCCAGCAGCGTATTGTCCTAAATTCATCTTTATAGTTCCACGATAAAGGTATGTTTTAACATCATCAGGATTGAGGCGAATAGCTTCGTCATAATCCGCAATCGCAGCAGCCTTTTGTCCTAAATCACTCTTTGCAACTCCCCGATTGTAGTATCCTTCGGCAAAATCAGGTTTAAGCCGAATAACTTCGTCAAAATCCGCAATCGAAGCAGCGGGTTGATCTAAGTTGAACTTCGCAATTCCCCGATTGTAGTATGCTTCGGCATAATCAGGTTTGAGACGAATAGCTCTGTTAAAATCCTTAATCGCAGCAGCGTGTTGTCCTAAACTGTTCTTCGCATTTCCCCGATTGAGGTATGCTTCAACATCATCAGGTTTGAGCGGAATAGCTTTGTCATAGTCCGCAATCGCTTCAGCGTATTGTCCTAACTCATGCTTCGCAAGTCCTCGACTGAGGTAGGCACCAGCAAAATTAGGTTTGAGCGGAATAGCTTTGTCATAGTCCGCAATCGCTTCAGCGTGTTGTCCTAACTGATGCTTCAAAATCCCCCGATTGAGGTAGGCACCAGCAAAATCAGGATTGAGCCGAATAGCCTCGTCATAGTCCGCAATCGCTTCAGCGTGTTGTCCTAACTCACGCTTCAAAATCCCCCGATTATTGTATGGTTCGGGAAAATCAGGATTGAGCCGAATAGCCTCGTCATAGTCCGCCATCGCTTCAGCGTGTTGTCCTAACCTACCCTTCAAAACCCCTCGATTGTAGTATGCTTCGGCATGATTAGGATTGAGCTGAATAACTTTGTCAAAATATGGAACATCATACTTCATTGGTTACTTCCTTTTGGTATTGTTGTGATTTAATATTATCACAGAACTGTAATTCTATCAAATTATTTGACTATAGCCAAAAAAGATTCTTGACTATTAGTTCGTAAAATGGTATTATATAAATGAGAAGGAATGGCAGGACTGCTTCTCAATTTATAGATTGTCAATGAAGATTTTCATTTTTATACAGTATAAAGACAAAGGTGGTATATGTCTTTTATAGAGAATTTTACCTTACAGAAAAATATAGATTTAATCATAACAAAAAAGATTTAATCTGTAGCAGAAGGTTGCTTGTTTTTCGGTATTTTTGCAGATTCATTCTCCGGTTTTATATAAGGGGGCGGCTCTTTAAAATCCTCACCCTTCAACTCTGCCTCTTTTTTACGTTCTTCCCAATCTAATACCTCTTGATATGCTGAGTTTTTTCCCAGCTTAAAACCTTCATTTTTACCCTCATCTCTTGCTTGTTCTTTTATGTTTTCTATAAATGCTTTTCCCCATAAATACATTAAAGAACTCCTTAAGATTAATTATAACAAAATAATTACCTACAATTAAAGTCATTACAACACTAGACCGTATTGGATAAGAATCTCCAACAACATTAAGCCAACTGCTGAATACACTAAACATTTCTAATATACCATGTGTAACTGCAAGCACAGTAAATACAATAACGAACTTTTTAAAGGAAGCCTTTGGTATTCTTATAAGAGACACATAGCTGTCAGTATCATTCACGTATACACCTCTTGATTGTTAGAGATTCACTTAAGTATAGCACAACTTATGTATTCTCGCAATAACTTTACACACCCGAGAAGCACAATCAAGGATGAATGTGCTACAGCAATAATCAAGATGTATGTTGTACGGAGAATGGCAATGAATACAACATACATACCAAAAACTTTACACACCCTGTCCCCATTCCATCCCTCCCCTCTTCCATCCCTCCCCTCTTCCATCCTCCTCCCCTCTTCCATCCCTCCCCTCTTCCATCCTTCCACACTTCCATCCTTCCACACTTCCACCCTCCTCCCCTCTTCCATCCCTCCCCTCTTCCATCCCTCCCCCTTCCACTCTCCCATAGAAAATTCATGGCATAAACTCTCAAATTGTGTTATACTATTACATCATGTCAAAACAACTCCACAACATACGTAATTTCTGCATCTTAGGTCACATTGATCACGGAAAAAGCACACTCAGTGATAGACTCTTAGAACATACAAACACGCTTGCAGAAAGAGAGATGCGCGATCAGGTCCTTGATCTAATGGATTTAGAACGTGAACGCGGTATTACAATCAAGGCAACAGCGGTAAAACTACATTATAGAACTGAAGATAATGCATGTTATGAACTGAATCTAATCGATACTCCTGGACACGTCGATTTTACTTATGAGGTGTCGCGCAGTCTTGCCGCATGTGAAGGCGCAATTCTGATTGTTGATGCTGCACAAGGTGTTGAAGCACAGACATTAGCAATCGAAAATGAACTTGAAATCATTCCTATTATCAATAAAATTGACCTACCTGCAGCCCAACCCGATGAAGTTAAACGGCAAATTGAGGAAATTGTCGGAATACCAGCAGATGAAGCACTGCTTGTCAGCGCAAAGGAAGGAATCGGAATACCCGCAATATTAGAAGCAATAGTAAACCGTATTCCACCGCCAAAGGGAAATACTGATGCACCATTAAAGGCACTTGTGGTAGATTCTGTCTACAACAACTATCGTGGGGTCATAATGTATACACGTGTGTTTGATGGAAGTGTTAAACAAGGCGACAAAATACAACTGATGCAATCCAGACGCTCTTATGAAGTTGAGGAGGTCGGTATTTTTACACCTAAAATGCAACCTACAACAGAACTCAACACTGGGGCAGTTGGCTATCTTGTCGCAGGCATTCGTGAAATTGAACATGCAAAGATCGGCGATACACTCACACACCACTTACACCCGACTACACAGCCACTACCAGGATATCAAGTTATAAAACCACTCGTATTTAGTGGATTATATCCTTCTGATACCAATCAATTTCATACATTACGGGAAGCACTTGAAAAACTCAGACTGAATGATTCATCCTTTACTTTTGAACCTGAAACCTCTATCGCTCTCGGGTTTGGATTCAGATGCGGATTCCTGGGCTTACTGCACATGGAGATTATTCATGAACGGTTAGAACGAGAATTTGAACTATCACTCGTTAGAACAGCACCCAGTGTAATGTATCGTGTTTACCTTAAAACTGGTGACAATAAATTAGTTGACAATCCCGCACATCTGCCTGAGGCTAATAAAATAGAACGAATTGAGGAACCTTATGTCAATATAGATATAATAGTTCCTCGTGAATTCATCGGAAATGCAATGGAACTTTGTCAGAGTAGACGGGGTATATACAAACGGATGAACCAATTGGATGTTTCACGTGTTCAGTTGCTCTATGAACTTCCATTAAGCGAAATGCTTACCGACTTTTATCCAAAACTGAAATCTCTAACACGCGGGTACGCTTCATTAGAATATGACAATGCAGAATTTAAAGAAGAAGATCTTGTTAAATTAGATATATTACTAAACGGTAAGTCTGTGGATGCACTCTCTACAATACTGCCGCGCGAAATGGCAGAAAAACGGGGAAAAATCCTAATCAGTAAATTAAAAGAACTCATCCCAAGACAGATGTTTGAAATACCCGTTCAAGCCGCAATAGGAAATAAAGTTGTTGCGAGAGAAACAGTAAGAGCATTGAGAAAAAATGTAACTGCTAAATGCTACGGTGGAGACATAACAAGAAAACGAAAATTAATAGAAAAACAGAAACAAGGTAAAAAGAGACTTAAACAGATTGGAAACGTTGATGTCCCTCAGGAAGTTTTTAGCGCATTGCTGGCAAACGACAACTAACAGATTGGTAAATGTCACAATGTAACTGGCACTATATTGAAACATGCAGTCAAACATGATATATAAAAAGGAGAATTCCGTATAATTACTGCGGTAAAAAAATAGAATGAATACAGAGACACAACTCTCTCTATGGCAAAAATTCAGAAACTCGGTTATATGGGAATACTTCCAAGTAATCGCTGTCGCACTCATACTCGTATTCGGATTCATAAGACCATTTGTCGTAGAGGCATTTAAAATTCCATCCGGATCCATGGAGGATACACTACTCATAGGAGACCGTATACTCGTATGTAAATTTATCTACGGTTTCAAAATCCCTGGCACTGATATAAAGGTCTTTGACTTTCACAAACCCGCAAAGGGAGATGTTTTTGTTTTCATTCCACAACACGAAGAAGAAAAGAACTATATTAAAAGAATCGTCGCTGTAGAGGGAGATACAGTCCATACGAAAGGGAAAACCCTCTATGTAAACGGAATACCGGTCAATGACAGTTTATATACAAAACATGTTCAAAACCATTTTGTACGGAAAAGAAACTTTCCACCATTCCAAAAACCTGAAAAGTATATGCAAAAAAATGAAGACTATGAAGATTATATTTTGACAGACACACAATTTAAAAGAAAGTTTCCTGATGGAAAACCTTACACAGTACCTAAAGACCATGTCTTCGCAATGGGAGACAATAGAAACTTAAGCCTTGACAGTCGATCATGGGGACCCGTCCCAATTGACAGGATAAAAGGACAAGCTTTTATGGTCTATTGGTCCGCTGCCATTAAACCTGCCAATGACTATCAGCAGGCAAAAATATGGGAGGTATGGAAACACATACAGAATACACGATTTAATCGTATCGGTAAAATCATCCATTCATACAACGGACTTGACAAATGACACAAGATAGACGACACCTAATCATAGGCACTGCCGGACATGTAGATCACGGAAAAACAGCTCTGGTCGGTGCACTAACAGGAATAGAAACAGACAGACTCAAAGAGGAACGTGAACGAGGACTGTCTATTGAATTAGGATTTGCATATTTCGATCTACCGGATAACTCACGAGCAGGGATTGTTGATGTGCCCGGTCATGAGAAATTCATCCGTAATATGCTGTCAGGCGCGTACGGGATGGATATTGTCCTTTTTGTCGTCGACGCAAAAGAAGGAGTCCAAGAACAAACACTTGAACACTTAGCTATTTTAGACCTGTTAAGTATATCAAACGGAATCCTTGTGATGACAAAATCTGATCTGGCATCAAAGGATGAACTCACAGAAGCTACCGAAATGACACAGGAGATGTTAGTAGGTACCACACTTGAAGGAATACCGGCCGTAAGTGTTTCGTCTATCACCGGAGCAGGAATTGATGCACTCAAACAGATGATAGTTCAACAGGTTGATTTAGCAACAGAAGCACATGAACAGAATGGAATTCCAAGATTATATGTTGACCGTATCTTTACTGTTGAAGGATTTGGAGCTGTCGTCACTGGAACCCTCATCGGAGGATCAATCAATAGAGAACAGAGAATGGTCATTCTCCCACACGGGGATGTCGTTAGAGTACGCGGTATACAAGTACATAACGAACAGGCAGATGTCGCACAAGCAGGACAAAGAACAGCACTGAATCTTACTGGTACAACCGCCGACAAGATAGAACGGGGTGATGTGCTGTGTCCCATCGACTTTTCACAAGTAACGGATAATATTGATGTATCCTTGCAAGTACTTTCATCATTTCCACGAATGCTTGAACATTGGGGACGTTTTCGTCTATATCTCGGAACAAGAGAACTGTTCTGTAGACTGATTCTGTTAGTTGACGAAGCAATCTTACCAGGTGAAAAAGTTCAAGTGCAGCTGCGATTAGAACAACCTATATTGACTTTCAGAGGAGATCGGGTTATTCTGCGAGACTTCTCTGCACAACACACTGTCGGAGGTGGAGAAGTAATTAATCCTTTTGCACCAAAACACAAACGGTTTACACAAGATACTATCGCAACATTAACACGATGGGAAGAAGCAGATGATACACAAGTTGTAAACGCGCTTCTTCAGAAGAGTCGCAATCTTTGTATGCCAGAGTCGTTCCTATATTACTATTTGCCTTATTAAAAAATGCAAGTAAAAACCATTATTTACACATTAGAATCAGATGGAAAAATAGTGAAATGGGACACATCTAAAAGATTACCCTTAATCTCCGATACATCACGCACAAAAGAAACCACGAATAGGATACTTGCCTCTCTGTCTGAGTTTCATGCAGACCAACCCCTTCTTAACGGACAGAATGCATCCCAACTCTGTCGTGATCTGGAGATAGATGAATTGGCTTTTGAGAAAATCACGGATAGACTAATCAAATCTAAAGATATAGCAAAAGATGGGAATTTGCTCCGTCTGTCCTCACATGAGATACAGTTTTCTGAAGAAGAATCTAACACTAAGGAAATACTTGAAAAAATATATTATGATGCTGGTATAAATGCACCCAGTCTCAACGAATTAAGCACACTTCTCCCTGACATAACACCACAACTTATAGAGTCAACCTTTTATGCCTTAATGAATCTTGGACAGATTATCAAAACTTACGATAATTTATATATACATAAGGAAATATTTGATGAATTAAAACGGATTCTAATTGAATTTCTACGAGAGAATGAAACGATCTCTGTAGCAGAATTTCGAGAATTAGCAGGAACAACGCGAAAATATGCAGTCCCTTTTTTAGAATACTGTGACACCGAAAACGTTACTGTTCGTGATGGAAATGTCAGAAAATTGTCAGCAAAGCAAGAAAAGTGATAACAAGATTAAACAAGGTAAACGTCACACAGATTGCAACGTTACATCTTATACCATTTCTGATTGAAAATGTCGCTTTCTTTAATGTAGCACATTCTGTTAGATTGTGCCGTTCACCGTTTCATATCTAAAAGTTTGTAATGAAAGAAAAGCTAATAGAAATGGTATTACAAAATGCACAGAATCGGGAATATATCCATTCAACAATAAATGGGGGAGGATAGGGTCCGGTGGCCCTACCGGTCTTCAAAACCGGATAGTCCAT
>CAZURU010000227.1:0-8806 GCA_964623585.1 uncultured bacterium
GTCATGCCAATTACATGGCAATCACCACCGTGTACTGCTTCAGCTACCTCGATGACAGGGGATTTATCAAGATAATGAAGAAATATAGGGTCACGATTAAAGGCATTATTGATATGTTTGTTAAGAAATCCACTCCTATTTTCTGGAACACTATGCCTATCAAAGCTTTCGGGAATTGCAGTTAACCTATCCATAGCGTCACGGAGTTCAGCGAGTTCCTCCGAATCAATGACCTTTGGTAGGTAGGCATACCCATCTTCCTCCATCGCTTTAACTCGGTTTTCGAGATCGGGGTAAGCAATTAGAGGTAACGCTTCACTCATTTTTATCTCCTTTATTATTACCAGTCAAGCAGTTGAATAGCACACATATTTTAGCAACTCATACTGGACATGTCAACCTTTTTAACGAACAATTCGTTACCAGAATACATCTCAACAGAGATACGAGATGATTGTAAAAAGGAACATTACCACCACAAAAGTATCCAATTATTACTAAAATTCACTATACAATAATTTGGAAGGGGTCAAAAGATGAAAGCGAGAGAAATGAAACAAAACGATACCAGAAAAGATGACAGGAAGTCGGTGAAAGATTCAGCAATTCGTGTTCCGGGAGTCGTGTTAGAATCCTTACCTGGCAACCTATTTCACGTAGAATTGACCGAAAATGACCACAAAGTTGTTGCTTACCTTGCTGGTAAAATGATGCAACACAGTATCTGGGTCCTGCCCGGTGATCAGGTAACAGTTGAACTATCTCCTTACGACTTAACGCGCGGGCGGATTGTTTGGCGAAATCCTAGTGTATAGTTTGATATATCTGCATTATTGGGTCTACATGGTATGAAATTCGATACCTCCTTCTATATTTCGGATGCAAATGTGCATCCGAAATTGTGTATAGGTGAATCATTATCATTTTTTTGATAATGGTATCTCACTCCCGCTGTATTGCGGAAAAAGGAGGTATAAGTATGTTTACTAACCAGAGGAGGTGTGGCACTTAGTGTCGCGCCCTTACGGGTGTGACACTAAGTGTCGCACTCTTTGGACAGGGACAGGGGATACACCAATCCCTTGTCCCTTATTATTTTAAGATTGACATTTTAGTTGCAATTCTGCTTTTTATGTGTTACTATTATGGTATAAGATCGAAGTATTAATGTCTTGCTTGTAGGAGGACAGGCAAGTGGATGTCACAGTTTTGGTACTAAATGCAAGTTATGAAGCGATCAATGTCTGTAACCTAAGACGTGCATTGAAGATGGTTTTTAAGGGGACCGCTCAAACAGAAGAAGTATCTGAATCTGAAATTAAGTCACCCTCGACAGTAGTCAAAATACCGCATGTCATTCGTTTGGTTAATTACGTTCACGTTCCGCGCAGTGTCGTCAAGTTCTCACGGAAAAATGTGTTAGCGCGAGACCAACACACGTGTCAGTATTGCCAGCGAGAAATGAATGCATCTTTGCTCACACTTGATCATGTCATCCCTATTTCCAAAGGTGGAAAAACAACATGGGAAAATGTTGTGACAGCATGCAAACGGTGCAATAACAAAAAAGGCAGCCGAATGCTTCATGAAACTCAGTTTAAGTTGAAACGTGTACCGAAAACCCCATCAATCCTAACATATTTGCAACTTAATCGACACTTTCGTGGGTACCATCCTTCATGGAAAAAATACCTATATATCAACTGATGTTGATACGCGATTGTCAATAGGTTCAATTGATGATAAGCTCGTGAGAAACGATTTAGTTGGTTATGCACAGAAGGTAACTGTGAGCATTCCAAGTAAGTCTTGACGTATGCCATACCAACCACATTCGAAAAGATTAAAAAAGTCTTGGGAATTTCAACGAGTCTATACTAAAGGTAGAAAGTATTGGGATAACTACTTCGTTATTTATGTTTACCGTACACAATTGCTTCAGACACGGTTAGGTATTACTGTAAGCAAAAAAGTTGGTAAAAGTGTCCAGAGAAATCGTATGAAGCGCCTCATTCGTGAAGCGTTTCGTGAACTGAAACCGAGACTTTTACCGCAAAATGATATTGTGGTTGTCGGCAGAAAAGCTGCATGTCAGCTGACAGCACAGCATGTTGAAGTTAGTTTGAGAAAGCTGTTCAATAGAGCAAGGATCCTTAGAACAGAAGATGCTGACTTATGACAATGCTTAGTGGATCGCATGCGGATTGTCTGTACCAATCGTAACCACTAAAGTAACGGGCAAAATTATCACTGATTAGAGTTGTCAAAACAGATTTTTGTCCCCTAACAAGAGTGTGACTGCGAAAAAGAAACATGAAACGATTAATTCTCTTTGCTATCCGCGGGTATCGCAGCTTTATCTCCCCGCTTCTACCGTCAACATGTCGTTTTTCCCCGACCTGTTCACACTACGCACAGCAAGCTTTTGAGCGATATGGCACTTTCAAAGGCATCCGGTTAACAATAAAACGAGTAGTAAAGTGCAATCCCTGTCACCCCGGGGGTTTTGATCCTCTACAGTAGCAATTTAGACAGGCGATATTGAAATTAGAAACATGGTCAATGACAACTACGGTTTCACTAATGATAGGAGCATCTAAATCTAAATGGGAGCACGTTACATACTTGCACTTGTCTTAATGATTGCAGTTATGGTCATTTGGAGCCAAGTCTATCCAAGGTTCTTTGCACCAGAACTCACTGAACCCGGTATATCTGAAGGAACACCACCCACTGACACAGTTGAAGGTGAGGAACCAGAAATAAACAGCAGCGATCCTACGAATCCTGTAGCAATTACGATACAGGACATCCCGGACGATAATAAGGTTCACGTCAAAACTTCAATCTACGACATCACTTTTAATGAGAAGTGGGCAGAAGTTAAACGTTGGGAATTAGTAGAAAAAAAAGAGAACGGAGCGTACCGCTTTCCTGATAGGTCCAATAACGCCAATGACAGTCCCTTGAACCTTATTCCCGATACGGCGGTTAACTGCCTTGCCCTCTCTGGAATCGTAAATTTTAACGAGCAATATAACCTAAAATACGCAAACTGGGCAGCAGATAAAAAAAATATAGAACTCTCAGATACACAAGAGACTGAGACGCTTACCTTTACAACTGATAAGTTGATTGATCAGCAACTAAAAGTTACCAAACAGTTTGTTTTTTACAACAATAGTTATACTGTTGATTTAAACGTGATCTTTGAAAATGTCTCTGATTCACCGGATCCCGTGCGAATCGGCGGCAGCAATACTATCAATGGATATCAACTACAGTGGGGACCAGGTATTAATGCTGATTTAAACGAATACGAAAAAATGACTGGGAAACGCGGAAGACGAGGAGCTGAAGGCGCAATAACTTATATTGGCACAGGTAAACCGAAACGTGAACTCAAACAGGAAATAGTAGATATAACCGTTCTCTGGGCGGGTCTAAGCAGTCAGTACTTTAGCGCAATAATGATCCCTGATCCACAACTTCAGTCTACATATCTGTTAGTTAATAATGAATCAAACAGGGACAAAATTGACGTTGTTACTGCGCCGACAGAAACCGCAGTTCTGAGGATACCTCAATTTAGTCTTGCGTCCATGCAAAAACGGACACACGCGTTTCGTTTGTATGTTGGACCAAAAGAAGACACCATATTGAAGCAGATCACGCCTCCGAACGCAGCAGAAACAGAAATCAAACTGCCTAAAATTATAGATTTCGGTTTCTTTGCCCCAGTGGCATGGGCAATGTTATGGGTTGTCAAAGGATTATATCATGTTTTTCAAAACTACGGTATAGCGATTATCTTGTTGACATTCTTGGTAAAAGTCATATCTTTCCCCCTAACACGAAAAGCACATGTTTCTATGAAAAAAATGCAGCAACTGCAACCACAGTTGACTGAATTAAGGGAGAAATATAGGGATGACCCGCAGAAATTCAACAAAGCATCCATGCGGATTTACAAAGAGAACGGTGTAAATCCATTAAGCGGATGTATTCCTTGGCTACCGCAATTGCCAATCTTTTGGGCACTCTTTGCACTATTGGGAAGTGCAATAGAATTCAGAGGCGCACCATTTCTGCTATGGATAAACGATCTCTCAGCGCCAGATACACTTTATAAACTGCCGTTTTCAATACCTATAATACTACCAGCTTTTGGCACTATTGATGCAATAAGATTCTTACCGATCTTAAATGGTGTAACAACCATGCTCCAGCAGAAGTTTGTAGGGGGTATGTCACCAACGCCAGCATCAACAGGTATGCAGGCGAAACTTATGAAGTTCATGCCACTTATCTTCGTCTTCATCTTCTATAACTGGGCTTCCGGATTCGTTTTATACTGGTTATGTAATAACATTTTCACTGTAGGACAACAATATATACAAACAAAATTCTTCCATGACGGTGAGCCTGAGATAAAAGATAACACAACAAGACGCAAACCAAAATGAGTATTCCGTTCAGTTGAGCAAGCTTAACTTCTAAATGTTCGTCTGCAGGAATACAACACAGATAAGGAGTTCTTGACTTGCAAAACTATATTGAGACTGAAGCCGATACTGTAGAAGAAGCTATGGAGCTCGCTCTTTTGCAGCTCAAGGTGACGCGCGAAGAAGTTAATATCATCATAATTAATGAACCCACAAAAGGTATCTTGAGTTTTGGCGCGAAACCCGCTAAGATTCGCGCAACACTCAAGGAAGATATTACCGCTGCACCAGATACCGTGCTGAGAGAGATGCTCACGCGTATCGGTATAGACGGGACCGTAGAATCTGAGTTTATTGATGGTAGTCTACATCTGAACATGAAAACGGATTCAACCGCCCTACTTATCGGAAAGCATGGACAGACACTTGATGCTATTGAACGGATCCTCAATTGCATCGTCAATAAAAACGCACTTGCGAAAAAGAAAGTCTTCGTCAATACTGAAGGATACAGAGAACGGAGAGAACAGATGCTTACAAATCTTGCGCATCAGGTTGCAACGAAAGTAAAAAGAACACGGAAAGATGCGACACTTTCACCTATGTCGGCAAAAGACCGTCGCGTCATACATCTTACTTTGCAAGATGACGATGATGTCTCTACCTTTAGTCAAGGTGAAGGTGATATGCGTCGAGTAGTCGTTTCAAGACAAAAGTACTAAAACGGATTAGCGAAATGCATCTTGATGATACCATCGCTGCCATAGCAACACCTCGCGGAGAAGGCGGTATTGGAATAGTTCGCGTCAGTGGGCCACTGGCGATTCAGATCGCATCTCAGCTGTTTCGTCCCTCACGAGCAGTCTCAGCACACAAACTTCCAACGCATACACTCACACATGGACATATTATAGATACAACTGCCTCTGATGAAGTCGTTGACGAAGTCTTACTCAGTATCATGCGTGCACCAAAATCCTATACAACTGAAGACATCGTGGAATTCAACTGTCATGGAGGTAGTGTCACTTTAGCAAACGTATTAGACTTAGTCGTCAAGGCAGGGGCAAGACTTGCCGGACCGGGAGAATTTACAAAACGTGCTTTTCTAAACGGCAGGCTCGACCTCGCGCAAGCAGAGGCTGTCACAGAACTGATCAGTGCTAAAACGGAAATCAGTAGAAAAATCGCAATTGACACACTTTCAGGAAAACTCTCAGAACATGTGAACCAACTCAGTGACAAACTTGCCGATCTGTTAGCAGAAGTTGAAGCTTCTATTGATTTTCCCGATGAAGACCTTGATTTTATGCATACCGATATTCAACTACAGACAGTCCGAACTTTTCAGAGAGATATTGAGCATTTAATCAAATCGGCTTCGGAAGGCAGGTTGATAAAAGATGGTGTCAATGTTGCTATTTTGGGTAAGCCAAATGTAGGGAAATCCAGCTTGTTTAACGCACTCGTTGAAACTTCTCGCGCGATTGTCACAGATATACCTGGCACGACGCGAGACACAATTCACGAAACCATCAACATTGCGGGTTTACCGGTAAACCTTATTGATACAGCAGGAATACGATACACGGACGATATCGTAGAACAACAAGGTGTAGAAAGAAGTCGTGATGTTCTCAGAAAAACAGAATTTGTTCTGCTCATGTTTGACGCATCGAAAACTATCAACGAGGCGGACACTGAAT
Organism: uncultured bacterium; assembly: GCA_964623585.1. Taxonomy (GTDB): domain Bacteria; phylum Poribacteria; class WGA-4E; order WGA-4E; family WGA-3G; genus MSPOR6. Next base: position 6,152 of record CAZURU010000227.1, read on the forward strand.
TACTGCAAATTGCCAATTCCCATCACTCAATTCTTATTTTGAACAAAATAGACCTGCCTATTATACTACAACCGCATGTCTTAACGGAACATTCACCCAAAACGCGGGTTATTCAAACCGCAATTACTGAAGGAAAGGGAATTGACACGTTGAAAACGGCAATTCGTGATGAATTCCTCAGTGGAGAATTTACACCGGGTGAATCACCCATTGTAACGAACACACGACATTATGACGCTTTACGAAGAACGCATGAAGCACTTAATGATGTTATGAGCAGTTTAGAAAATCAAATGCCTCCCGATCTTGTTTCAGTTGACCTACGTATCAGCCTAGATGCCCTTGGCGACATCGTTGGCAAGACTACTACAGAAGATATATTAGACAGGATTTTCTCACAGTTCTGTGTTGGCAAGTAGACCTAATAGACCGGTAGGTGTGCTATCCTTGACGCACCATAGATGTCAATACAGGAATGTCCCCAGACCGGTAGGTGCGATTGACTAATCGCACCGAAAATTATTTATTCTGGCTTTTTTCTGGACAATCTACAAAAAACATGGTATTATGGTAAATAATTACACAAACGATACTGATTGTGTCTCTGTTTAAAGCGTTTATCAAGGTGTTTATCAGGTTATTTAAAGGACACTTTCATTTATCGTCCCTAAATAAGGAGAGAATTAATGTTTAATTCTGTTTTCTACCGAAACGGCACATTTCTGACTGGGCTTGCAATTCTCTTGATGATCGCCATCACTATTCCTGCAATCGCACAAGATGCACCAGAAGCGGAAAAGGCACAAGTCAAATGGGGAACGTCTATTGAAGATGCAATGAAACAAGCTGTTGAAACCGGTAAACCGGTCATGATGGACTTCTATACAGATTGGTGAGGCTGGTGTAAGCGGCTGGATGCCGACACCTTCACTAACGCAGATGTTATCACCCTTGCTGATGAATTCATTACAGTCAAAGTTAATCCAGAAATCAAAGAACAACCCATTAATGCCGAAACAAGCAAGAAGTTTGGTGTTAGAGGTTTTCCTGCAATCCTTTTTGTAAGTCCAGATGGCGGTTTAATTCACCACCATAGTGGGTACGCACCACCTGATAAATTCTTACCTGTGATGCAAGAAACATTGAAAAAAGAGAAGACATTTCAGGAGACATTATCCAAGCTGAAAAAGATGCCTGATGATGTTAAACTAAACCGTGAAATCGCAATTCTCTATATCCAACGGCACCAAATTGAGAAAGCTGAACCGATTCGTGAAATGATGCCTGATGATATGGATTTGAACCGAGAATTCGGTATCTTCTATCTCAGCAAGAATGAAATCGAGAAGGCACTTAAAATAAGCGAAATGATGCCTGACGATGTGAAACTAAATAACGAATTCGCAATGACGCATCTCAACAGAGGGCAGATTGATAAGGCACTTCCATATAGTCAGAAAGTCATAGAGAAAGACCCTGATAATACAATGGGATTTCTTCCCGCTCTACACTTGAAAATCGGACTCACTTACGCAGGTATGATTCAAAATAGTTCGGGAGAAGACGCTGTAAAAAATGGAAAAAATGCTGTCCTGCACTTCCAAAGTGTCATTGAAAAATACCCAGATAACGAAAACTTTGAAACTGCACAATATTATCTGGGTGTTACGTATTCACTAACAGGTGATTTTCACAAATCAATTGAATTACTTGAAAAGTTGATGAATAACACCGCTAATGAACGGATGAAGCAGAGTGCACAAAATGCGATACAAAGAGTCAAACAGTTAGCTGCGGAAGCGGCGGAATCAGACACAACTGAAACAGACAATTAACTTTGCAAATTGGCTACTTCCGTAGGGGTCAGAAAACGATACTGCCCCTGCGGGAGATCGCCTAATTCTAAATTCCCAACACGTGTCCTTTTCAAACGAATTACTCTATGTCCAACCGCCTTAAACATAAAACGCACCTGACGTTTCTTTCCTTCGTGGATGATCACCCTGAATTTTGATACAATCTCCCTTCTTTTCTTTTTTTTCCTACCACTTGATATAGAAACATACTCGGTATTGAGTCGTTCTATTTTTGCTGGAGATGTCGTTCCACTGGGAATAGCAACGCCTTTACGTAAACGGTTAATGGAAGGGGCAGTAGGAACACCTTTTACCCAGGCATAGTATGTCTTTTCAATTTCATGGCTGGGGTGCATCATCCTGTTAGCAAAATTACCGTCATCGGTGAAAAGCAGCAGACCTTCAGTTTCCAAATCTAAACGTCCCACTGGATAGATAGATCGGGGTAGATCTCCTAACAGATCCATCACAGTGGGGCGACCACGTTCATCGTTTCGGGTTGTTACATAACCTGATGGTTTGTTCAACATGACATAGAGTCGTTCATTTAACGGTTCAACAAGTTGTCCATCAAATTCAATAGCATCTCTTTCTACATCTATAGGATGCCCAGGAATAACAACCTTAATATCATTAACGGTAACACGTCCCTCCCGGATTGCGCGTTTCACAGCTCTACGGGAGGCGGTACCTGAAGTGGCGATATATTTTTCAAGTCGCACTTTTATGACTACATCTATTCTTATACCATTTCTATTAATTATTCTCTCATTACCGACTGTTTAGAAATGAAGCGGTG
>CAZURU010000228.1:0-2592 GCA_964623585.1 uncultured bacterium
ATACAAAAGTGTCGGTTAGGAAACCGAACCTACCGGGATGTGATACAAAAGTGTCTCATTAATTGTATGTTTTACTATATTATTGGTTTTAGCTCGTTATGTTGCTTTGTATTCTGTAAACCCATCAAGCAGCTGCAGAAATGTTATCGGTTGATACATCCGGAAACTCTCCTCATCAACAAATACAAAGTCATAGCTTACATCTGCTGAGACATTGTTTACATCCTCACACCATTGCGACAAGCGTTGCATCTTGAGCGGTACATCTAAATCCGCTAATCCCTTCGTTTCTACGACTACGACACTGCCATTTGTCAGTTTGACAATAAAATCGGGATAGTAGTTAGAGATGTCACCATCGGCATTGACATAATCAAGTTTGAAATGTACGCCGTAGTAGTTTTTGGCGTAGGAGACAACATCTGGACATTCTTCCAGAAACTTGGCAAATTCTAATTCTAAATGGCTATCGCCTGTGATAATGTTAAACACAGATTTTGTGGGGATTAAGTGCTCTTGGTCTTTAACCATAAAAGGTTTTGTACTGCTAATTTTAGTTGTTTCTTTTAACTCTGCATTTCCTTTGTCCTGGACTGTAAGTTCGTTGATTGCACGTTTGAATGTTTCAATAATGGTTTTTGTCGCGCGGAGTTCAGCGAGATTCTTTATGATGATGGGATCGTCTAATGCCACCGTTTCACCAAAAAGATGGTGCTGTACAAAGTCTTTTATCTTTGCATACAACACATCATAACCGCTAACGAGTCGGAGTTCTTTCATGAGAGTCTGTGCAAAATAACCCAGAGCGTTTCGGTAGTCTTCGGTTCCAGGATTTTCTAAAATTGTTATATGTGCTACCTCACTTGTTGTCATATATCGGAATTCAATTTCACGTAATTCATCTATACTATAAGACAAATATACTATCGGCTTAAAGTCAAGGTTACTAACATCTAATTCTGCCAGAAACTTGTATTGACGATAGACACGGCGTGTCAAAATCGGAATTTCAATATCAAGTGCGCCAATGTCCTTGTTGACGTTTTCTTTGTCCACCTCAATCACAAGGACTGGTGGAGGACCAACCCCTTCCCCCATCTCTTTACGTTCTAATTCAACCCCTTCTTCTTGTATCTGTTCAACAAAGTCCATGAAGGCATCGGTCCCGACGACACTTACAGACTCATCTACTGCGTTATTATACATGCGTCTGAGTCCACGTCCAAGTGTCTGTTCTGGTAGAATGTTGGCTTTTGCAGAATATGCACGGAGTCCTACAATAGTGGTAACGTTCTTGACATCCCATCCTTCCTTGAGCATTAACACGGAGACGATTGCTTTGTATGGACTTCCCCATGAATCAATCTGATTCGCTTGTGAACGCAGTTTTTCAAGATCTTCCTTTTTCTTGCCAGTTGCTGCCTCAGAGATTTCACCGTTCTTCTTGGTATGAATTGTCAGCACAGCATCTTTCAGGTCTGGATAAAGCTTTTCGAGGAATTCTGTCACTTCATTACAGTTTCGTGTGTCATCTGTCATCACAAAAAGAATTGCTTTTTTACCCAATTTCTCAGTATTGTCGTCATCAGGTGAGGGTGGTGTTTGGTCGCTGGAATAGACACGATGGATATTGGTGAGAAAGATGTTACTAGTAGGTCGGATAGTCCGGACTTCATCTTGGACATGCAAGGTGAGTTGAAAATCGTTTCGCCAATTCTGTCCTTCATATCCGTTATCTGGTAACACGGGGTCATTAAAGAAGATTTGCAATCCTTGGAAATCGTGATAGAGACGGTCAAGCACAATGATGTTAGGTGCGATGACAAGGAAATTCCGTGAGAGTTCAGAATCGGGTTCATACAGCTTGTGAAAGAAACTCCACGCTATAGCGAGACTCATTACCTTTGTTTTGCCAGTGCCTGTTGCCATTTTTATGACAAACCGTCGCCAATTTTCGTCAAACATTCCCGCTGAAACAAAACCGATGCTGTCAAACCGCATCAGGTCGTATTTATCTTTGATTTTGACAACATCATAGAGATAGATGATAGTTTCGAGTGCTTCGCGTTGGGCAAAGTAATATTGAAACTGCTCCATTGTGCCATCAGACTTTTCTTGCAGGTGTGGTGTTTTGAACCACCAATTGAGTAGTGCTTTGCTTGTTTCTGATGCATCTTTGTAGTTGTCGTCACGCCATATCTTTACTGCATCACGGATTTTTTGAACAAGCGGGGGAAGTAACATGCCGCTACCTATTAAGGACAATTGCGTTGCATCTGGCGTCCATCTAATTGATGGATCAATGATTACATGCGGTGATTCGGGGAAATCAGTGTATAATGGCATGACTAATGAAGTCCTTGTTTATAGAAAAGGGTGAAGATAATTGCGTACGGATAGCCTCTATATCAGAACAAATATCGTTTCTGTGAACTTGCGCTTCTCTAATTTATATTGACCATAATGAGTTATGAAACCCCATTCAACTCTTGATTATTATATGACTTAGATCGGCTACAAAGAGGCACAATCTAACAGAATGTGCTACAAAGATTAGATCGGCTACAAAGAAGCACAATCAAGGATGAATGT
>CAZURU010000228.1:2692-8739 GCA_964623585.1 uncultured bacterium
GAATGTGCTACAAAGATTAGATCGGCTACAAAGAAGCACAATCAAGGATGAATGTGCTACAAAGATACGCAATCTAACAGAATGCGGTACAAGCACGGCTGATTTCTTGTTGTTCTTGTTGTTCTTGTTCTGTGAGTCTTGGCATTCTCAATTTGTCTTTCGTTATCCTTCGTTAGTGTTTTGCTGTTCTGGTTTGTCAACGTCAAGGACTTGCACGACGGGATCGCCGGTCTTTATATGTTTACCTTTTTCACTAAGATCACCCACTACATCTTCTGATATAAAACCATTTTCATATTTTTCTACCCAACTCGGCGGCATTAAAGCTCTTGCAAATGGTCCAAACGCTGGGATTCTTACTTCTGCTGTTTTACCACTCTGAATCCGTTTGGTACGACATCTCGTTGCTATCGACAGATTTTCCTGGGCATGGGTAATCTCTAATCTTATCTTTGGACGCTCAATTGCGCCTAATACTTCACCTGTATCAGGATCGCTAATATATTCGTAGCAATCCATTACATCAAAGTGCATACCGATGGTTACGCCTTTTGCAGTTCCTACATTTAGTGCGATTTCACGTGCGTTCAGTACGCGTGCAATTTTTCCTCTAATCGGTTCTGTCATTGTTCATTTCTCCTTGCGTTATTAGGTCTCTGTTCTGGGTTAACTCTTCAACATCTTCTGGAACAATGTCTCTCCATTCTTCCAGTGCATCATCTGTAGCTGCAAGTTGTTCAATGACAACTGTTTCAAGCTTAGCGAAGGCCACTTGATGGTCCTCATCAGAATCAGATTGTTGTGCAAACTCTATTGCGTTTGCTGCACGGCGGAGACTTTGATATAGGGCAAAGAGTCTCCGGAATGCAGAACGAGCATGTGGCTTGATTATTTCTTTCGCTGCTTCTTGAGCTGACCTTTTACCAAAAATGTATGATCCCGTCAACCCGCCTGCAAAGACAAAGATTTGCCAAAGGACAGTTTCAAAAACGGTCAAAGATCGTTTAGTTGCTGTGTAAGCGAGAACAATTGATATGCCTATAGAAAAACAGACAAGTAGAGTCGGTCCAATGCGTTCAAGGATTTTCATAATTTATCAATATATCAAAAAATACGGTGTTTGTCAAAAATGATCAGGATTTAAGTCCTGCATATATATAGATCATCGCCTATTCCGCTCCTCAATAATTGTTTCTGAAATAGGTTGCCCCTTGAACTCAATGAGTTGCCGTTCAATTGTGGCAGTGCCATGAGATTCCATAACTTCTTTAACTAAGCCTTCTGACAACAAGACTTGATGAAATACTTCCAGTTTATCGGTTTCGTCCTGCTCTTTCAATAGTTGCTGTAAGTGATGCCGATCAGTGGAACTTAATGCTTTTATGGCTTCTGCGATCTCTTGAATGTGCACTGTTTTGCTCCTTATTATCTGATTCGACTAAAAATCCAAACTCACGCCTACCATAACCAAACGCGGGGAACTCCAAGATGCTGGACTGGTGTGCTTCTGGGCTGTTAACGGAATGCCGTAGCGATCATACGTCACAGCGTCAAGTATGTTGTTCAAGTTTTTGGTGTTGAAGATATTTCGTATATCGGCAAAGAAGGTGTACGTCATTCCACCTAACCGACTACGTTTGCTGACCAGTGCGTCAACATTGTAAGTCGCTGGATAACGTTTTGAATTGATTGCGGGTTTTATGGGTGCTCTTGGGTTTGGTGTGTAAGGTAAACCGCTGGCATATCTGCCTACAAAGTTGACAGCAGAAGAGAATGGTAATTGAATGTCCAATGCAGCTGAAACTATATGACGTTGATCCCAACTTAATGGATGACTTTCGGTCACTTCTGGTTGTTGTCGGTAGTAAGTAAGGTATCCCAAATTCCGACTGGATCCTTTTCCTTTTGCCACGGAATAGGTGTAACTCAACATCCCAGAAACAGGACTATTGCCAGTACGCCACTTCCGGATTGTCAGTTCAAATCCTTGAACGCGCCCATAGATGTCGTTGATGAAATAACTGTAATCGTTGGTAATATCAACATGGACACTACTGACGAGGTTATCAATATCCTTCGTAAATCCAGTGATGTCTATCGTGAGGTCGTCAGTAAACTGCTGTATAATCCCGGCTTCGTAAGCGATGGTTTTTTCTGGTTCAAGGTTGGGATTTCCGCGTCTACGTATTGCGCCACGCATATCAAAGTTGAGATTTTCGTATAGGTCATCTGCTGGTGGCATCTGGTAATAATGTCCGTAAGTAAAATGGAACTTTGCCCGGTCAGTGATCGGGAATGAGATGCCAAGCCGTGGGGCGATCATCTGTTTCGTTGATGCCTTCTCCCACTTATTGATAATGGGTAACCCAACTTCAGGTAGACTATCAAACGAACCTTTAAGTTCACTGATGTAGTTCTGAACATCGGGTTCCGATAATAATGAATCTGCTTCAGGTCCCTCACTATTTGTGTACAGGAATGTTCCATCTTCGTTTAGTACGAGGGGGTTAAATGGGTCTTCGGGAGAACCACCATCGGGGTTATATCGGTCATACCGTAATCCGATGTTGACGATCATACCTTCGTATTCCATCTTATCTTGAACATATAGGCTGATGGATGTTGGTATTACGTCGTAATACTCAACATAGAGGTTTGAGCTACCGTAGTTTGTCGTCCCAAGATTGTATAGGTGGTTTGATGAAAGTTCAATGCCTGTCTGAACTTGATGATTCTCTGTAACTTGGCTTGTAAAATCGCCTTTAAAAATAGTTGTGGTTGAGTTGCGTGTGGTCCAGAAGTTATTATCTCCAGCGACATCGTAGGTTGTGTCATTATATGCTTGTTGTGCTGGATTCCTTATGCGTCCTTCTCTTTGATTCTGCATAAAGATAGCAGTCTGTTTGTCATGATACTGTTCTGCGATGTCTGGGTCGATTTCTATATTAGGGTCCCAAGCATTTTCATCAAAGGTTCTGTTTAACGGATCCCACAGTTTTCCGGGCTGATGGCTCATAGAGGAACGTCTGAATTGTCCATACGTCAAGGTATAGAATGTGCCTGAGTTGATATTATGTGAGAGTTGGACCGATAGGCTTCTACCGTCCCTATTTCCGATTTCAATTGCATTTGGCACAAAACGTAGACTTCCGCCATAGTAGTTGACTTCCCGTTCGTCGTAAAGTCCGCTGGCAAGGAGTTTTATGTCCGGTGTGACTTCATACTTGAGTTTACCTTGTAGCGTATAGCCGCCACTATCATCATTTGGCAGATAACTTTCATCTCGTCTGAATTGACTGGCGAAGGAGAATGTCAATTGATTTCCCATTATAGGACCGCTAAGCGCAAATTCTCCTATATGACTCGGAGATAGATTATAATCTTTGGTAGCATTGAAAAGGTCGCTATACTGTTCGAGATCAACGATGTATCCATCAAACAGGATTACCTTCTTATTTTCATAATCGATTATAGTGCCATCCGCGTCTTTAAATGGTTGCCGTTCCATAATGACTTCACCCGATGCTTCATCCACCATCGCTTCGCCTGTTTCAGGGTCAATGACAGGTTGCAGTGGGTTTTCAGTTCTATCAGCATATACACTGGGGAGGATTTCCTTAAAGATGACTTGCTCATCACCTTCTCTGTTTGCCAGGTCTTCAACTGTAACAGAATCCCCACGATAAGGTGTTTGATAGTCGTAAGGTTTCCCGATAAAAATTCCTCTGAAAGGTTCAAGTGCAACGGGCTGAAAATCGCTATCCGGATCAAACCATGGCCCGTATATTGGATCGCCGTGATGTTCACCCCACTGGCCGACCCGATATCTGAATCGACCTTTGAATTTGTGTGTGCCGGCTTTGGTAATGAGATTGATTATACCGGATTGTGCATCCCCATGTTCTGCGTTGAATCCACCCGTGATAACTTCCATCTGTTCAATAGCGTTTGTGCTAATTTGAAGTCCTAATCCACTAAACATTGGGTCATTCACAGGGATACCGTCAATAAGATATTTTATTTCCATTGACCTTCCACCACGGACATGAACTGAACCGGAAGAGTTTCGTACAGCAACACCTGCTTGTGTCTGGAGTATACCGTTGACAGTATCACGGGGCATGGATTCTATTTCATCTGCTTCGATGATGCGTGTGGTCTGTGTGACATCTTTCTTGATTAGCGGTTTTGCTGCAGTTACTGTAATTCCTTCAAGTTCAACGACTTCAGAAGCCTCTAATGCAAAGTTTAAGGTTGTGGTAAGACCCGCAAAAACCTTTGTTGCTTGAACGGTCTTTGAACGATATCCTATAAGTTCAACTATCACATCATACCCGGATGGGGAGATGTTAGTTATTACATAATAGCCTGAATCGTTTGTAGTCGTGGTTGTACTTGTACCTACAATTTCCACTTTAGCATTTGCTAAGGGTTGTTCTGTACCTTCAACAGTGACTATACCAGATATTTTACCGGTTGTTGCAGCGATAACGTCGTGTATACCGACTGTCATTATTCCCATGACGATGTTCAGGAGAAATAAACATAACGAGAAGATATTATTCTTTTTCATTTCTTCAAACTCCTTGTCTAAATTAAGCACGTGAGTTAAAACATGCTTGGACGTTTTGCAGACCTATTGGACTGTCCACTAGATTTAAATATGTATGTCACGATTGGGAGATCGCTCCTACCAATACTCAGGTCTGTAGGAAGCCAACTATATATAAAACGGGCCGATTTCCGACTAATAAAGATACACACAATATTAGGATAGACAATCCTCTATACTTCCAAAACACTTTCTATGAATCTTAGACTTTTTAGGTTTCGTTCGGTGTGGTATCGGATAAAACTACTGAGTACAAGCTTTAGTTCACGATGATTACGAGGTGAGGCACGAATTCGTTTTATTTTTTCCATCTCTGATTGTCGTAACATTTTCAGTAGTTCACAACTTCCAGGTGTTATTGAATAGGCGGAGGTGTCTCTGTTTTTGCAATTGTTACAGAGCATACCGCCTTGTTGAACACTAAAGAGCATAAGTGGTGTTCCCTGCTTGTTTTTTAAATAAGGACGGTTAACATTTGAGCCGCAGTTGGCACAGTGTAAAAGTTGTGGTGCGTAGCCTGCCAGGTCGAGAAACTTGATTTCAAAAAATCTCACCAGTAGTGCTACATCTTCAATATCTGTCAATAGGTGGTATGTGTTTTGCAATAGGTGGAAAATCTCAGGATTTGCATCTCCATCTGAGGCGATAGCATCTACCAATTCTGCTAAATAGCATCCATAAGTAATCCGGGTAAAATCATCGCGAATACCATCGAAACCTTCAATAAGTTCAAAACTGGAGAGATTTTGTAGGTCCCTATTCTCACGATAATTAAAGAGTAACATGCCGTGGTTAAGAAGTTCTAATCTACCGCTGAGTTTACTTTTAGGACTTTTGACGCCGTAAGCGACAGCTTTAACCCTTCCAAAGTCAGGGGTATAGAATGTGATGATCTTATGAGCATCGCGTAGGGGATAGGTGCGAATTACAATTGCTTCTGTTTTTTGAGCAGGCATGTTTCTGTATGTGCGATTAGATTTTCGTAAGTATACGATAGAAGATGGCGGAAATCGGGGCGAGAGGATTTGAACCTCCGACCTCCTGCTCCCGAAGCAGGCGCGCTAGCCTGGCTGCGCTACGCCCCGTTTTTACTTATATATTATAACTGAATGTCGTTAATATTGTCAAGTCTATTATTTTGTCCCTAAGATGGGAGTGTAAAGTTTCTGTTCCTTGTCTGAACCAGGATTTTCAGGATTTTGAGATTTGACCAGGAGTAAGACTCCCTAAATTAGATGAAACGTATTGACTTGACATTGGTCAAATTCCATGTTAAAATAACCCTATTAAATAGGAAAAAACACTGAAATAGACGAATTTAATGAACCTTTTAGGATTTTACAAGTCTAATCAGTAAACACACTGAAATTTATAGAAATGTCTACTTATACCATTTCTACTTTATAATATACCATTTGCGTAGGTCGTGTAGAGG
>CAZURU010000229.1:0-8676 GCA_964623585.1 uncultured bacterium
CGTGTCTACATCACCGAGCTAAAACTTCGGTGTCTTGACACGGGGGAGTGATAAAATACTGTCCTGCTGCTGGTGAGGTTTCCTAACCTCGCCCACTTAACCATGCTGGCGAGGTTTCCTAACCTCGCTATATTTGCTAAGGAATCAGCCTTTAGTCATCATAACTAAGCAGTTTATATCTGTTACCCTTGACGACAACAGAACCAAGAATTTCCAACTCCTTATGTTGTCCTTTATAATTCTTAAGTGTTAAGACAGTGCCACGTTTTAGTTGGAATCCGTCGTAAGTTTCCGTCGGTTTTTCAAAACGGATGTCTACAAAACTTAGGTTGAGACCACCGTAACGTTCAATCCACCTTCTCATCCCGACGGTACATTTTTTATTGAGGTTTGACCAAGCAAAATCTGCAGAAAAAGTGTTCTTTGGAAAAGCAGGATAAATCCAAGAGATATACTCGCTCCGTTGAACGCGTAGCTGGTCTAACTTTTCAATGTCCTTCTGATTTAAAGCGTCAACGACTGCCAGACCAATTTGATCTGGCGAGTCGAGACTGTTTTCCCATACTTGGGGCTGACACCCTATCCAACAACTGCTAAACAGGACAACTGCAGTCGCAATGTAAGATAGGTTGCGCCAAGCAGAGATTGTAGTACTACGTTCTTTAGTTCCGTGCACTTGTTGTCCAACCTATTGTCCAATTGTTGGATGCGCTTACACCACCGATAAAATTGACAGCGTCAAAGAACCCGTCTGATGGCGGGGTTGCTGGTGTAACGACAGATGAACCGGAACCGGATGTGAAATTGGGATTACTCTTGTTGAATGGATCAACAAGGTTTGCATCCGTTTCTACATTACCAAGTCCCTTTGCCCATCCAGCTTCGTCAAAACTGTCATTGTCATTTCCTTCACCTTTTTCATCTCCGAAGTTAGCGACTCCATTATTATAGAAGGTGCTGTTCTTGACAATTAAGTTGCCATCATTGGCTTGCTTGTGAGATGATTCGTTATTGACATCAAGACCAACCTTGTTGAATCCTGTGACGATAAAGTTTGCATACATACCAGCAGCACCCTCACGTATCAACATACCGTTATCGCTTTCGGGCCCATCGGGGTCACCAACTAATGTAACATTGTATATCGTTGGAGCTGAACGTGGTGTTGCTTCGTTGTTTTTGCTACTGTTATCATTTTCGAAACCGTTGTCAGCGTCGTCGCCGTAATGTTGTGCGACCCAGAATTGACCTTTACCTGTCCAACCATCTGTCCAGTCGAATGAATCATCGCGTGCACCTGTTACAAGAGCGTATTTAAGGTCAACTGTCCCACCGAACATTTCAATGCCGTCGTCTTGGTTCATGTGTACCTGGACATATTCAATCACAGTGCCGGAACCGACACCCTGTAACGCGATACCGTTCAATTCGTTGTCAACACTAAATTCTCTTCCTGCGTATTCAACTCGAACATAACGTAATACGCCACTGTTATCATTCGGATCATCACCGCCATAATTGCCTGTATCGCCTTCTCCTGCGGTAATCCCTTGATTTGCAGGTGCTTTTCCGTTGATAATCAGTCCGCCCCACTGTCCACGAGCGCGTTGTCCAATTGCGGCATTACTTGTCATGACGATGGGTGCATCGGCAGTGCCGTCTGCCATAATCTTCCCACCTTGTGCAACGATGAGTGTGCCAACGCTGAATTGTTCACCGTAAATTGTGACACCAGGTTCAATCGTTAAAGTAGCACCATCTTCAACAAAAACGGCACCACGTAGCAGATAATCATAATCAGGTGAAAGTGTTCTGTCTTCTGTTATTTTGCCTTGCAGGACAACCACTTCTCGTCCATCAACAACAATCGTTTCCTCAGGCGGATGATCAACAGGATCATCATCATCATCATCATCGCTACCGCAACCGACAATGATCAAAGAAAATGCAAGACTGAAAACTACGACTATTTGAAACAAACTTATAAAACTTCCCTCTTTCCTTACGGATTTTAGGGGTGATGACAAATTTGACATTAGCTTAGTTTAACTCCTTTTAAATTCTGTTACTTTTCGTTATCTTAATTAATTTAACAAGACCACAACCCTTTGTAAAGTGGTCACTCCTATCAAAATCTACGTCATAAATGATACTGGTTAAATGTTGCAAAATACTGACAAGGTTTTGACTTTTTACCATCAATTTCGTTACCCTAACATACTGGATGCATTATTATAAATTATAACTAATTCCGAGTGAGAACGATCTGCCTATTTTATAACTCACAGATGTCGCATCTCCCTGTTTGAAATGCACATCTGGGTCAAGTAGATTCTTTCCAGATATACTAAATTTGTATGAATTCGCGAACGTCCTGCTAAAACTCATATCTAACTGTCCCCTCGGTTGTTCAAACACATCAGGGGCACCGTGGTTTCCAACATCAGAAAGTCTTCTGCCATAGATGTTGTATGCTATGGAACTTGAAATGCCCCAGTTCGGTTCTTCGTACCCGATTGAAAGATTGATGATGTATGGACACTGGCCCTGTAATGGACGTTCAGATGATGTCTGGATACCGACATCTTCAGGCAGGACGACTCTTGAAGTAATAAAGGCGGCATTTGTGTTTATGGAAAATGCTCTTAACTTGGACGTGATAACGCCTAAGTTCTGTCTCGCTTCAAGTTCTATACCGTAGTTGTTTGCACCTTCTGCGTTTTCATAAGTGATACGCACTTCAGCTTGCGGTTGGATAATCTGTTCAATCGGCTTTTGGAATCTCTTATAGAAAGCACTGATGGCTACAACACCGCCACCCGTTGTATCTGGGAAAACTTCCCACCGGAAGTCGTAATTGTCAATCAACGTCCGTTCTAAGTCTGGATTCCCGAGGATAGTTCTACCCCCGACAAAATCGGTAAATTCAAACGGTGCAAGTTCGCGAAAATCGGGACGCGTGACTGTACGGGAAACCGCTACCCTCAAATTCATACGTTCTGTCAGACGATATGTGAGATTAGCCCCCGGTAAAAGATCAAGTGTTCCTAAATCCGCCTTGATAGGAACCAAGACTGGAGAAAAAGGATCGTAAGTTGTAACGACCTGTTCAGAAGATTCCAAGCGTAACCCTGTCATCAGCTGCCATTTAGGTGTTAGCGGGATATCAAGCATAGCATATCCAGAATAAATATTATGGTCAGCGAGGTAATTATCTGTTGCCAGGGTAGATTCACTTAGCTCAAAAACACGTGGGGCAATGTTCTTTGAATCAAATAGTGTTTCAGGGGGTGAGGCGAGGTTTACAGTGGCGTCTACATTGTCTGATGGAAGAAACCTAAATCTTCTAACATCAAAAGATCGCGCCCTATCTCGCATCAGACCACCCAGTTTGAAGAAACCTTCCTGCTTAATAGGAATTGTCATATCAGCACGAGCATTATACTCATGGTCTTCCAGATCAAAGAAGAATCTGCTACCGCTATGTGTTACGTCTCGAAATGTGTATTGACCATCTCTATCTTCATAGATTGTCTCGCGTGTATCGGGTTCATTGCGTGCAGCCCGTGAATATGTTAACCGCCATTCTACAGAAAGATCGTTTGGATCATTGTCCATTTCAGATTTTTCAATTACAGCGTCATCAATAGTTTCCAAGTTTTCTTCCATAGAAACAGTTTTAAGTTGCGGTGTACCGAAATTGAAACCGTGTGTACCAGCCAATTGTCCAGAGAAGAGTTGACGTTCTACATAACGTAACCGTGCACTTTGCAAGTCTGTATTTCTATCGGCGTTAAAACCTGTCCAAGTACGAGTCTGGTCTTCTGCTGCATGTGTTGTCAGCGTTCGCAAACTCAGACTGTGGTTTGGCGAGAACCGCAAACTTGCATTGACTACACTTCCCCAATCCACTTCATGCCCGCTCTGCTCAACAGCATAATCGGTAACAGGTGAAAGTGTGTCATTTAGTCCAATTCGGAATGCTTTTCGTACCTGCGTATTGTAACTATGACTATTACCATAAGAGATAACACCGAGATAACCGAACTGTTTTCCAAATACTGTATTGCTGTTACCAAAACTGAATTTATACCCTTGGTTTACTGGGACGGTATGTCGTTCCGGGGACCATACGTTTGAAAAGGAACGTCCAAATTCCTGAATTTCTTCACTTGTGAAGCCTCTTGTCGTAAAACGTCCGCGTTCTCGGATCGGTATCTCTTCAGCTCTTTCTTGAATGAGTGCGGGTAGTTCTCGTGAACCGTCATCAAATCCCAGAAAGTCGAGAGAACCGCCAGGGTATGTCAATCCTTCTGTCCCTGTTGCTTGTGTGTTAAAACCTGTAGACATAGAGAGGGACATTGTCAATGCCTCAGGAAAATCTTTTGTAAAAACTTGAACTGACCCCCCTGCAAATCCTCCCGGTTGATCCGGAGAAAATGTCTTCACAGTTTGAAGACTCGCAAGGAGACTCGCGGGGAAAATATCCATCGGCACAACACGTCGATTAGGTTCTGGACTTGGGATTTCAACGTTGTTCAGCAGTGTATTACTATAACGTTCACCTAATCCCCGGACAAAAACATATTTGCCACCTACTATACTAACGCCTGTTACACGTCTAATCGCTTGTGCAGCTGAGGAATCTGGCAGACGACTGATCTCTTCAGTACTGATGCTGTCTTCAATTCTTGAACTTCGCATCCTCCTTTCAAGAAGACCGCGCTCACCAGATTGACTCAACCGTACTTTCATCGTAATGGCGTCTAATTGGACGACTGTTGGTTCAAGCGTAACCCGTATAGGTTCAACGGTCGCTCCGGCGTTGACTTCAATTTCTGATAAAACAGAAGCAGTGTAGAACGGCGCAGACACTTGAAATGAATAGGTTCCAGCAGGTAAATCTAAAGAAAATCCCCCTATTGCGTCTGTTTTTACCTTGATATTTGTGTCTACAACCTTTATAGTTACATCAGGTAAAGGTGTATCTGTATCAACATCAATGACGACACCCGTGATATTCACGGTTTGCTGTGATTCCTCGGCAATAGTATCTACAGTAGAAAGCAACCCTATACTCAATAGAATTAACAACAATCTGATGTAAATGTTTTTCATTTTTCCTCTTAATTTAATTTGTTTGTTTGTTTGTTCTAACATTATGTTCTTCATTCTTAAAGCAACTTCCAATGGTGATAAAATTTTAACTTCAGAATGAAACAAAATTGTGATATTTCTTTGGCAAATACAAGAAATTGGATTAATTCCCTAAACAAATCATCCGTACGGTACTAAAGACATCGCGTTCAGCACTCTGGAGGCAACGGTTTCATGCTCAAGGAATTATTAAGGAAAACAACACACCTCGCAGGGTTCTTTATACCCTTACTTTATATCGTTCTGGATAAATCAACGATGATGTTGATTGCAGGTGCTTTCGCAGGAATTGCGGTGATTGTAGAGTTGCTAAAATGGGTATCTGAGAGTTTCAGGAACCTGTTTTTCAGCTTCTTTGAATTTATTCTACGTAGACATGAACGCAAGGGGGCAATTACCGGAGCAACATATTATATAATCAGCACGTTTCTATGTATCGTACTCTTTGACAAACACATCGCAATAGTAAGTATCTTCTTTATTGTCTTGGGGGATACAGCTGCTGCTTTAGTGGGTAAGGCGTGGGGACGTATAAAACTCATTGGTAGTAAGAGTTTAGAGGGGAGCGCAGCCTGTTTTATCGTCTGTGCAGTGATTTCTGTGTTCTGGATTGACCCAGTTGTCGGACTTACAGGTGCATTTGTAGCAACACTGGCAGAACTTCTTCCTTTACGTCTTGATGACAATCTAACTGTGCCGTTAATTTCAGGTGCAGTGATGCAGGTTATGGTAAGCAATCTAACTTTTTAATTTATAGCTGAGAGGACTACGGTTTTTGCTTTGTCATACGCGAACTACGAAGCATTTACCTTGACAAATCACTCATAATAACGCGATACTGTGTATAAGCAATTCAATATGTATCATAAGAGGTTGACATAATGATAGACAAACACGATTTTACCATTGAAAAAATAAAGATTTCACCGGTCAATATTGATGCTGAAGATGAAGCAGGTATTAGAGAAACTATATTGAAACTGGCTCATGGACATAAGAAAGGAGAGACTGAGATAGAGGTGTTCAAAGAATTTTCGTCTACGTTGGAACAAGCATTCGGCGCACAGATGTCTTTGTTTAACTTTCATTCAAATGATTATAAGTCATGGAGACTTATCCTTCCGACAGATGGTAGTTTTGATGACTCACCTTCAAAGATTTCTATCTCGTTTCATATCCAACGTGTAGAAGCCCCTAATTAATCATATCAAGGAACCTCTATGATTTGTCAACTTGACACACATCTACTCTTCTGTCTGACCTGCTATTGCAGAAGCACGGGCACCCACGCCGAGTACACCAAGGAAACCCTCCGAATCTGTGTGGTCAAAATCTCCAATATCTTCCATTGATGATGTCTCCTCCGAATATAATGAATGCGGCACCCCACTCGCAGCATGAAAAGCCACGTTCCCTTTGTATAGTGCAACCGTTATCGTTCCAGTCGCTAAACGTGTCAACGTTTCAATTGATGCAAGCATCGCCTGTGTAGCAGCATCAAACCAATATCCTTGATATATCTGTTCAGCAATCGTTTTTGATATTACGTCAAAATGTTTGCGTGCGCGTCTGTCAATGATAAGTTGGAGCAAGAACTCATAACATTTTCCTAACAATTCCATTCCAGGTGATTCATAGACACCCCGACTCTTAATCCCAACAAATCTATTCTCAACCGTATGTATTCCGATACCGACACCATTTCGTCCACCAATTCTGTTTGCTTCATTCAGACTCATGAGCGGAGTGCCTGAAGAACCGTTTATCTCTACTGGCATTCCACGACTAAATGTCACTGTAAAATGTTCTATATCATCAGGGGCATCTTTTGGATGGACCCCCATCCCCGGTGTAATAAACCCAGCCGGTGTCTTCAGTGATTCTAACCGACCTGCTTCGTGTGTCAATCCTAATAAATTTGCATCCGTAGAGTAAGGTTTTTCGTGTGTAGCCGTTATCGGTAAATTATGTTCTTGACAGTAATCAATCATCTCTTTTCTCCCGCCGAATTTTGTGAGGAATTCGGGGTCACGCCATGGGGCATACACAGAAAAGGAAGGATTAAGCATGTTTGTTGCCAGTTGAAAACGGACTTGGTCATTCCCGCGTCCTGTCGCGCCGTGTGTTAATATAGAGATATTTCGTTTTTCCATCTCTGGTAATAGTGCTTTTACGGTAATATGTCGTGCGATGCCGGTTGTGTTCCAATACCCTCCTTCATACATCGCTTGCGTTTGGATTAGACGGATACCTGCTTCAGCAAGTGCGTCCTTTGCATCAATCATCACCGCTTCTTTTGCGCCGCATGCCATCATGCGTTCTCGGATTTCATCAACGTCCCGTTCATCAGGTTGTCCGAGATCCGCTGTGAAACAGACGACATTAACACCGTTATCGACTAACCATTTTGTGATTGTGCAACTATCAAGTCCACCAGAGACCGCAGCCCCAACAGTTTTACCTTCTAAAGTTTTAATGTTCATAGATGAAATTATACCATAATTTCACTTTACTGACAATTTGTGTTTCATCCTAATATTAACATTTCTGTTGCTTTTTCGGTTAGGAATCGTTAAAATACCTTAACAAAAAAGGAGCAGTACTATGGTAGAACTATCACGAGATGACATTGATTTTTTCAAAAATCAAGGATATTTGATAAAACGGGAAGTCCTAAACCCTGAACTGATGGAACGTGCACGTAGTAAACTATGGGAAGGTGCACCTGACGGAAGAGTACGCGAAAATCCTGATACATGGATAGGTCCCTTCAAACCTGAAGAGGAAAACGAGGATAATTCTAACCGAAGAAAAGGATTTCGCTGGAACTACAGAGAACCCGGCGGTGAAGACTGGATGGTCAAATTGCTGGCTACTGATCCAAATGTGTGGCACATGGCTGAGCAGTTCTTAGGTGAAGGTAATCTCGTTGAACCAGCACGCGTACGCGGGATATATTGCACACTCCCTTATGGCGACGTTCCCAAAAAATCCATTGGATGTCATGTAGACGCACATCCTTTCCATCTTGGAGTCGTCGGCTACATTGATGATGTGCCACCAGAAGGCGGGGCATTTACCGTGTGGCCCGGTAGTCATAAAGTCTTCTATTATGACTACAAGTCACAATACAAACATGAACCGACACCACAATACGACGTAGATCGGGTACGAATCAGTAGAGAACCCGGGGTAGAATGTCACGGAAATGCTGGAGACATTGTATTCTGGCATCATCGTATCGGACATGCAGCTGGACATAACTACTCCCGTCAAATACGACAAGCAGTGCTTTACGACTTTAGAAAAACGGAATTATCTGAAACCCAAGAAGAACCACCTAATGAGGATATGTGGCGGGATTGGCCCGGTATCAAAGCGTTGGAAAACTAACGACGCTCTAACATATTTGGAGTAAAGTGCCCTATTGATAGTAACAGCTATCTTCACGCCAGCGGAGTGCTATACCTATAGAATAGAAATAGGTTGCATGTTTTCTGGCACTCCAGCGGGGTGCAT
>CAZURU010000230.1:0-8651 GCA_964623585.1 uncultured bacterium
GAAATGGTATTACTTCTGAATTTTACTTGCAGCATAGTGTAGTATGTTTTCCATCAGAGCCTTGTTCATGGATACGGTATATTGGTTGTCGTTTCTCATACTAGTGATGATATATAGTCCTTTACCATATTTTCGAGCTCCCACAACAAGTTCGTTGGTATCAGGTGTAGTAGCAAATATCTCATCATCTGCTTCCCATTCTGTCCATGCATCGTCAATATAGATTTTACCAGATTGGATTTTATTCGGCGTGGAAAACAGTTCATCGGCATCTTCAGTTTTTATAAACACTCTTTTAGGTGGACTTTCAACCCCCTTTAGTTTTCCATGTAACCATCCAATACCACAAGGTTTATTTGGCGTGCTATCTTGCCCAGAAACGACAACTATTCCGCCGTTTTTTACATAGTTTTTAATTGCTTTTTCAGTATTTTCTGATAGTAGATATCTACCATAACTTGAAATTTCTTCGTAACCGATCCACAATATATCTGCATCTTTAAGGTGTGGAAGTGTTCTTACTTTCGTGTATTCAAAAGCCAACGGACGTTTTCCGAGCTTTTTGATATTGCGTAACGCTTGGTACTCATAAGTCATGGAATAAGTGTCGGGTTGTGTTTTTCCCCAAGTGGGTGAAGTGCTATTCCCTGTTAGGACATAAGCTTTCAGTGTGCTGTCTGTAGCCATAACCCACATTTTACCGTCTAACATATCTCTAACTACCTTCTGAAAAGCAGCAGTTTTTCCATCATAAGTGCGAGACATCATCGGGTCTATATGTGTGAAACTCCACCATGAGCTACGACTTTTACTGTGGTATCCTCGCATTTGGAACCAGGTATTATCAATAAAGCACATGCTATCAACACCGTAATCATTCGCCCGATAGAACACAATTATCGGCATACCGGTTTTTAAGAGTCTCACTAATTTCTGTGGTGATGACTCCTGTTTATAATGTCCAGTTGCAAGATTAAACTTTAATTCAGTTGTATTACTTTTACCTTTTAAATCTTCATTTACTTTGACGATCGTCTGATACCGAGTTTTGTTTACAGATTCAATTTCTCCAAAAACGATGTTTGTGCATGCATCAAGCACTTCACGAATTGTATATTCTCGTTCAATGAAGCCGAGAGCTGGTGCTGTGGTAATGAAACAGATGAAACATAGTGAAACGAACAGTGTAGTCAAGGTTTTTGTAAAACGCATTATAACTCCTCTATCCAACGAATTAATTGTTTTCTATTGAGAGATATTGTATCATATATTTTGTAGATTGACAATAGTTTTATAAGTGTTTATTGAGGTATTCGGGTGTGTAAAGAATTTATCACTCTATTTGTCTGAATCACGGATTACACAGAGGACGCGGAGGGCACAGAAGGGTTTATGGATTATTATATGACTTTGATCGACTACAAAGAAGCACAATCTGGAAGAATGTGCTTCTGTTCAAAGTGATATAGGAGTTGGTATATACTACTTACCGTTCTTTGCAAAGTCAATGTCCTCAAATGTTTCTGCGGTAAGGACCTGATCAAACAGTTCATCAAGGTGGTCAAGGTCATTTATAGCAGTAATCTCATTGAGAACAGTGTCTGACTTATCAGCGAACCGATAATGTACTATTTTGAGAACGCCTGTACGTTTCTCGTTGATTCTACCTTCTTCAAGCCCTTCAGCTTTTCCTTCTTCAAGCCCTTCAGCTTTTCCTTCTTCAAGCCCTTCAGCTTTTCCTAATTTGTGAGCATGTGGTGCCATGAGTTCAACGATTGGTGCATGTTCCATGGTTTCCTCCAATATGATATCCATAATTGTCTGTGAATCACAAACTAAATTTCCTAAAATTGATAGACTTGCAAGATATTCTGGCTTATTCGGCACGTCAATGCTATGAGCAACCCGCACACAACGCCGAAACCATTCGTCAGCATCTATATCCGGCTGATGTCCCATTAACGGTGTAAAAGGGATCAATCCTATAAGCTTTGCATCGAGAATCTTTTGTCCATCCAGATCAATTAATCGGAAGACTTTGTATTCAATTAAGATATTATGATGTTTAATATTCTGTTCATATCTACCCGGATCGTTCTTTCCAGCATCCGGTCGTAGATAAATCACATTAGAATAGACTGGTAAACGATATGTTTCAATTGCTCTCATGATATAACCCGCCATTCTAAGGGACATCTCCGGGTCAAAACTATCATTAACTTGAAATTCAAAATGCACAAGTATTGCTTTACCGTTGTATACCGTTTTGATAAGTGAATCTGCTTGATGCATTTGAACAGTAGGTTGTTCTGGTGTAATGATCTCCAGTACTGTTATGTCCGTTGCTTCAAATCCGAAGCAGAGGTCTACAAAGTCTTGAGCATTTGTCTCAACATATTTCTTTGAGGTGGTATCAAAAATTGCCATTTTGCTACTTATTGAAATTGTAAAAACCCTATTATAGATACTCAGGGCAATCCATTTAATATCTTTTGTTTTATTGTAACATATATGAATACATTTGTCAAGTTTAAAATGTGAAAGAAGAGAGGGGTGTGTAAAGTTTTTGTCACCTTTTTTCATAAGAGATGGCACACGGAGTGTGCCTACTACTATTAAGATCATAGGAAATCCTAAAAAGGTGGTTGTAGAAGAAGCACAATCAAGGATGAATGTGCTACAGCAATATCAAACTTTTTGCTTGGCAGAGTAGGGTAAAGTAATCTTTTCACTTGACATTTTTCCAATTAAACATTAAACTTTAACTAAACATTAACCCTAACATAGTTTACATATTAAGCTTTTATTATGTTGAAGTCGTTGATATTACCTATGCGAATATCAATTATCGGATCATGGCTTACTGTCGGTGCATTTTGGCTATTCTATAAAAAAATACATATAGATAAAAGGATTAGTGAGAAGACGCGCTTCATAAACGAGATTACCAATTTAAATGACAAATTAGATAAACTAAATGCCAAGCTTAAAATCTGAATGTAAAAATTGATAATCTATATACCTGATTAGTCACCCCCACTATTTTGTTTTCAACCGATCCTACGCGTTCACCTATCAAATGTTTATTACAAAGCAAGAAGCATGAACATAAGAACAAAACCTATTGACATCTCAAAAGTAAAGACCCTTCCATTAAAAGACCGAACCAATAAAGTGTCTGTAAAAGATTTCGCAACATTAACGGAATCGGGGGAAGGTATTTCATCCTTCTTGGATGCACTGCCTAAAATCCTGAAGGGTGAAGATTTTTTAGAACTTGTTGACATCATCATTGCAGCGTATCAAAGAAAAAAACCTGTCATCGTGATGATGGGGGGGCATGTTATTAAGTGCGGTCTTAGTCCACTCCTGATATCATTAGCTCAGCAAGGAATCATCACAACTTTTGTATTCAACGGTGCTAGTAGCATTCACGACTTTGAAATCGCATTGATTGGTGAGACATCTGAAGACGTCTCTCTATACATACAGAACGGACAGTTTGGGATGTGGGAAGAAACAGGAAATCTAATGAATGCGGCAATACAGAAGGCAGTTGATTCGAAAATCGGTATGGGAGAAGCTTTGGGAAATAGCCTGATAGAATTGAACGCACCCTACAACGCATATAGTCTACTTGCATCAAGTGCTGAGTTGAATATACCCATTACAGTACATGTTGCCATAGGAACAGATATAATACATCAGCACCCACACGCGAATGGTGCTGCAATCGGTGAGGCAAGTTTCACAGATTTTAGGATTCTGACGAACTTAGTAACACAGTTGGAGGATGGGGGTGTTATTCTAAATATCGGTTCCGCTGTGATTTTACCCGAAGTGTTCCTGAAAGCACTGACGATTGCACGTAATCTTGGACATACAGTTTCACACTTCACTGCTGCAAACTTTGATATGCAACAACAATACCGTCCATTGGAAAATGTTGTAAAACGTCCAACGGAGATGGGAGGAAAAGGATACAACTTTACTGGACATCATGAACTGATGATACCGCTCTTGGTACATGCGATCCAGTCACGTTTATAGACTATAGATTGAACCGTCAGTTCAACGCTGATGCTGCATCAAGATCTATCCATTTCAATGCCTATGACACATTATACGTCTAATCTTTTTCAAACGCTTCTGTCTTGAAACTGGACAGCGATTTAACGATTTTTTTATCTTAGACAACAAAGCACGAGCTGCTTGTAGTTTCGGTAACGTAGGAGTTTGGAGATAGATTCTTATTAACTCTCTTCTTTTGGCACAATCTATATCTTCTTTTAGTTTAAGTATCTCACGTAATCGTGCATAATCCATTTTTGTTCTCTCCATTCTGTTGGGCACGTGTGGTGTGTGTTAAACTTTTGATGTTTTTTGTATTGACATATCACTATAAGAAACAGCAATTGGTTCGGCGAGGTTTAGTCTAAGCGTGTGTTTTACATGATCATGTTCTGTCATGGCATCAGTTTCAGTCTGTCCTTGTAATACAGTTTCTAACTCTACGTATTCACCCAAATCAACAACTGTATCCAAGTGAATACGTGTGTTCTGATACATCCAGATTGACCTATCTTTTCTTACGACTGTTTTTACTTGCAGAGCTGCAGCTAAGAGTTCTCTTAGGCTTGATCTCTCAGTAATTTTACACAGTTGATACAGGCTGTAACGAGAAATTATCTCATTCGGACGCTCATAATAGATAAGCCAACTCTCGTCCGAGTCGTCCGTTTCGCGTAATTTTAATCTCCCTTTAGGGCAATTAAAGTATGTATCCACTTGTTGAATAGTTTCACGGTGTGTTGCTCCTAAGACCTTCAGTTTTGGGAGTATTCTCTCCAGGGACTCATACTGCACTTTATATTCTAAATTCTTCGCCATCTTACGACTGATTGACAAGCCATTTTTGATTCAGATTAAAATGGATTATAGCGATTATTCGGGTCCAAATCAGCATCCAAGTATTCCTCTGCATCATCCATAAAGTCCTCTTCGGTCTGATAACTGTTAACACATGAGCGATTGCATTTTTCTCCACGGACTTGCAAACCACAGACCCTATGCTTCATTCGGAGTGAACTAACAAGACATGTGCGGAGTTGTTCAGTGTCAAAGTTTCGTCCAACAAGAAAACTGTAACTCCCATGTCTCATGAGATCGCGTGCTCTTCTTTCGTCTGAGACGATAGAGATAATCTTTACATGGGGTTGAAATCTTCTGACAAACGAGAAAATGTTGGATCTCCTAAACCGAGTGAAGTCTACGATTATTAACTCATATTTTGCCATTTTTAGCATGCCAACAGCTATAGTACTACGTTCAGCGATGTCACATCGGTAGTTCTCAGATACAAGAACATCTTTTATTCTCTGTTGTAAAGCATCATTATATGATATAATTAAAACTTGACCTTTCAACTCAGAGATGCCATGTTTTTCCTGAATCGTAAGCGGTATCTTCGCTTCATAGACTCTCCAATTCAAACGACTCCGTGCATTGCGAAACCTTCTATCGGCTTGATCAAGTTTCTCCTTCATTTCTGGTCGCCGTTCTTTATTCCTCTTCATAAATAAACACCTTTTATTGACAGTATTATCTACAATTTACCACTCCACTATTGATGAAAAGTTGCATTAATCAGTGGACCGTCATTAACCGGATAATACTTGCATACTTATATAACGAGTTTTTTTCAAAATGTATACATAATTTAGTTAATAATACAATCACTACAGCATTGTCTGTATTGTTAGACGACTTAGACCTGATTTTTGTTGTAAGAAATCGCAATTTACTATAAAATAACGTTACATCGTCAAAGCAATCTAAGAATGCTACACTTTTATAGACGCAAATGAGCGAATTAAGATAGAAAAAACTGAACCTTGTCTATGGGTAAGACATAAATTAGAGATAGGACTAAAAAATGTGTATCAACCATCAAAATAGCCCCCTGCCGATTCCTGACCATTTCGATGAAAAAACTGTAGGTGATGTTTGGAGAATACCCTACCAATCCCATCTCACAGTTGCCCGTGAATGGTCAGAAATAAATAGAATTGCACCTGCATCTGAAGATAGCATCAGAACCTGCTTGCTGCTGGTTGATGTCCAGAATACTTTCTGTATCCCAGATTATGAGTTGTTTGTTGCTGGCAGATCAGGAAACGGTGCTGTTGAAGACAACGTTCGTTTGTGTCAATTCATCTATCACAACCTTCACAGTATCACTAAAATTGCATGTACATTAGACACACATACCACAATGCAGATATTCCACGAGGTATTCTGGATCGATGAAGCGGGATATCACCCAACACCACTACAAACTCTCATCACACAAGAAGATATTGAAGCAGGAAAATGGCGTGTAAATCCTGCTATCGCAGTTAACTTCTATCGTGATTCAGATAAATTTAATTGGTTAGAAACTTATGTCAATCACTATGTCAAGACACTCACAACAGAAGGAAAGTATCCCCTGACAATATGGCCCTATCATGCAATGCTTGGTGGAATCGGACATGCAGTCGTCTCTGCTGTTGATGAGGCATGCTTTTTCCATGCAATTGTTAGGCATAGTCAGACGCATTATGAACTAAAAGGACAGAATCCACTGACAGAGAATTACTCAGTTCTACGTCCTGAAGTGCTTCATGATGAGACCGGGAAACCTATTGCCCAAAAGAATAACGAGTTTCTTCAGATGCTATTAGAGTATGATCGGTTGATTATTGCAGGACAAGCCAAAAGCCACTGTGTTGCTTGGACTATCAGTGATCTGTTAGATGAATTACAACAGACTGATGCAAATTTGGCAAAAAAGGTGTATCTGGTTGAAGATTTGACATCACCCGTTGTTGTTCCCGATATTGTCGACTATACTGATGCAGCTGACGCTGTTTTTGCAAAGTTTTCTGATGCGGGAATGCATATTGTTAAGTCTACAGACCTGATAGAACATTGGGATTTATAAATTACGAGGATTCTTCTGGATACATACCCTCTATGTCATCTGAGAACTTTTCTATAATCACGTTACGCTTCAATTTTAACGTTGGTGTCATTTCATCTTCCTCCTGCGAGAATTCTCTTTCAAGTAAAGCGAACCTTCTGACCTGTTCAAAGTCAGCAAAATCTGTCAACCTTTCCCGAATTTCCTTCTGAATGAGTTGCTTTACCTGTTGCGTTTTTAACATTGCACTCATATCTGATGTATCTACTTCGTTCTCTTTTCCCCACGAATTTAGAGCATCAAAGTTTGGCACAATCAGAGCAGCAACATTCTTTCTTTCATTCCCGACTAACATAATCTGGTTGATGAAGTGACTCTGTATGAGTTGACTTTCAATCGGTTGCGGTGCGACATTTTTACCATTTGATAGCACGATGATGTTTTTCTTCCTATCCGTAATTTTGATAAAACCATCTTCGTCTATTATACCTATGTCTCCTGTATAGAACCATCCCTCTGAATCAATTACTTCTGCAGTTGCTTCATCATTATTGAAGTAACCCTTCATCACATGGGGCCCCCGAGTCAATATTTCACCATCTTCTGCAATCTGTACTTCTATACCAGGAAGAGGTTCACCCACTGTGCCGAATTTCCATTTCTCAGGATAATTAAGGCTAATGACAGGAGATGTTTCGGTGAGTCCATATCCCTCCAATATGAGTATACCTGCTGCATGGAAAAACTCAGCGATGGATTGTGGTAATGCAGCGCCTCCGGATATGAAAAACCTAAGATTTCCACCTGTGGCTGCTTTCAGTCTAGCGAAGACCAGTTTGTCAGCAATACTTTGCTTGATACTTAACAAGATAGATGGATTTTGTCCTTGTTGGATACTTGAACTAACTTTTGAACCGACAGCCACCCCCCAGTGAAATATTTTCTGTTTGAGTGATGACCCCGCTTCAACCGCGCGCAATACTCTGTCATGCATAGTCTCATATAGACGTGGTACGCTAAGCATCACAGTCGGTGATACCTCTTGCATATTTTGTGCTACGGTGAATGTGCTTTCAGCATAAGCAATTTTTGATCCAGAAAACAACGGAACATAGTGTCCCCCAAGTCTTTCAAAGACATGAGATAGCGGAAGGAAAGACAAGAGGACATCAGTTTCTTCGACATCAACGAGAGATTTACAGGCATTGAAATTGAAGAGGAAATTTGCATGTGTTAACATAACCCCCTTGGGATTTCCTGTCGTTCCAGATGTGTAGATGATCGTTGCAATGTCATCTTCACTAATGATGTGATCATCATTTTCTGTTTCTACGTCTTTTCCGTTTTCGCAGACATCAAGATAACTGACAACCCCATCGGGTAATTCATCTTCAGTTGAATCGTAGAGGATAATAGTTTCAAGTGTTTCAACATTGTCACGAATTGTAACCACTTTCTCCAGCTGCTTATCAGTGGATACACATATAATTTTTGCTCCAGAATCGTTCAGGATATAGCCAACCTGTGCGGCAGTAAGTGTTGAGAACATGGGAACATTTATCGCGCCTATTTTCAGAATACTAAAGTCTGAGATTGCCCATTCAGGACGATTCTCAGATAAGATTGCGATTCTATCCCCTTTTTCTATACCTAAAGCATGCAAACCCTTGCTGAACTGATCAATAGA
>CAZURU010000231.1:0-8608 GCA_964623585.1 uncultured bacterium
CTTCCTGGGCGGCGGCAGGTTCATCAGCCTGGATTACTGGATCAGGCGCCGGTACCGGGAATAACCAAAATTTGAGTATTTTAAAGTTATAGTTTAGAATACTCAAATGTCTTATATACCGCGAACAGCAATTGCACAGGTCCGAAAAGCTGCGCGTAACTTTCCTGCCGTCTTGCTGACAGGGCCCCGGCAATGTGGAAAAACCACCTTGTTGAAGCATGCCTATCCGGAAGCAAACTATATCCTGCTCGAAGACCCCGATGTGACAGGCCGGGTCAACAGCGACCCCCGGCGCTTCCTTGACGAATTGAAAACCCCGGTGGTCCTTGATGAGATACAGAACACACCGGCGCTGTTAGCTTATATCCGCTCGCGCATCGATGACGCTCCCGCTCGTAAAGGGCAATGGCTGTTGACAGGGTCGCAAGAGGCGCCGTTGATGAAGGGAGTATCCGAATCCATGGCCGGACGGGTGGCGGTCCTGCAACTGTTTCCCCTGTCCATACTCGAAACCGATAAAGTCAGTGTGTTGCGCGGCGGTTACCCGGATATCGTCAAAAGACCTGCCGTTGCCGACCTCTGGTTTCGATCATATATTCAGACTTACCTGGAGCGGGACGTGCGTACAATTACAGCAATCAAGGACCTGAGCACGTTCAGGCGTTTCATGGCGTTGTTAGCCTTCCGTCACGGCAGCATCTTGAATAAAACCGAGTTAGCGGCGCCGTTGGGCGTTTCCGTACCCACGATTTCTGCATGGCTGAATGTACTCGAGATGACGGGACAAATCATCGTGGTTCCGCCGTTTTATGAAAATTTCGGCAAACGCCTGATTAAATCACCCAAACTGTATTTCACCGATTCCGGCCTGGTTTGCCACCTGCTTGGTATCGATACCGTTGCAACACTGCATAAATCACCGTTCTACGGCATGTTGTTTGAAGGCTTCGTCGCTGCGGAAATTGTCAAACGCCAGGCCAATAGCGGCAAACGTAAAGAACTGTATTATTTTCGCGACCAGCAGGGGTTGGAGGTTGATTTCGTCGTGCCAGGCGGCGCGGGCCTCCTGCTACTTGTGGAGGCGAAGGCAACGAAAACGCCGAAATCCTCGATGGCGCAACCCCTGAACCGATTGGCTAAAGTAATCAACGCGTATCAAACCCGGTCCATGGTAGTCCACCCAGGCCCGGCGAATACGCCTGCAGGGAGCGCAATAGCGCCCGGGGTCTCAGCCGTTGCCCTGGCTTCTTTACTGGAAGCGATTTAGGGTCCATCTTCAAAGTGGCTGATTTTCAACCATTCGGTGGATGATATTCCACTGTTTCTGCAACAACAGCCAACTCTGTAATTATATCAACCTGCAGCGCCAAACCCTGCATGGGACGATGTTCCATTACGGAACTTTTGCCTTGAGCGGAAACCTGTCGGGGTTTTTAATAATCTCTTTGGTTAAATCTATGTCAATCGCCGGCCAGTAAAAATGATCCGATGATACTTCCTCCACATCCAGGACTGCCTCAATGGGTTGCTTCCTGAACCAGGGGAAGTCTTCATACGACATAAACAGTTCCTCGTCATGTGCGAACAACCATATCCCATGTGAAGAGATATGTGTAACTTCAATCGGGGAAGTGGCGGTTCCAGGCGCTGATAAACTCATGGTGATGTTCCTCGATTATTTTTTCAATCTTTTTCAGTTGCACTCTCGAATAACGATAATTTTTTGCAAGTTCTATTTCCGGTTCCAGCCAGAATTTAGCTTCGCCTTCCCCCGACAGAACATGCACGTGTTTCCGGGTTTCTTCTCTTGAAAAAAAGAAAAACCGATAGCCATCTGTTCTGAAGATTGTCGGGCTCATGGACGAGCTTTTCGCCTTGTCTCCGCTGTAGATACGTTTTATTGATCACACTCGGCCAACAGTCTGTCGGACTTAGGGCCTGGATAGAAGTATAATATAATGTGTGCCCTTATGCAGAAGCTGAGAAAATGTTTGTGCGGGTTGAAAGTTGGGGAACATGTGAGGAGTTGCCGAAACCGGAATGAGTGAGAGTAAAATTTCGCCGAAAGTCGGGGGCTGTTCGGAGGGTCATCGGCAATTTTTTGCAGATGTCGCCGAACAGTGGGACATGGAAATTATGCGGCGGCTCGCTGAAGTCGACAGTGGGGCGGCAAAGTATATAGATCGAGATGAGTTTCGGCGGCGTATAAAGGCACGGATCGGCAATCGGTAATGTGTCGACGTTTCTCGTATGATATAATCGTTAGCCAATCCTTGGAAAAGTTTTATAGTTGTCGCTGTAGTTGATCAGTTTCATCGTCCCGAATGCTGGCACAAGCGTCTTCTTGCCAAATTACCAGTGGCAACACAAAAATATGTAGAGCACAACAGCCTGTGAAATGCGACTACTCGACATATTAGCTGTTTAAGAAATATAGCGTCATGATTCGTCCAAAAGAATATAAAATATCAATGGAAATCGCCGGTCCTCTTGCCATGTGGGCAAGGCCGGATACCGGTTCAAGTCCTACATCTTATCCAATTCCAACTTGGTCATCTGCGAAAGGGGTATTTGAGGCAGTAGCATTTTTCTCCGACGGAAAAGCATGGATCAATCCCATTCGAGTTGAAATCTGCAAACCTGCGGGGTCAGAGAGCAGTGGTGAATTACACTATCAAAAATATACAACTAATTATCGTGGGCCTCTGAAAGAAACGGGAAAATCAAACTATCAATTCTCAGCATTAGTCGTCGCTGATGTTTGCTATCGCCTTCACGCCATTATTGAAAATGGGACAGCCAATCCATTACGCAAAGGTGCAAATCCTTGCCATTACCTGAAAGACAAGTTTAATCGGCGACTTAAAAATGGCCGCTGCCACCACACCCCTTGTTTAGGTTGGAGCGAATTTGTACCAACTTACTGGGGGCCAGTGCGTGACGAAAATGCAATAGATGCGCGCACTGAAGTAGATACCGCAATAACACTTAATTTGGTATCAATCTTAAAGAATGTCTTTGAACCTGAGGTAAACGGTAAATATACCCCAAGATTTCAGCACGGCCAAGATGCTTGGATACGAGAAGGAGTTTTTAATTATGTTAAATGAATTGACCCTGCTCAGAAACGGCATCTTAGCAGCCAATAATCAGTCCTTGCCAACTACACATCAAAGTCTTGGTGAGCCGGGAAAGAAAGATATCATGAGGGTTATCCTGAATGAAGAAGGTAATATCACGGAACTGGAATTACTTGAAGGGGAAAGAAATAAAAACTACTGGAGTCATGGCAACGGCAACAAAAATAAGTTCCCTGATATTAAGCTGCGATTCCCCTTGCGGCCAAGAGGTGTGGAGGAATTTCATGAATGGTCAAAAGACAATAAAAGACCATCAACAATAGAGTTGATAGCTCGCATTGAAGGTTTTCGGGCTAACTATCCATTTGAAATAACAGAACAAACCTGGCCTGACTATTGGGATGAATTGAAAAAACGTGCTGAAATTTATGGCAGTTTGCAAGGTAAATCATCCATCGTTTATTCACTAATCAAGGTATTTCTGGATACCAGCGACGGAGGCCTGTCATTACTGGAACAATTTGACCAAAGGTTATGGGAGAAAGTACAACAGCATCCTGAACTTTCGTTACTTAATTTCGCCTCGCTGGTGATGTTTGGAGGAGGACAGAAACTAAAAAGCGGGAAGTTGCCAGATGGAAAACGTCCCACTTTACTTCTTGACCTGATTAGAGACCATACTAGCTACCCGGCAGCAAATAAACACTGGAAACCAGACATTTCAAAGGTTTTGTTTAAATCTGAACAACACTTAAACGAAGTCAGAGCGGGGAACTGTGCCATTAGTGGACGGCAAGATGTAAAGCTGGTCTTGAATACATTCCCCACAGCTAAATGTGTATCTCTTGGAAACGTAAAAATCTTCTCACGAAAAAAGGGAGTTGAAACATACAGAAGATACGGAAATTTAGCTACAGATAGCATTTCTGTATCCGCTGATTTAGCAGATGAGTTAAAGAGCGCATTGGAATATCTGAATACTAAAGAACAAGGTACTACATGGGATTTACTACCCAGTGAAGCGGGGGGAAACGACTTGTTGCTTTCATTCTGCCGAGCTTATCCAGACATTGATATTGCCAGATTAGTTGCACACGATGATGGTCTGGATGATCTTCTTGATGAAAGCGGATATGAACTTGAGGCGAGTCAGATTTGCAAAGCTTTTAAGGGAAGTGATATAAATTTATTAGAAGAACCCAGAATTGATTTTCTTATACTCAGGAAGATCAGCGATGGGGTACAAAAGGCCATATTCTCGTCATCCATACCTATACGACAATTAGAAACTCAATCCGCGAATTGGAATCGAGCCTGCAAGAACGTCCCATCAATCGAACTGGAATTGTTTATATCTGGCAGGAAAGAAAATAAGTATTGTTCGTCAAACTCAATATCTCCCAAGCAGTTTGCATCAATTTTCAGGAAGAACTACTCGCGGTCTATCTATGATAAGCAAAAAAAGGTTCCCGGAATCGCTTTTACTGAAGTAATGGAGCTGTTTTTAAATGACAGGTGTAGTTCTGATATGGTTAGACGGCTTCTGAACAAAATTCTGAAACAGTTTTCCAATCTTCTTGAACTGGCTGCTTTAAGAAAAACTAATTCAAAGAAACACCACCCCGACTCGCTTTATGTAATAACAGCGATGGGATTGCTTCTGTATAAATCAGGGCGAAAAAAAGAGGTCTATATGAAAGAACTGGCATATAAACTAGGGCAATTTTGCTCAGCATTGGATGAAATACATATTGGATACTGCGAAAGTGAGCGCAAGGGTCAGGAACCCGGCAGGTTGATAGGGAATCAAGCTTACGCAGCAGCCGTGGTGAACCCGCAAAAAGCGCTTGAGATTACCGCACAACGCTTCGCCGTCTATAAGTCATGGGCTGATAAGAACAGTCGGGAAGAGGATGAGAGACTCAAGGAAAAAGCAAAAAATGCTAAATATGCAAATTTCTGGCTACGAAAGCACAGCAAAGAACTGCACCAGTTAATTCCAGAGAAGATTCCGGTATCTACGCCAGAAAGCAGAGCAGAACTCTTATTAGGTTATTTAGCCGGTAGAGAGATTACCAAGAAAAAAGACAGCAACCATTCTGAATCCTGATTTTCAAACGAGAGGAAAACACTATGAACGCTCCATTTAATCGTTGCATCGGTCTCGTGGTACTGGATGTCACCATGTCAAACCCGAATGGAGACCCTGATATGGAATCGGATCCAAGAACTATAGATTCCAGCGGTCGGGGTCTGATAACACCTGTCTCATTCAAGCGTAAATTACGAGATTTGGTAGGAGATAAATCACCCGTTTTTGAGGCGGCATCTGAACAACTCAACATCAATCCTCCCTCGTCACGTAAATTTGAAATTCTGGAGACAAGAGGAAGAAGACGTAATGAAATCATTGGGTTAAACAAAGACGAGTTTAAAAACACCTATTGGGATGGAAGGGTGTTTGGCAATACGTTTCTTGAAAGTCTCAAGGATAGTGAACTTGATGACAAAAAAAAAGAAGGAGGATATGACCATTTTATCCGAACCGGTGCGATTCAAGTAGGAGTCGGACAATCCGTTGCGCCTGTTGAGATTGAGCGAATGACTATGACAAATAAGGCTGGCGTACAAGAGGACAAAGATCGGGGCATGGCTCCGCTTGCATTTAGAGTGGTCCGTCATGGAATCTATACTATTCCCTTCTTTGTGAATCCCAGCGTTGCACAAAAGACAGGGGCAGATGCGAATGATCTACGGTTATTTAAATTTCTTATCCCTCATGCATACCAACATACGGCTTCTGCCACACGTCCGCAAATTACAATGCTTCATGCCTGGTTTGCAGAACATAAGAATCCCCTGGGTTCCTGTCCCGATTACAAGCTGATTGATGCGCTTACTCCCAGAGTTAAGGAGGATATTGAACAACCGACAAAAAGGGACGACTATGTTATTCCAGAGAAGACTAATATCCCGGAAGACGTATTGAACCGGTTTAAAGAGGTAACAGACCTTTGTGATGAATAACAGATTTGTTGCCCATTCTTCCCCTAAAGACGATCTGGACAAAAACCCTCATTTATATTCAGACCACATTCGTGAGGTAGAGCAACACGGCATGGAATATGCTGAGCGCATGCTGGCCTACTCAGCAATATCACAGGAAACCAAAAACCGATTAAAAATATCCCTTCAGCAGGCGTTACGCGTACATGATATTGGTAAACTTGAGCCGGGCAACCAGGAGGTTTTATGGGGACGTAAAAATGGAAAGTTACCTTATGATCATGTTGATGGCGGGGTTGCTGTTGCACTCAGCAAAGGAGATAAGTTCGCAGCCTGGCTGGTTCGCGCTCACCATGCACCGGGATTAGCCAGTGTTTCTGACGAACGTAGTTTACTACGGCGTATCCGCCCTTCAACGATACTCAGGGGTAAACGACACCACAGGGCCAGCCTGGAACGTGATGACATCGACCAACATAAAGATCTGATTAAAAAAACAGATGCCATAGTAAGCAACCTTGTCAGCGACCACGAAACATGTTGCAACCATCATTTGGTGACGAACCAAACAGATATTCCCAACGATGCTTTAACCACGCGTTTGCTACTTTCCTGTCTGGTTGACGCAGACCATTCAGATACTGCATCTTACTATGCAGAATCCCATCAGAGACATTCGTGGCACACCAGATGGGGAGAACGCTTAAAGAAACTTGAAGAGCACATATCCGTGCTTGTGGGAGGTGGCCCCGAACGAAAACTATTACGCGATCAGTTATTTGATCAGTGCCTGAATAACAACACCAACGAACGGATAGTATCATGTGCAGCGCCTGTAGGGTTGGGAAAAACAACTGCTGTCATGGCAAACCTGCTAAGACATGCCCGCGACAATGAACTGCGTAGAATTTTTATTATTGCCCCGTTCACAAACATAATTACGCAAACTGCAAATAAACTGAGAGAAGTTTTAGTGCTGGAGGATGAAAATCCAGATGAAATCATCGGCGAGCACCATCACAGAGTGGAATTCAGTAATGCTGAATTGCGACAATACACACAAACTTGGAAAGCGCCTATCGTTGTTACTACTGCTGTTCAGTTCTTTGAGACGCTTGCCAACGCCTCGCCGTCAGGACTTCGTAAATTACATGAAGTGCCTGGTTCCGCAATTTTCGTTGATGAAAGCCATGCCTGTTTGCCTCCGCACTTGATGAGGCAGGCATGGTACTGGACTAAGCAGCTTTCTTCTGATTGGTCATGTCATTTTGTGCTGGCCTCCGGTTCATTAATTAAATTCTGGGAAAACGATGAGATTGTAGGGCCTGAGCAAGGAACTAACATTCCAAGTCTGTTGGATAAGGATTTCTTTAAAATGGCGCAATCAGCAGAGCACAAACGAGTCAAGCTTTCTTGTCTTAGAAACGGTAATGCCATGACCAAGTCAGATTTATTAAAAAAGGTTCAGCTTCCTAATGGACAGCGAAGTCGCACTACCAGCAGTAAGTTGATCATTCTGAATACAGTACAATCTGCCGCCGTGGTCGCAAAGGGTTTACAGCCTCCCGAAGAAGCTGAAGTACATTTATCAAACCGGTCCGTTTTACATCTCTCTACGGCTTTAACACCCGCTGATCGCGAACGAATAATCGGAGAACTTAATACTCGGCAATCTCAAAATAGTCCCTGGCAATCAAGAGATTGGTATCTGGTTGCCACCAGCTGTGTTGAAGCGGGTGTGGATCTTGACTTTGATTATGGATATAGAGAAAGGTGTTCCGTAACCAGTTTTTTGCAGACAGCGGGTCGAGTCAACCGAGAAAATTTAAACCCCGATAGTATTCTGTACGATTTTTCTTTACAGGAAGCCGATGGGGTAATAAAGCATCCGGGGTTCAAAGATTCGATCAAAATCTTTGAACGATACCGGGATGACATATTCAAGCAGGACTGTAATCTTGATGAGCTATCAACACGTGCTTTGATCGCAGAGCTTCGGGAGGGAGAAATCAATTGGCAATTCATAGACAAGTTATTCACGGATGAGACAGAATGTAATTTTCAGCAAGTACAGAAAAAGTTCAAGGTTATCGATAGCCAGACTGTAACAGCAATTGTTGATAGCACCATAAAAGGAAAAATTGATCGTGGTTATCCTGTCAGTTACAGAGATATCCAGAGAAACTCAGTACAAATTTGGCATAACAAGATCGAACGTTATCATTTGGAACCATGTGGACAAGGCACAAACAATTACTATTGGAACTACAGTTATGAACCAGACTTCCTTGGATATATGAAAGATTTGAACCTATTGTTGCAGCATGGCGGCTGGGTTGTATAGCCAACTTCAGTTTATAAATTCTATGAGTCAAAACCGTAGTAAGTGAACATTAGCATTTTGCCGGAGGCAAGAAATGACCTTGAACGTCTTCGTCGGTTTTTAGTAGATGTAGACTCCCTTATATGGACAACCCAATCCCCATCTCCGCCTTGCAACACTACGCATTTTGCCCACGCCA
>CAZURU010000232.1:0-8547 GCA_964623585.1 uncultured bacterium
GACAAATGTCAAGGTTATCAAGTCGGTTGACCCATTGATACTTACCATCAACGGACTTCGTTGTTTGACAGGAGCGTTTGACAGAGACCAACAGATTAGCTGATTTCATCAGTCGTGCGACGCGTCGGTATCCAACGGTGTATCCCATACGCAAGAGTTCCTCTGTGATACGCCTATAACCGTATCTTGGATAACGAGCAGATAACATTTCTATTTCCTTTTGGAGCATTGCTTCACAAGGATCCTTCTTAGGTTCATAATAGAGACTACTTCTGTTGAAACCTGTTGTATCGCAAATCTGTCGAATTGAGTAATCGGTTCGCAAAGTTTCTACAATCCTTCGTTTTTCAGTAAGGGTCAACTCAGCAAGGTTGAGACTTTTTTTTGGATATCCAATTCCAAAGTCAATCTACCAACAAGTTGTTCAAGTTGAGTGATCCGTTGTTGAGACGCTTGGTTCTGTTTGTCATTAGTTTCAAAGAGGGTTGCCGCATTTTCAAGTAGTTGACGTTTCCACTTTGAGAGTTGAACATCGCTGATGTTATGTTTACGACAGAGTTCCGCTTTTGAAGTTTGACCACACAGTGCTTCAATTACAACTTCAGCTTTAAACTCTGGGGTAAATGTTCTTCGTTTTGCCATCGGATTTCTCCTTTCAATTAGATTGTAATTATATCACAATCTTGTCTAAGGTAGTGGTCTAAATTTCCGATGGCAGTACATCTCTTATTTTAAGAGTAAAAATCAGGATCAAGAGCAAAGAATGGAAGCTTATCTATGGGATGCCGCTAATTCTTACTCACCTGATCGCACCTGGTCTAATACGAATATAGAATTTTACGGAGAGACAGAATTATCGGTAATTTCTAAGACCTCTTATGAGCTTGATAAAATGTTTCATGTTCGTACTGCTTATAGAAACAATTCGGTTACGTTTCCGTATACCATTAATAGGGTTGATCCTAAGGGTGAACTTAGACATTTCACTCTCATAGAAAATGATGAAGTATTTGACTTAAACTATTGGAGGTTAGCACTTCAGTGGTTAGAACGTAGTTCGGAAATTGGGGAAAACACGGTGAATTTGGTTGATCTTCAAAATGAAGTTTTTGGTGAACTCCGAGATGCGATAGGTAGATTATTCAACAATCCACGATTGGTTTTAAAAAATATGGGACATCCTTTAGATGGAGATCTGTTTCAATTTGACAAAGGCACAAGTAAGCGTTTTTCATTTCAGAATTTGGCAAGCGGTGAAAAGGCAGCTCTTGATCTTCTTCTTGATGTCATCGTTACAAAAGCAGAATGGGATGAAACGATTTTTTGTATTGATGAACCAGAAGCACATATACACACTAAACTTCAGGGGCAACTCCTTGAGGAACTCTACAGACTAATTTCAGATAAATCTCAATTATGGATTGCTACCCATTCTATAGGTATGGTGTGCAAGGCACAAGACCTCTGGCGAGAAGATCCAGATTCAGTTGTATTTCTTGATTTCGGTAAAGACGAGTTTGGTAATGAACACAATTTTGATGAAAAGGTGACAGTCAAACCGGCCAAACCCAACCCCAATTTATGGGCACAAACTTATGAAGTTGCTCTCGGTGATCTTTCTGAGTTAGTTGCATCTGAACAATACATATTCTGCGAAGGCGAAGACTTTGATGAAATATGCTATAGTAGCATTTTTGCGACCCATCACCCCGAAACCCGTTTTGTTTCTATAGGTGGGAAAAGTAGCGTGGAAAAGACTGTGGAAGCAATGAAAGGGAAAATAGCGAAGGGGGCGAAAGTTATTGGAGTCGTTGACAGAGATAGGAGAACAGGGAGTGGAATAAAGAGGAAAGCCAAAGAGGGAATTCGGACTTTGGAGTGGGGAAGGATTGAAGATTATCTTCTTCATGACGAGGTGGTAACACAGTTATGTGTGAGTCTAGGGAAATCCGAAAAGATTCAGGAGTTCCTTATGGCAAAGAAAAAAGAGGTTGAAGAAGTAATGAACGATGATACAATTCACGACAAACGCCGACCTACCATCCAACGCATTCAGGAGCAGGTAGAGATGGTTTTAGGATTAGCTCATAGTGGGGATACAGTTGAGGATTTTATGACAGATATTCTTGTCCCACTCATTAAACCCGACATGGAAGTTTATAAACAACTACACAAAGACATCTTCGGAGATTGACTCATTGACTTCCTTATAGGATTACCTGATGTTATTGACTACCTATCCGCGTTTTCCGTGTTCTCCGTGCCTTCCGCGATTCAGATAACAAAGAACCCCTAACGGACAGAACAACCCTTACACCAAAACATAGACTAATGGAAAGGCTTACACTTGAAATGAGGTTGATAAGTCGGTTTATGAATTGTATAATTTAACAGAAGAGGAGATTGTGATTGTTGAGTGTACTGTGTGATTCTTGATTGTGAAGATTAAGGATTTTTCAGGTGAGATTATCGGTTAATATTCCTAAG
The DNA here is from genome assembly GCA_964623585.1 of uncultured bacterium. Classification (GTDB taxonomy): domain Bacteria; phylum Poribacteria; class WGA-4E; order WGA-4E; family WGA-3G; genus MSPOR6. The sequence goes on from CAZURU010000232.1 coordinate 2,488, forward strand.
TTTAATTGGAATATACTTATACGATATGTTAATTTTTATATGAAAATAGATCAGTATTTCAAAGGAATGTGAGATATGAGTCACGTTTTTATTTCCTACGTTAATGAAAACTGGGAAGCAGTAGACAAAATTTGCATAAAACTAAAATCACACGGCATTCAAGTTTGGTTAGACAAGGACGAAATTAAGCCGGGAACGCGTTGGAAACAAGCTATTCGGGGAGCTATTCGCGATGGTGCATTTTTTATTGCATGCTTCTCAGAAGAGTATAATAAACGTGATAAGACTTATATGAATGAGGAATTGACATTCGCAATTGAAGAGCTACGTCGGCGACCCACGGATCGAGTATGGTTCATTCCTGTAAAACTGAACGAGTGTGAAATTCCAGACCGCGACATTGGCGGGGGCGAAACTCTAAAAGACCTTCAGTATGTTGAACTCTATAAAGATTGGGACAATAGTCTACAACGCATAGTTGATGTCATTCAACCCGAATCGTCAATTCCTGATGCAAACGTGAAAACTCCTGAAACGATTAAACCCTTAAAGCTATTTATCTCCTATGCACATGCAGATGCGAAAGCAAAGGACAAATTGACAATGCATCTGGAGGAACTAAAACCGGGAGGCTTATTAGACATCTGGAGTGACAATGAAATTCTTCCAGGTGATAGATGGAATGAGACCATTACTAACAACCTTGCTAAATCTGACATTTTGCTTTATCTTGTCTCCGCTTATAGTCTTGCTTCTGAATACATCAAAAACGAAATTGCTAACAAGTCGAATCCAAACATAAAGATGATCCCGATTATCCTTGAGCATTGTGATTGGCAAAATCATCAACTCAGCGAATTTCAGGTATTACCGGACAAAGGTAAACCTATAAAAGAATGGCAGCCAGAGAGTCAAGGATGGCAGAATGTAGTTGAAGGTATTCAAAAAATCGTTGAAGAATTCACCGATAATAATAAAAATGAAACACTACCAAAATGGTTATATGAACAGGGAAACTTTTTTGTTATTTTGAAACAATATGGAAAAGCAATAGAAGCTTACGAACATGCCATTAAACTTAAACCTGATTATACCCAAGCATTTGTTAATTGTGGTGGGGCATACTACAATATAGGTGATTATAAACTTGCGATAGAAAACTATTCAATAGGAATAAAACTGAACCCCAATTCCGTTTATGAATGTTATAACAACCGTGGTAACGCGTACCGCAAAAAAGGCGAATATGAACGTGCTATAGAAGATCACAATGAAGCAATAAAACTCGAACCCAAGAACTCTCATAATCCTGGATACTATCATTACAGTCGTGGTATAGTATGGTTAATCCTGAAAGAATGGGAAAAAGCCAAGGAAGATCTGACGACTGCCAGAGACAAACAAGAAGATGTTAATAGAAAGGAATTTTCTAAGGATTATATATACATTGCCGACTTTGAGCAGGAATATAATGTAACACTACCAGAAGATATCGTTGCAATGCTAACGCCTCCATAACCATAGCAGTGAACAGAAAACACTCGTCTTAGCGGATTACCTAATGTGACAATTTTTCAATCCGCGTCCTCTGTGTCCTCCGCGCTTTCCGCGATTCTGACAACAAAGAACCTTGAACGGGCAGGACAACCCTCACACCAGAACACAGACCAATGTAATGACTTTCACTTGAAAATAAAATTGATAAACTGGTTTATGAAATGTATAATTTAACGGAAGAGGAAGTTGCTATTGTGGAGGATAGTGTCTGAATCATGGTTGTAGAAGGTGGGTAATTACGAAACAATAAGGAAATTCGGTTGATAATTTCTCACGGAATATGTTACTATTTCTCTTAGGAATCAATCAGTCTTATAAAAGGATAAGCAAAATGGAACCTGTTTTTATTTCCTATATCCATGAAAACAAATCAGATGTTGACAGAATCCATCAAGAACTAGAAGCGCATGGCATTGAAGTTTGGCGAGATCTGCAAGATCTTAATCCTGGGGACCGTTGGAAACAAAAAATTCGAAATGCTATTCAGAAAGGAGCTTTTTTTCTTGCATGTTTCTCAAAGGAATATCATGATCGTGATGAGTCATATATGAACGAAGAACTGACAATCGCAATTGATAGACTACGTCAAATGCCCATTGATAGAATATGGTTTATTTCTATAAAATTGAACGACTGTGAACTTCCTGATATTGACATTGGGCGTGGGGAAACCTTAAATGACCTTACCTATGTTAAACTCTATGAAGATTGGGAGGTTGGTATCAAAAGTATCGTTAAAGTAATTAAAACTGGACATCCTTCTGGAAAGGAAGTTCCATCTTCCGAGGAGTTAGACGTTCAATCTACTAATAGACCGAAACCTGCCTTGTCTGCAACTGATATATATTCAGAAGCAATTGAAATTACTAGTAATCAGAATCCTGTGAAGTGGAGGCAACTAAACAAACAAGTTCGTTCAACAGCTTCTACATCTTTGGTGCAATGGGGACGTGTTGAATTATTATCTGGAAATCAACCAAGAGATGGAGAACAGTTTGTAGATGAGGCTGTAGATATTATTTCACCCCTTATTACTGCTGCTTTAGCGGGGGTAGAATCTGGTCTGGAACACTTTAAAAATCAACAAACAGTATTGAATAATATCCTAAATGTTTCAGACCCAGATCTTGATTCTCGTCTTACTTGGGAACGAATTCGTTACACTCTTGGATATGTATTTCACAGTCTACATGGTGCACTCAGCATCAATATAGGGCAAATTGACTTAGCTTTAGACATCGCGAGAGTTAAAGTCCAATATTGGGGCCAACAGAATTGTGAAAATCTATGGAAAGCTTCCCCATTTATGGGTTGGTCTCGATTAATTGGTGAGAATCATTGTACAGAAGGTTGGAAATATCTATCATCTGCCTATAATAGATGGAATTGGCTGGGTTTAATATTTCCCGATGAATTGGATTATCGCGTTTCATTAGTTGCATATTATATCGCGTTAAACATTCATGAATTAGCGGCAGTAATTGCATCAGATGAACAAGAAACCTTAGAAACACGACATCTAAAGGAATTTTGTGTTCCTTTGTCTTTTATTTCTGAAGGTGCCAATATAAATCAACAAGCACTTTCAATGCTGCAGAGTAATGCTGAAGCAATCACCAAGTTGTGGTCTAGTCTAAATGTTACACGCACAGAAATGGAAGCTTCATGGAAAAATTGGGTCCATAAATGTCAATCATGGTTAGTAGAAGTCCATGACTATGATAGTTATAGAGAAGTTTATCATCAACATTTCTTTAAGGGTCTTTAGCGTCATTTTTCATGGGTTTTGTAAATCAATCCGATACTGTGTTTGATAATCCTTCTAAACCGCTGCTAACGTCAACAACAAGAGATGTATTCCATACTATGCTAAGATATAGCAGCACTGCTAACTCCTCACAGGCATAGTAGTGTGTAATTGTCGGAAACGCTTGTCTTTACTTGTATCCCTGGCAAGATCAAAAAACACATTTTCTACACCCGTGGTAATATACGACGGGTCAACGCTGGAGTGGTTCATTGCCCCTACAAGATAAAAATAGAGAGGGTTTTACTGATGCAGAATTGTCCTCTAACTGACAGAGTCATTGAGATACAAGCGATTGTAAATAGTCGTTTGAACATACCACAGAAAAACTTTCCCTGGACCAAGATCAAAAGTTGCGTAAATACAATTAGTGCAACCGAACATGCCTTAGAAGCATATCTTGATGCAGTTTCTGATAATATGTTGATGGGCACAGGAATAGCACTTCTATTTGGATATGGAGTTTTAGAAGCTCTTTCTATTCAACAAGACGCTCTAAAACATTTATGCGAATCTCTTGACATTACCTATCCTAAAGACAATGACATCAACAGAATAAGAGAAATTCGTAAAGATATTGGACATCCGACAGACAGGAATAGCCAATATGGAGAAATCTTTATCAACATCAACAGAATTTCCTCGTCTGCTGATTGGATTAGTATAACAACAGACTATCCTGAACTCGCTACTAATAGAAATTCAGCAGGTGTTTTTGGTTTCAGGTCTGTTAACCTTCCTGAACTGATTATTAAGCAAAAAACATTTTTTAGTAAAGTTTTAGATAATATCCTTCAAACTTTACTATCACAAAACAAGGATTGCCCAATTAGTGAATGGGATAGAGAGGTAGCTGAGTGTGTCGTTGTAAAATCTTAAAATAACGAATTGTGTTATTTGCGTGATAGTTTTGTTGTTTTTTCAACTGTTAATATTCTGTAGAAGGGATATCCGGATCTTGACCCGTTTGTAGTCAGAAATTGGAGTTTCCTTCTACCTTTGAGGTTGTCAGTTATCGGAAAAGTTTCGGAATTCAATTATCATTCGCGATTTGGATACTGCTGATCAGTATTGCCAACGAACACAATTGATAATCAACGCAAGTTGTGGTATACTCTTTTCAACTGTTCTACGAAGAGATAAATACCAGGGACGACTTTAGAGATCTTATCCCCGTTGAACCCGGTAAACGCAGCGGACAGCTGTGTATTCGGGGAATGCGGATCACCGTCTATTATGTCTTTGAATACCTTGCATCGGGAATGACAGTAGCGGAAGTGCTTCACGATTTTCCCGAGTTAACCCAGACAGATATTCGCGCTTGTTTTGCTTATGCTCCGGACAAGGAATAATCGCAGGTGGAGATTAACTATGTTCCACAGTCAAACCGAACTCTTTGAAGACATCATACTTAGTGAAGACGCAACGATGGAATTCAAAAGAGAAATGCCTCACAGAGACAGCATGGCAGATGAGATCGCTGCTTTTGCGAACGCTGATGGAGGGACGATACTTATCGGTATTGACGACAACAGGGAAATCGTTGGAATTGACCTACAGAACTTGGATCAGATAGAAAAAACTGTTGTAGAGATATGTGATGACAAGATTGAACCCACCGTTTACATCATCACAGAGAAGTTTCGACTTGATGATAAAAACCTATTGAGAATTAAGATCCCCAGCAGCTTTTTTGTTCACAAGACTGTCAACGGGTATTTTACGCGTCAAGAAAAGATTAAGAAAGAGATGTCCACAGCACAGTTAGTAAGACTGATTCATGCGCGTTCACAACCGCGCATAACGCATTTTGACGCCCTACCTGTTCCAAATACTTATAGAAGAACATTAAGGGAATCGCTATATCAACGATTCATCACCCAAGATGCGACTGAAGACGAGATAGAAGACCTACTCTTGAAAAGAACTTTACTCGTTGAAGAAGGTCGTCAGATTCGTGCTTCTGTAGCGGGTGTTTTGATGTGTCACGATACACCTGATGAATTCCTCTATAACAGTTTTATTCAGGCTGTTTATTATAGCGGTAAACAGAAAGATGCTAACTATCAGATTGATGCAAAAGATTTTAGGGGTCCACTTGATCAACAGATTATAGATGCCTTTAAGTTTGTTGAGAAACACAACAAGGTATCAGCGCGTAAAGAAATTGGAAGAATAGACCAACCCCAATACAGCATGCGTGCCGTATTTGAAGCAATTGTTAACGCAGTCGTCCACAGAGATTATTCTAAAGGTGAGTCAAAAATTCGCTTGTTTATGTTTGCTGATCGACTTGAACTATACTCACCAGGTGCATTAGTAAATACGGTAACAATTGAGAAATTGCCTTATAGTCAAGCCACCCGTAATGAACTCTTAGCGCGTTTACTATCGGAAATTAATTTAGATGACGCTGTAGGAGGTCAAGTGAAGCGGAGACACTTTTTAGAGGGACGAGGTGAAGGTGTCGGTATCATCCTTAACGAAAGTGAAGAATTGAGTGGAAAGATACCTGAATACGAACTACACAACGAAGAATTGTGCCTGACAATTTTTGCAGCAATATACTGAAGAAGATCCACTTTTTCCAACGGACGCAGTTTAAACTTCAACTTTTCAAAAACTGGCACTGATGCTGTGTCAAGTGCTATATTGTAGGTCGGGTAGAGCGAAGCGAAACCTATAAACCAACGATG
>CAZURU010000233.1:0-8543 GCA_964623585.1 uncultured bacterium
GAGAATTATGTCACGTTTCTTGAAAATAAGAAAAATTGAATCAGTCAGAAAACACACCACAAAACCTTACTGCCATTGACTGGATAAGCAATTCGCAAAAAGTCACGGCTGTGACAAATTTGTCACGTTTTCGTGACTTTTTGAATAGGAGAATATCATGATATTACAAGAGAATTACAATGAATTTACCGTCAATTTTAGGATTTCATATCCTCTTAATAGTAGGCACTCTCCGTGTGCCGTTTCTCTTAATAGTAGCATGCACACTCCGAGAACCGTTTCTTAATAGTAGTAGGCACTCTCCGTGTGCCGTCTCTTCTGAAAAAGATGACAAAATCTTTACACACCCGATGCTAAAGAGTGTTTTGGTGATAACCTTGAATATTGGTATACTGAAGTAAATCTTGATCAAGTTCGCGAACTTGAGGCGCGTCTCATACAATGTTTCGGTCCACCAGCAAATCTCAGAGAGGAAAGTATTCCAGCAAGGATAACAGCACCGAGACCCGCTTGATGTTTGCTTACTTTCATATCAAATGGAGGATTGTATTAATGAATCTATATCCAGCTTTACGTTCGCAAATGGGTGAATGGAATTATTATGTCGTAAAGATGAATGCACGCGAATTGGCTGATAATGTGCAGCTTGCATCGGCAATATATGACGAAAACATTCTTGACAAATCGATTCAACGCACTTTAAACGAAGAAATGCAAAACACATTGAGAGAAACCAGAGTTTACAAAGAAATCGTAGAATATTTAAAACGGCAACCCTATCGTTTCTTTTCTTCAATTGTTGTCGCAGCTTTTGAAGGAAATCCGATGTTTTATCCTATTGAAATCACAGAAGATCCACAATTTGTGATTTTTCGTGAAGATCAACGGATTAATGATGCATTTGGTCTCTTGAAGTTTGATGGAACACAGAAGTATTATGCTTTAGACGGTCAACATCGATTGTCAGCGATCAAGACCCTATTAGATCGGACTAATCCGTTGTCCGATGGATCCCCTGAAGATTTTGAGAGTGATGAGTTTTCGGTTATCGTCGTTGTGCCCAGTCAATCAGATTCTAATGCAGAATTCATGCAAAAGTACCGGCGGCTATTTACAAACCTTAATCGATATGGTAAAAAAACTGATAATGCTACGAACATCATGATGGACGAGGACGATACATTTGCTATTCTCACAAGAAAACTGATTAATAACAACACATTCTTTAAATCACCTGAGTTGCACCAGAGGAAGTCAACGCGAATTAAAACAAAGAGTAAAAACCTATCAGTTAACGATCCGCACTTTACAAGTCTTGAGACTTTGTACGAGATGAACGTTACATTGCTGAGATCGCAACAGAGAGAAACTATTGGGTGGGGCCCCAACACTGCAGAAGGTGAGGATGAAAATTTATTTAAAAGGTTCCGTCCACATGAGGAATACATTGAAGATCTCTATATTGAATTGGAAATATATTGGAATGCTTTACTGGTTGAAATTCCCGAACTGCATAACGTCCCTACACAGATGCGGGTGCATGATCTTGTAGATGATGAAGATTGCGGAGAAGAAACAGATCATTTGCTGTTTTGGCCTATTGGACAACAGATGCTGGCAGAAATCGTGAGGACATCACTTGACAAACGTCTTCCCGATCCAGAAAATCCCTCGTCTGATGCTGTCAGTGGGGCATTAAGCGGGCTTAGCCAGTTAGAATGGAGACTTCATCATGTGCCCTGGAAACATTTCCTATTAGTTCGTAATGCAAAAGGAAGTTGGACTATGCGAAACGAGCAAAGAACACAAGCGGTACGTTGTGGACAGATAATTCAACAGTGGATCCTAGGTTTAGAGGATTTTGAAGAAAATGATGTCATGGAACTCAAAGAAGAGTGGGCAAATTTCCTTGTTCCTGCACAAACTGAAGAAAGAGTCAACGAGATGTGGCAGCAAGTTGAAGATATGAAATCTGCCATATCTGGATAGCGCGTGTTAACAAGTCCTAAACGAAGTCCCTATATCGTAGGTTAATTTGCCGTTCCAAATATAGGAGCGGCATTTTTAACGTAGTATCAATTGAAACTTTCCTTGACAACCCATCCTCCCATCAATTATAATCAATAAAAGAGTCTGTCCGAAAAGGCATAACACTTAGCATGGCACAATATGATGGCATCGTGTAGCATCTGATTGACCGGTACATGGAACAAGAAACCGTGTCGGATCCTATTGATGTTGCTGTTATTTCTAAAGGAGATGGTTTTGTTTGGATAAAACGTAAACACTATTTTGAACGTGAATTGAATCAACATTTTTTTGCCAACTATTACAACAACTATTATAAGGAGGTAGATACAGATGAAACAGAAGCAACAGAAGAAGCAGACTGAAAAAGTGTACCGGTCAATGGATGATTTCATGGAACATGTTTTTCCGAATTTCTACCCAAAAGAGTTGATGCACGAAAGGGTCCAAGATGCTGAAACTTTCGGCACCGGATTGGTCGAAGAACTTTTAAAGAATGTAGAGCGGGAATTTCGCAAACAGAATCCAGCAAAATGACGCGAACTACCTGTTTTAGTCGTTGTTATCCAAGTTCTTACACAAACTTAGATGTGTTTGGTTCCGATACTAAATAATGTATTATTTACTAAGTATTCGGAATTACACTTAGAATATAAAAATCACTTGAAATTTAAATCTGTAACAATCAGGCAAAGATTGCCGCTGTTGTCAAAATTGCCAATGGTGGCAATCTCATTTTTTAGGAATTTTATCTTTTAAGCATACTGGCATCATTGACATCTCCACCTGAAATCCACCCAAAAAACTTCCCTTGACAACCCCCTACCCCATCAAGTATAATCAACAAAAGTATTTGTCCGAAAAGCGTAACACATAGCATGGCATAATATGATGGAATCGTGGAGCATCTGATGGACCGGTACGCCGATGACTTCACTAGGCTATCCTATCATCCAGAAGGAGAGTTTATCGGTTGGTATGTCAAAGAGGCGTTTAAAATGGATTAGCGGGAATTGTAACAGGTTGATCCAATTGGTTTGACACTTCATGATTGAATCGTCTCATCTAATCAATGTGTTTGGCGATTATATTTTGTTGAAATGCTTCCATGGATGTGTTACCATTATATTTGCAAAACGCACTCTCGCAAGGAGAGCATACCCACATGTCAAGTCAATACAACCACCAAAATAACCAATTAAGCAGTGTTTTACGGATCATAGGTAAGATTACGGAAATATCTACAGATGGCACCTACATATACCGTGGGGAACCTATTCAATATTCTAAAGTCTGCTCAAGTCTTTACCGCGAATTTCAAGATATTGAAACAGATACTTTCGATATAGAAACTGTTCAAAAAGAAATTTTAGTTGAAGCTAAGAATTATACCGATGAAACAGATGATTTTAAAATCCTTAAAGAGATTCAACGCTATGGCGGTAAGACTAACCTAATAGAATTCACGACTGATTATCTTATTGCCATTTTCTTTGCTTGTATTGGTTCACTTGATGAAGATGGTAGGATTATCCTGCAAAAAACTGAGGAAATAAAAGAAACGATCTATTCTTCCCGATATTCGGGAAATCGTGCCAATATCCAAAAGATAGTATATGTTAGGCCTCCCAAAGGCTATATTCAGCTGGACACATCTGATGTAATCAGTATTCCACGAAATATTAAACAATATATGCTGGAATATCTGCAGAAGACACACGGTATATCTGCCGAGACGATCTATAACGATCTCTATGGATTTGTTATGAGTCATAGTATTCATCAAAGTGTGTACACCGAATTTCACAAGGGACTCACTTGGCAAGAGAAAGGCATTAAAGTAAGTTCAACTGAAAAGAAACAAAACACCTTTGATAAAGCTATTAGACATTATTCTAATGCCATAACGTTAAAACCTGATGATGCTGCATCCTATTACGGTCGTGGCTATTCTTATTTTCATAAAGGAGATAATAATCAGGCTATTTTAGACTATACCAAAGCAATTGAACTCAAACCTAATCATGCGGATGCATATTTTGCCCGTGGACTGTCTTACTTTAACGAAGGTGAATACGATAAAGCTATTCAAGACTATGACGAAACTATAAAACAAGAACCATCAAAAACCAGGGCATATTATAATCGCGGGTTGATTTTTTTTAACGAAGGTGAATACGATAAAGCTATTCAAGACTATGATGAAACTATAAAACAAGAACCAGATTTTGATAAAGCATATAATAGTCGTGGACTGGCTTATCTAAACAAAAGTGAGTACGATATTGCCATCAACAATTTCGATATGGCAATAAAACTAAACCCAGGGAATGTTGAAGCATATAGCAATCGTGGTATTGCGTACAAGAACATTGGCGAACATGATCGCGCTTCTCAAGACTATAACACGGCGATGCGATTAAAAACAGACGATGATTTAAAAGAAGCAGAAGTCAAAAGGTTTCTTGACTTAATGAAATTGCAATTTGATGATGCTATCTCAAGTGAGCCTTATTATAGAATCTTCGCTGTCCCCGAGACAATGGTTCCAGATGCAGTCTCGACACACGATCCGAAAATCCATAACCTTTTACAGAATCCCCCGGATGTACGTAAACAGGGTTTCGGTTTCATAGGTATCGAAGAAGTAATGCCAATTCCTGATGGAATTTGCGGTTTTAATTATGACGAAGGTGAAGTAATCTTATTGAATAATGGTTTTTTTGAATTACGATGTCCACTTTCCGATAGTCTATTTCAGTGGCAAATATCCTCTTTCAAGATGTTTGAGGACTCAGAATGGTTATACCCTTATGTCGTCTGTGAATTTCCAGTTACATTCCTAAGGTCAGTCAAGTCAATCTATAAAGCAGCCAATATTAACTGTCGGATTTTTGTTCAGCAAGAATATTGTAACCTTAGCGGCTTTTTATTGGTAGGGAGGCATCCAGGCAAACCAAAATTTGGCAAATATGAGCACGAGCGAAACGTCTACGAGTCACCCAACCCTATAGTTTCAAAGCAAACTGTGGATATTAATTTTTATCCTGATAGAGTTGCTTATGATTTTGTAACAGACGTGTATACGCATTTTGGGCTAAGCATGAAGTTAATGCCTAAATTATTTGACGAAAAATATAATTTTATTCCCTGAATATCATACCCTCCGTAATATGATAATAAAGACAGTTGAATTGGCATTGCATTTAAAAGGATATTATGATAATAACACATCTTAATGCTACAAACTGGCGTAATTTTCAAAAGATTGATGTTTCGCTTTGTGAGCGTCAGTTTATTGTTGGTCCGAATGCATCGGGTAAGTCCAATTTCTTGGATATTTTCCGATTTCTTAAAGATATTACCAAAAATGATGGCGGAGGGTTACAGGAAGCAGTTGGTGATCGAGGGGGAGTACCTACTATTCGAAGTTTGGTAGCTGAGCAAGAGGCAGAAGTATCAATTGAAGTTCACATTGCTGACACATCAGAATCTTCTGAAACTTGGAGATATATGTTAGGGTTTAACCAAGTGCCTCAAAGTCAAAGTTACAGTCATCGCTATTTTGCTTCTCTTACGCACGAACAGGTATGGAAAAAAGATAAATTGCTGCTAAATAGACCTAATATTGAAGACAAAAAAGCCCCTGATCGACTCATCCGATCCGCGCTTGAGGAACCCGAACATGATTTTCAAGAATTGGCTCATTTTTTTCGGTCTTTCACCTATCTGCATTTAGTCCCGCAACTTATTCGTTTTCCAGACTTAATCGCGATAGAATCTGTTGAAACTGATAACATTACTCGACGTGCAGGATCCATATCCAGAAACAGGTCCAACCGAACTCAATTTGGACACGGTCTACTCGAGAAGATCGCAAGTGTAGATGAAGAAACTCTCCGTTCACGCATGAAAACAATTGAAGACGCACTTAAAAATGCAGTTCCTCAGCTTGAGCATTTGATATTTTCTCACGATGAAATAGGTCACCCCCATTTGTCGTTACGTTGTTCTAATTGGCATCCGAATTCACCAGCACAACGCGAAGACCAATTTTCTGATGGTACGCTTCGGCTTTTGGGACTATTGTGGACTCTCCTTGAAAGTGAATCAGTACTCCTATTGGAAGAACCCGAACTTTCATTACACGTGGGAATTGTATCTCAACTTGCACCTTTATTTTTTGAAATGCAAACAAAATCAGGAGGTCAAATATTAGTCAGCACACATAGTGATGCCCTTCTGATAGAACCAGGAATTGATGGAACGGAAGTATTGATGCTCATACCCACAGGAATAGGAACAGAAGTGAAAGTAGCTTCTGACATTGATGTTGTTAGACAACTTTTTGAATCTGGATTTACTGCGGGAGAAGTTGTGTTTTCCAAAAGCAATCATGAACAAGTTGAAGAATCGGAGTCATTTGAATGAAATCCTATGGTATGATCATCGCTGTTGAAGATAAATTAAGCGATGCGGTAGCAACAAAAATTCTCCAAAAACTTGGATTTGTGGTAGCGAAATCAATTATTTCTAACGGATTTGGTAATCTGAAGAAAAAAGCTGAGGGGCTTAATCAGAACGCAAGAAAACCGTATGACATTTTTATGTTGACAGATTTGGATTCACCTAAAACCTGTCCACCCAGACTAATTCAATCCTGGATTACAGGGACGTTAAATCTCGGCTTTTTTCTTCGTGTAGCCGTCATGGAGGTTGAATCTTGGGTGATGGCAGACCAACATGCTTTCTCGGAATTTTTACAAATTCCTGCAACCCAAATTCCATACAAAACTGATGAGATCTTAGACCCTAAGCATACTTTAGTTTCCCTGGCTAAGAAGAGCAAAAGCACATCGCTACAGAGAGATCTCATTCCAGGCAAAGCAGCGAAAACATCTAAAGTAGGTCCAAGATATAATATACGTTTATGTGAATTTGTTAAGAATTATTGGGATATTAATCGTGCTGCCTGCGTTTCACCAAGTCTCAAAAAAACCGTTGAGCGACTGCAAAGTGCAAGATCTATTCTGCATGCGGATTAGTGAGGAACCATCAGCAAGAAAAAACTACGAAGAGCGTACGATGGTTTTATTTTGATGCTGCAACAGATAGCACGTACCAAGGAGAAACATCAATGAATGAACAAGATGGTGTTGATTTTTTATTGGTAGAACATGGGAAAACTATTGATTTAATTCAGCACTATGAAAACCTTAGAGTCTCACACCTAAGGTTTGTTTTCTCTTTCCATACTGTGGCTGCAATTGTGGCGTTCGCAATTATATTCCTCTCTGATATGCAGTCAAACAACCTGGAACTCACGGTACAAATATTTCTTGGATGCTTACTCACTTTTACATTTGCAGTTGGTGTTGCCACTGTGTGCATGCTTTCACAGAACAGAAGTGATTTTGTAAATGCTGTAAGGCATGCAAATACAATCAGGGGTACTTTGTTTAAACGAGGCAGTCTTGCATCAAGAATTCAAAGTGTTTTACCTACAAATCCTGATGAACCTAAAATGTATAATCCAATGAGTCCACACTTGGTCGTGCTTTTGTTGTTAGAAGTTGTTAACAGCATTTCGCTGGGTTTTGGTATTTTATTTCTCAGTATGGCGGTAAACACAAGTCCATGGTTGCGCTTTTACTTACCTATAAATTGTGGATTAATCGTTCTTATAGGACAGTTTCTATTGGTAAAGTATGTCTTTTTAAAGGAGAAATCATGATGAGTTCTAATCTTCAAATAGAGTGACTAAAACTTCACACCTTCCCAAAAAACTTCCCTTGACAACCCACTACCCCATCAAGTATAATCAATAAATGTATTTATCAATACCTAACACGTAGGAGATACAACATGTCAGCCGTGCCAGTTGAGAAGTATATCACACCCCAAGAATACATCAACGCAGAACGAAACGCGACAACCAAAAGCGAATACATCTACGGCGAAATACTTGCAATGTCAGGTGCAAGTAACGCACATAACATTCTCACAGTGGAAATCACTACTGAACTGAACATACAACTCAGAAAACATGGTTGCTTCGTTTATAGCGGTGATATGCGTGTGAAAACAGAACAGACAGGTTCTTATTTCTACCCAGATGTCGTCGTTGTGTGTGATAAACCTCGCTTTGAAGATAATGTTTTTGACACGCTTCTCAACCCGATCCTTATCGTAGAGGTATTGTCCCCATCAACCGAAGCATTTGACAGAGGTGAAAAGTTTGCACATTATCAGCAGCTTGACACGCTGCGGGAATATGTCCTGGTATCACAAGAGAGAATGCGCGTTGAACACTACCGCCTCATTGAAACACAGTGGATAGCAAAGACGCTTGAAGCACCCCAAGATGTCCTAAAACTCAATTCCATTGAATGCAAGTTGCCACTCACGGATATATATACCCGTCTCTCAATTTCGGAGTGAAAATTCCGTTTAAACTTCTCTTGACAATCCACCGTCCCATCAAGTATAATCAATAAAAGTACTTGTCCGAAAGG
>CAZURU010000234.1:0-6504 GCA_964623585.1 uncultured bacterium
AGAGTTAGCATGGGGTGGGACGGTCTCCCATATCCCTCATCTACTTATTACCTAAGGAGACATTTCTTATGAGAAATAAAATGAAATGGAGGATTGCTATCCTCATTCTCTTAATCGTTACTGCAGCCTTGTTTATTATCATGAACGAGTTGGCAGAAGATAGCAAGCTGGAGGACCAGTTAAAAGAAGCAGAAGAACTGGTAAATCAGATCAAGCAAAAACAGATGTTAAAAGATCATGTCCCTGCTGCTGAAACACTTGAACAGACAGAAACAGTGACAGGGACAGTAGCAGAGACAGAGTCAGATCCAACTTATGAACAAGATATGGAATCATATTTGAAGGGACTTTCTAAGGAGCAACTACAGCAAATCTATGCTTCATTTTATACAAGACTCGGCTTAAAGCCCCCGCCACCTGGCTATGAATATAAATGGGAGGATATTGATGTTCCACTCTTAGATGAAAATGGTGATCCTGTTTTGCATAAAATCGGAGATCCGTATGTAGATATTGCTATAGAAATAGGGTTTGCTCCCACGAAAGAGGAATTTGAAGAACTCAACCAACTCAAAGAAGACTTAGGTCTAGCTGAGTTTAGAGGCGAGGTTGATCGGGCTGCATCTCTAACGCAAAAGATAGAAACACTTGAAGCATTAGTACAACGCGAACGTCCTGTTCTAAAAACCACTATGTGGATAGGTGAGCCTGGTACATATGATAGGGAGCGTACCCGGAAAATTGCACATCAACAGTTAAATGAATTACTTAGATCTTATGATTTAGAACACTTAATATACATTGAGTAGATAATCTTATTACTTTGAGGAGTTTAGCATGAAAACGATTAAATGGACAATTTCTATTCTTATTATAATTTCTTGTTTTATAGCAACCTTCATGGCTATACAGAGTATCACAGCCCACACAGACGTCATGACAGTACTGTACGGTGAGCATGCCCTGACTTCACAATTTTTTGAAAGTACTAAACCTGAAGTTTCATGTAACATTGATGCCAGAACATTTACTTATGCCAAACAAACCTACTGTGACGATGAAGAAAAGTCAAGCTATTGGGAGAATTCCATTGAGCATCCTTTAGTAGAAATGAAATTTAATTTGCATGGAGTGGGGTGGATACGAAGGAATTTTTATGGTTCTATAGATGGTGAGTCACATGGAAACCACAATTTTACCACACCAAAAAAAGGAGGAATCTGGTTTCATACTGTGATTCCTATTAATTCCTCCACATATAAAATTCCAGTACACAGGGACGTCGTAATATCATTTGAAGATAATCTGAAGAAAGAAAACAAGATATTTGAATGGAAGGCTAAAGGAGAAGTTGAGTTAAAACCGGTATATTGGCACAGAAAATATGGTATTTCCATTTCAAAAAATCTCGGTTTTCATTTGACAGGTGAGTGGAAAACAGGAGATGCACAAACTTACACTCCCTTGCCAATTGAAAAACCGCATTATGGTTACGTCAAAGGCTCATGGCAGGTAAAGATAAAAGAAAAGAAGTTGGATGTTAAGAGGAATGGTGATCCTTGTATAGATGTCTCTTTCAACAAGAAAAATTTTACCCATTATGATAATGACCTTAAGGTCACAGTTAAAAAAGATGATCTTTATATGGCTACTATGCATATATATGGAGAATTAGTAAAGACTGCTTACCCCGATTCGGAGAACAAACTCACCTTAAGTAAAACGTTAACTGACTATGGGTATTACAAGGTAACTATAAGAGTCTATTACGGTGGAGATGAAAGTGGAGCTAACACTACCTTGTATTCATTTCACCAATATATTTATCGTGATAGAAATTAATTAATCCACGTGCTTTCAGCAGATAGAAACAGGCTGGTATCCTATTTGGGTATCTGCCAGATTTTATTACCATCCACCTCCCCTATGATAATGGTATTAAGAGTATCATTTTTTCCTATTTTTATTCTCCCTAAGGTTTTCCTTCACCACCTTCCAGACACATTTCTGTATGCAAGCGAGTGCGTCTATTCTTTTGGTTGATAGAGCATGGCAAACAAATATCTTCTCTTTTTGCCAGAAGTTAGATTTGATTTGAAACAATACCAATTGCTTCGCAAACATCCCGAATAAACTTAAGGGTGCTTGCCACATTAGCGGGAGAGATAGGCCAACGAGTCACGGTTCCTGGATAATACCATTTCTACTTTATAATATACCATTTGCGTAGGTCGTGTAGTCAAGATGTTGGGTTTCGTTCCTCAACCCAACCTACGGAAGAATGGAATATAAATAATTGAAATTGGTATAACTTGGATCTAAATCAGCAGTAGTTGTATTGTCAAGTGCCGTATGGACACCATTAAGGACCTGCACCCGCGTTATATTTTCACGAAATTGTTCAATGGGACTAAGCATCTTCGGTAAGGGTAATTATGCGGTCTGCGCCGTCGGAAAACAAAACTCGAAAGTTTTCCATAGACTTCCTCATGGTATCAAGGGCAACCCCCGCGACTTTAAGTTGAGCTTCGGTCAAATTAAAAACTGGGGCGTTGTGTTCCTGTGAGCGAGCTATCAACGTATTGAAGTCTGACAATTGGAGTATCGGTTGACTTGCTATATCTGAAAAAAAAAGTGAGAGTTGAGGATCACGGGATCCGATCAGACTTGCTTGATAATATAATTCATCTGGAAGTAGCATATCGTTTTCACTTAGCATGGGCATGAGTTTTGTTAGAACACCAACTTTAATCTCTTCAATCCACTGCTGAAACGCTGCAGTAGGGTCACCTTTCCTAACTCGGAAATTCTGGATTATCGTGCCAAGAAATTTTGGGTGCTTGTCAGGAAAAGGATATATAGCGTTTTTGAGTAAATCTAAAGTCTTAGCGTGTTTTGCCCACGCTGACCATTTAGGTAAAATTTTAGAAAGACTATCCGTTGCCATCGATGAGAAGTAATCGGGAAACATCGGAACAATAAAATAATCGCTTATCGTCAATAAATTTTGATTAATCGGACCCAAACTCGGATTCATATCTACCAAAATAAAATCAGCACTATACTTCTCAGCCGTTTTAGTCAAAAGATAATGCAAAGCCCCCGGCAAGTTCTGGAGTGTTACCAATGAACCAGAAAGAGACTGGGCAATTCCTAAAGTGACTTCGTATTCCGCAAGACCGATATGTCCAGGTAGCAAGTACATGTTCGGCTGCTTGTCAATTAACTGACAATCAACTGGTTTAATATGTTCTGGACGCGATTCAAAAGCAGGGGCAAGTCCATCTCGGATATTCGTTACGCCATCTGATGTATACATTGATTCAAAACTTTCGGCATCCTTGAATCCAAGCACCATTCCAGTAAGGTTACACTGCGGGTCACAGTCAACAATAATGACTTTCTTCCCTTTATCTGCTAACATCCAACCGAGATTAAAAGTCGTTGTCGTTTTTCCTACCCCTCCTTTATGATTGAAAAGTGCTATCTGCTTTGCCATGTTTCTATATCCTTTTAGCCAAGATAGATCATAGTTGAAACCTAATCTATTATCAATTATATACCATAATTCCGTAATTGTCAACATTCAAAACTGAACGAACCCGATGGTTTTAGCAGTTATGTTGAAATCCATGAGGCAGCAAAAAATACACAGTCTGGCAGGTTGGATTACAGTTCAACAAATTGATCTTTTTTAATAGACGATACATGCACCACCAGCACAGACACTCCCAGCTTTCTGTGTTACATCTCCAGCAACGCTCTCCTCTTGCTGGTTTTCAAATTCTGCAATAAGGGACACTGTTTTCTCATCGGGTTCTGATAGGTTCAGTTGTAGTATCTCATCTGAAGAGATTGAGACTGTGCATCCTGTCATGAAGATTGTGCTAAGGAACATTGTGATGAGTGATAGTATCAGGACATTTCTCGGATTCACTTTTTATACCTCAATTTTATCAAGTTTAACCTGATCAAGCGAACTCTTGCCTATTCCGAGTCCACTAGCTGCGGTAATATGATTTGCATATTTTGACATGGAATCTAACCCCATCTCTTCGCGTTTCTGATTAACAGTCTGTAGTATTAGCACATCCAGTATAACCGGGTCAGCGCTTAAAAACATTCCGCCGTATTTCCAAGTGGTTTCTTCGTGATAGGTTGGACCTTTGTCATAAGATGCGACTAACCCGTCAACGATGTTGAGGACGACTTTGTCTTTCAGTACTTTGTTCTCAAAGATTTCGCCAATTGCGGGGTTACAGTAGAGCGGTCTTCCATGAAACCTACGTGTGTTGTCCACACTGCCAAACGCCATGTTCTTCAGACATCCACTCACACCAGCCATATCGTGATGTTTCAGGACAGGGACATTTATGAGAACATCTACGTGTTCGGTGACGATTTTTGAGTAATTTGATCGCGTTCTCTCATCTTCTCGTCTCTTGATGCTATCTTTCTCGGTTTCATAAAAGACTGTGTCATCATAGCCGATGTCTTTTAAGTCAGTTGCCAGTGTTCGGACATCGGCATCGTCTGTTATGATTGGATAGTTAGCCTTCAATAGATGTTCTTTGAAACGATCCCAAATGATGATCTGTTCTTTTAAAACGCCAGAACTGAATAGACTGTCAACTATCTTGTTGACAATTACCGAATGAGTAGATAATTTTGGACCGGCAATGGGGTTGATTTTAATCCCGACTTTATGATCGGGTAGAACAAAATCTCGCCATGCTTCTTTAATGTTCTCGCGTCCGGTAAGTTTCAGCATTGCTTCATCAAGCATCTGACCGACTGCATCTTCATTAAGGCTTTCTTCTTCCCAGACGTCTTTGCCGATTACCTCTACGACAGGTGTAAGGTTTTCCTGTTGTGTGGGAGGCGTCAGGGCACGTCCGCCTCCGATCTGTGCAATTGCAGGCATTGATGTGAGTGCAGCTCCACCGATTGTTCCGATTCTGGTTAGGAATTGTCTCCTATTTAATGAATCACGTACAATTCTGTTCTCTTCACAATCTGAGAGGATGTTCTGAATTACCTTATCATCCGACATCGCTATAGTTTTCCTAATTCTGTGATTATTGTTGATGTTGGTACACGAATACCTGTTAAGTCAAGCGTAATCCAGGTAATTGTCCCATCTGATTTAATAATGAAAGTTGCGGGTCGTGCGATTTCGAAATTGGTCTGATCAAGGACATTATAGGTTGTAATAGTTTCTAAGTCTACATCTGTGAGTACGGTGAATGTAAGGTTCAAATCCTCTACAGTTGTCTTGGTTTCATCTTCGTCATCCGCACTGATAGCGATCAGTGTTGCGCTTTCTGCTTGTATTTTGCTGTAGTTTTGCTGCAACTCACCGAGTTGCGTTATGCAAGAACTTCAGCCGCCGAACCGATAGAAGACTAATACGACATGCTTACCAGTGTCTAAGTATTCCGAAAGTGAATGTAGGTTTCCATTTCCATCTGACAACTCAAAATCGGGAGCAGGACTGCCGATAGTAAGTCCTTGACCGAGATTAGCCTCTGTCTGGGATGTCGGTTGTAGCGTAACGTTATCTATACTGATCGTCTGACCCGCGAGTATCTCAACGTTACGTTCAATTTCTTTGTATCCTGGTGCAGTAATACGAAGTGTATACGAACCTGCTTCAATATCCATTATCTCAAAGCTGCGATTACTATCGGTCTGTGCGACGATCTCTTCGTCTTGATACAGTGCGACTTGAAAGGGAACATGCTGTTGGTTTAGTACCTCAACTTGTAGTGTACCCTTTGTTGATGAAATATCATCTGCCGGGTTGTCAGAGTTCTCACAACCTATTATACAGCATATTAGAATCAGCAATATGAAACAGATACGTACGTGATGCATGGTATACGTGGTCAATATTTTCATGATTAGAGTTCCTCTAATGCGCTGAGTATTTCGGCTGTCGGAGTGCGTTTGTCCATTTCAGCAATTGAGACCCACATGATCTTTCCATCCATTCCTATGACGAAACTTGATGCTCGTGCCAACCATTTATTACCGAGATCAACCACATTGTAATCTTTTATGACATCCAATACAGTATCTGCCAAAACGGGATAGGTAAGTCCTCGATCTTGAACGGTTGACTTCGTCGTGCTGACGTCATCCACACTGATAGCAATCAGTTCAGCACCTGTAGCTTTAATCCTATCATAATAGTCTTGCAACTCACCGAGTTGCGATCTACAGAAGTTTCAGAATGCGCCTCTGTAAAATACAATCACTACGTTTTTGCTTGTAAGAGTATCTGAAAGTGAATACGTTTGATTATTGCTATCAGGCAGCTCAAAATCGGGTGCTTTACTCCCGACACCTAATCCTTCACTTGGACTTAATACTACTGTGTCAGGTATTGCGATGAGATTTACATCCAATTCAGCTGTCTGGTTGGTTGAGATGGCATTCACTTCAAGATTCTGTTTCTCAAAACCGTAATGTAATACATTCAGGGTAAACGGTATATTTATA
>CAZURU010000234.1:6514-8535 GCA_964623585.1 uncultured bacterium
TTCTCAAAAGTGTATACACCTAATTGAGAAGACATTGTTTCGTATATTTCACCTGATTTAGCCATGAGTTTGACAAGAATACCAGATAGTGTATTACCGGTTTCTGAATCAGTTAGCACTCCTGATAGATGCGATACAGGTTCAGCTAATTCAGTGAGTTCTATTCTTGATATTTGCGAGAGTTTTCCATCCTCAAGAGTAACATTCCTTTCTGCTGTTTCGTATCCTTTTGCCGTAATCTGGAGAATATAATCACCATTTTCGACATTATCAAATTGAAAACTCCCATCTGCGGCTGTCTGAGAAATGAGCTGTCCTTCTTTCAATAGACGCACCTGAATTGATACACCGTCAATAACCTGAACTTCACCTTGGATAGTACCTGAAGAGGTTTTTGTATCATCAACGGGTGTTTCAATAACACCCTCAGTGTCTTCTGTTGCCCCACAACCGATTGCCCCTATAAGCAACAGTATTAGAAAAAAGTATGGGTGTAAATACTTCATAGCATTTTTATTCCTTTTAATTTAATTACGTGATTAATCCATTTCTTACTTGCTGCGATTTTTTATGTCACCCCAAGTCGTGGT
This sequence comes from uncultured bacterium, assembly GCA_964623585.1. Classification (GTDB taxonomy): domain Bacteria; phylum Poribacteria; class WGA-4E; order WGA-4E; family WGA-3G; genus MSPOR6. Next base: position 7,105 of record CAZURU010000234.1, read on the forward strand.
GATTTTTCCTTGAGCTTCAACTGGGGTAAGTGCAGCGAGTCCGTTGTTCATGACTGTCTGTAAATCTGCTTCACTGAGTGCGGTGTTGAATAGTACGACTTCATCTATAATTCCAGCAGAGTATCTGTTATGGTGCCGTCCGATGTGAAAAACACCTTCACCTGTTCCGTACCCACTATTTGTATCAAAGTCGGTTTCAGCCTCCTTAACACCGTCAACCCATAAGGATACTTTTCCTGAGTCTGCGTCAGCTACCCCCGCGATAAAGTGCCATTCATTATCGCCGATTTCAGTTGTGCTGATAGGTCTGGAATTCTGACTTGCAGAATCTCGCAGGAAAAATGTCACTTTGTTGTCTGCTCCGCCATTCCAAAGCATATACCAGGGCAGAGTTTGGCTTGTATCCTCATAATTTTTGCCAGCGAGAGCACCACCAACTTTTGTCCCTTTGAAATGTATGGTAAGTGAGAATGATGTCCCAGCTTCAAAAACGACTGTTGGTGAATGCGGAACTTCCACCCAGTTATCCGTACCGTTGAATTCGAGTGCTTGTCCGAATTTACCATCAACCCACGTTGCTCCGTGGATAGTTCCATCGTTTCCGTTTCCTGACGAATCGGTTGCTGTTGTACCTTCACCTTCATCAAACAGCCATAGTGCTGTGATGTTCTCAGCATTGATCGCTGCTATTGCAGGATTAGTTGTAAGTATGCACGTTAGGATTATAGCAGTAAGCGTCATCCCTATAAGTGTTAGTTTATTAAATGTATACACGATAAATTTCTCCTTTTATTATAATTATTAACGTTTGAGATTTGCCCAAGTTAACGTTAGTTTGTTTATCGGTTCGACAGCAGCAGCTTGTTCTAAACCGTGATTCATGATGGTGTCCATTTCATCTTCATTCAAAGCGATACTGAACAGACCGACTTCATCTATGATACCCGCTGCATACCTGTTATGATGTCTACCAAAATGTAAAACGCCATCACTTGTACCGTATCCATCATCAGTGACCATAGGTGCTTCGGCTTCCATTTTTCCATCAACCCATATTGATACTTTTTTAGACTGTGCATCAGCTCTTGCAACGACAAAATGCCATGCATCATCACCTAATTCAGAGGTGCCATTAGCTCTTGAATTCTGTTTTTCATTTGTCCGTAGATAAATGGAGACTTTATTGTCAGATCCCCCATTCCAAATCAGATACCAAGGTCTGGCTTCAGAAGTATCTTCATAGTTCTTACCTACAAGTGAACCTCCAACTTTGGTGCCTTTGAAGTGAACTGTAATTGTAAATGATACACCTTTTTCAAAAGCAACTGAATCTGAATGTGGTACTTCGACCCAGTTATCAGTTCCATCAAATTCGAGTGCTTTACCAAATTTACCGTTGACGCGTTTTGCGCCGTGAATTGTTCCATCATT
>CAZURU010000235.1:0-8458 GCA_964623585.1 uncultured bacterium
TGTGGTGCTTGGGGCCGGCGTTGCTCCTCAACGGCACGCTTCGGTTCTTCTTGTTGTCGTTTGAGTTCTTCCGTAGTATCACCAGTCTGATCTTTGAAATCTCGGAAATACCCGTATCCGACAGCAGTTTTAGCACCAACACCTTTTATGTTCAATGCCTTTTGAAACTGATCCTTAAGTTTATTAAGATGTTCTTGTTCCTTAGCCAAGAAAACGAATCGAAAAGTCGTTTTTTCAACAGTAAGAAAATTAATAGGCACCAGTCTTTGATTGTCTGTTGGTGGTTCTTTACCGCTGTAATAATCACCAAAGTGAGGATTCATAATGTCGGTTTCAAACTGGACTTCCTCAGGATACGCATCGAGGAATTGCACCTCCCCGCGCTGTTCTTGGCTGCCAAAAATAGAGAGAAAAACAGAATCCTTCAAAGCTACGGATTCGTCAATTTCGTCGTCACCCTTAATGAAGTTTGGATTCTGTTGTAGGAAATTCTCATCCTGTTGCAGGACTTGCAGCCACCAATGCCGCAGGACACCTTTTACAGCACTGCCCGGTATATAAGGAATACCGTAGATATGATGGAGTGTCATGTTCGTCTCTTGCACATGTTCACCACCGAGACCGACTATTAACCGCCAATCAACGGTTGCATCAACGCAGTAAAGTTTAATGCCCTGATCAACGAATTGCTGGAGTTGTGCTTTTTGCCGTGCCCTTAGACAGGTGATAACATCCGATTCAGGGGACTGAATATATCTTGGAAAATCAATATCTTTAATAATGTTACCTGGCGGATCAATTTCCAAAAAACGGTGAAGTTCTAACGCGCAATTCCCAATAGTGGGACGCTTATAGACATTAAGCTTATTATTTTCTTTCCTAATAGGATAATTCTGCTGCCCATCAGTTACCAACCACCTTCTATCCCGTGATCCAACCCAAACCCGGGCATTATTGGAAAGCGTAATTTCATTTTTTTCAAATAGATCACGTAAATATCTTGAAGGGGCACCCTCACGGTTTAAATCTCTCCGATTGTTATCATTAAACGGGAAACTGAACTTGAATTCGGATTCAACAAGACCCCTTGTATCTGAAGGACAATAATTATTCATTATCCTCCTCCACATCTTGCATGAGTCCATCAACAAAACGGCGCATCCAATTGAGCAGCGCAAGCGTCTCAATAGTGACTTGCCGGTATTCATGTGATGGGAGTTCAATTACCTTTTCAACAAGTTCTCCATCCGGAACTGATAGATTGGCAGCATCGCTGCACAGCCATTTACCAATTTGATCATAAAATATGTCGTAACCGTTTTCTTCTTTTTTCTTTGTTTTCGGGTTTATTTTCCCACCCTTACTTTTAATATAAGCCAAAGTTTGCCCAAGTCCATTCGTTTTTACGAGAACAGGTGCCTTCTTGGCAGCAGTCTTATACTTCTTTTTATACTTCTCTTTCACCCCATTAACTGCCTTGTAAGCATGAGTAGCGCGTCCTTGTTCAATTCCCTTGAGTGTTGTCACTTCCTGTGCCATTGTCTCCTCCTTTCTGTTGATGGACGTGTGTCCGGACTATTCCTTTGCCTACGGTTGCATTGCCGCCGATTTGAATAATATCTGGTAAGCCTTCGATAAAAAACTCCATCACTTTCGCAGCCTCAAGCTCGTTCTTGTTGGATACTTGATCCACATAGAAATCACTTTTCTTCTGCTTCTCATCTGCCTCCTTCTCTTCTTGACTATTGCCCTCAATTTTCAAGAACAATGGTGTCGTTAACGCAAGCGAATAGAGAATAGAATCAGTTGGTAAGTACTCCTCGTACCACAATGCACCTGTTGCCACGGTGCCGGTTTGATTGTCAATTTTAGTTCGAGCAATAACTTCTGTGGAAAGCATCACGAAATCTCGGAAATCGTCATCGCTCAACACAACGATGTCTTTTTTCATCTTTTTTTTCCAATAATCGTAACTTGGAACATCCGATGGTAGAACATTATTAGCAATCCAATTGGCAACCTTATTACAAGCCTCGTCATGCTCAACAGGAAATGTGTATTCTTCAAGGACAATTTTTTTGTCCTTCACGATGAGTTCGCTTTGATTCGGCACTGTATTGGCATCGGGAATTTCGTTGACAATACCAATGCTGGGTTGGCATATAGACAGGTCGTGTTTGAAACGTTCCAAAACCGCTGGGCACGTTACCCATGCAAATACGCCTTTGACCGACTTGACAGGGAAAAGCAATAGACGCGCATCAGTAAATCCTAAAGCCCCTGCGTGTAAATCACCTTGCTCCGGCCCGAACACAAGTTCAATTTTATCTTTTACTTCTTGTGCTTCAAAGATTTCACGGATACTGCCTTTCAGTCCGGACGCTTCAATTTTTGGGTAGTCCGTGTGCTTTTCACGTTGTATCGGCAAATCAACAATGCCGAGGTCGCTGCCACTTCCGGCATGGAGTGGCGTTTCTACGATTAGAAATACGGGGCTTGCTTGTTTGAACATATTGGTTTTATCCTTGCTAAGATGATGTCGGAGTTTCAAGGGTATGTGTCGTAAAAACAATTTTAGGATGGTTTCTTTTTAATTCATTTTTCCATTCGCCATATTGGTTCGTCTCCATATGTTCATCACGTCTGTCGTATATTTTGATTCGGGTTATCACACGTCCATTAACCTCAAAGGAATACATTAAACGTCTTTGGGCATCAGCTGTCCACTTAAAGATAAATATATTGTGACCACTGACTGGTCCGGTGTGATTTAAATCATCCTGATCTCCCAAATCTCGAATTGTTTTATAGCAATTCGGTGAAGTAAAACTATTTGTCGGAGACAGAACCGAATTTAGCCTTCTATAAAGGTCTTGAATCGCGTTGCCAATATTTGTGGGTTTGTCAATACTTGTTCCTAAATCAAGAACAAAATGGCTCTTCAGGTACTGTTCCCAAAAAATTACGCCAATTGGTGACAGACAGGCACCAGCACTCTCATCCCACCATATGAAAGCATCTAATTCTTTAACAGCTTGGTAATTCGTTTTTTTGAATTCCTGCCAATCACTGGCCTCAATGCCTTGATCAATTTGTTCCAAAACGTTGGAATAGTGTTTAATTAAATCCCAATCAATAGTCAATGGTGCCTGGGGAATTTCAATAAGTTCGTTACTATCTTCAAAGTTATAATAGAGCGGCACGCTCTCAAGCTGCGCGAAAATCGTCAGATATGGTAACGTTGCGCCGTATCCGCCAGTAATATTGATAGCAAGGTTTCCACTATCGAAAGCTTCCCAATTCATAATATTATGGATCCTATGAAACAGATTTGGCATGCCTTCACGCGAAAATTCCTTAGCGTTTTTAACTTGTAAATCATGAATCACATCAATTACGCCCGCCGTGGGATCCGAATTGAATTTAGCGGTTACTTCATTTCCCAAAACACTGTTAGGGTTGTTAATCTGATCCCTCAAAATCTCTGCAGCTAAGCGCGAGGCAATTGTATCTGAGGCAAGGAGATGAACACTTATCTCATTGCCAAGTGCATCCTGAATTTTTGCTGTGCTCTGAAGTTCAGCACAGGCAGTTATTCCCGTGCTGCTAATAAATTGTGTGGTTTCTGTTCTGAGCTGATCAATATATTCTATATACGATTCCCAGTCAGAATTTCGCAAATCTTTGATATCAGCAAATAAATTGGATATGGTAGTATTATTTTCTCCTCCGTTGGTAAAGAGCGATGTTCCAACCGGGGTAATAACAACTGTCATGTTTTATCTCCTCCAACAACACCGACAAAACAGATGCCGAATCCTTCTTTAGACTGGTAGTCGCTAATATTTTTATAATGAAAGGTGTCAATGATAGTATCAACACAACTCTTATCTGATATTCTAAAATAGTAGACACTACCAGCAGGAACTGCCTGACGAGTCGGTTTTGGTATATTTTTGTGCATATTCCAACCACCAATAGCAATCGGTTTGCCGACTGCTGCTGTGCTCAGTTCAAATGATAATGATTTATATTTAGCGTTGTATGTGTTCTTGTCTGTGTTTTTGTTTATCCATTTCGGCAACCATCCATTCTGAAAAATAGCAGGCGTTGCAAAATAGAGTTTGAAGGCACCCGAACAGCGGATTGCTTCCTTCAGAGTTATCATATCCTCTTCGTTAGAAAGCGGATCAGGGTTGTAGTAACTCTGTTCATAAGTGAAACTTTTTCCTTCTCCACCAAGTTTTAGTAGTCCATTTGCTAGTAGTTTCTTTTCACACTTGTAATCCACGACAAAGCCTAACGCTGACATATCACGGAATTTGGACTGAAAACGCCGCATATTAATCCTATATAGCATGTTGTCCTTAGATGTTGATGTCTGATAATCCCGTTCAATACCGATTTTGGGTTCATCACAAACAAAGTTCTCAATAGGACTAAGTCTAAAAATTTCTTGTTTACCTAAGAGGTACTGTTTAATATAGAGACTGCTGATCTTGCCATTTACCTCTGATTCTACATCTTCGGATCCATTCCATTTCAGATGATGCTTGAGTGATGAATTTGAGATGAAGGACGATTTTTGAGGAGAGCATTCAAGCGTATAGAGTTTATTTACCTGTTCCTTATTTTTCGTTACAAGATCAAAAGGAATTGGATAATAGATTCCTGAATTCTTGTCCGCAAGAAAAACGCCCTTGAGATACATAGAACCAAGTGAATTAGGTTCAGGCGTACCTATAATTTTTGCCATTTTTCCATTTCCGGCATAAAAAGAAGGCAAGTCGCCGTGCTCAGCAATATAGGCAGTCCGCAACGCCCCGAGTATTGTAGATGGTAGGGGCGGAAATATGGAATACCCTTCAGATTGCTCACCTTTAGTGAATGGCCGCCCATCTCGGAAAAAGAAGGTATCATTTGCTTTTAAAAATAGTCTCACTTTGATTCCCTCGCGATGAAGTTGATAATCTCCAGAAAACTTAGGTAATCGGTGAAAGGGCTGATACATGGCGGCAATAGAGCAATGGTTTCAGAAATTGTCTTTTGCTTAGCAGTATCAAGTTCTTGTTCTTTTGTTTTATATGCTCGTTCAATGAGTCGTGTGAATTCTTCCGTGACAAGGGCAGGTGGTAGTCCCTTGACAAGTTTTCCATCATCTCCCATTAGTTTTGTAAATGCTTCACGAAAAGTATACAAAAACCGCTTGGAAATTTCGTCATCATCCAACAACCCAATCAACTCCATACCAATAGTGAGTACCTTCATATCCCGGTATTCCCACTTTGTCACCATTTCACTAATATTTCCAGAGTGCTTGAACAATGCAATACCGAGTGCATCCTTCCCATCTTCTTTTTTTGCTTCCTTTTCCATTCGTCGTGCGTGCCGAATCACGTTATTGAGTGGCATCTTGTTATGGGCAATGCACACACCTGCGGAAGCAGATGTGAAATCGGGAAATGCTTTGCGCAACTTTTTCAAAATCGGTAAAAGGTCACTGAGATTTGCAAGCGCGAGTAGATCATCACCGCCAGCATAAGTCAGTTTACCAAGATGTTCCTCTTCAACAATTCGCTGGGCATCTTTCGTGAATTCAATTAGTTTCGTGCTATTCGCTTTATGTTGTTCCCTATCTTTAGTATTACGGTTCACCTCGCCCATGTTATCGGCATCCAGTGCGATAGCTGCATAGTATTTCCCCGGTTCGCCTTCAATCAGTCCGACAAGTTTCTTCCTTAAGTTTTCACAATACTCAATTTGCCTTTGCTGATTTGCCCAACCAATGTTGTAGTAACGTTCGAGATAAGAGGCAGAGCACGTTTCTTCGTATAACCACTCACCATCAATGTTTCGTTCGAGAAAATCCGCACTCTTTGGTAACGGCAGAATATATGGAATATCCGCATTTCTGTTGTTCATGTCCTTCAGTTTTTTGACTGCTTTGACGAATTCTGCATAAACTCCGAGAGCATTAGGCTTGCATCGCAATTGTTCCTTGAATGCCGCTGTTGCAATCTCTGATGTTGATGGAAATCTTGGACGGTCATCTGTAAATTCATCTTTAAATTTTGAGTAATTTTCCAAGTAATGCATTCCCATCCGCTTGGTCAATGAGACTGCACAGAGAGCTTCCTTTTGTCTGCAATGTCTAGGGTTGACTTTAGCAAAATTTTCCCACCATTTCATTGCAGCATCAATAGATTCAGTTTCTTTTTTATGGAGAATTTCTCGGATTCCATCAAGTGAACATTTTCGTCCAATCTCTTCCATTGGTTTAAATGTCCGGCAGTTTTTGATTGCAGCGAGACTGCCTGCAGTATGGGCATACCATTTGCCATATTCTTGACCTATTTCTTCTTCGGTAATCACCCAATAGATATCAAAAAAACCGGAGATCTGTTTCTTATACAAATCTTTAACATAAGAATTACGCCAAGGACCAAACGCCTTATCAAGCACGCGTTTTGCCATCTGCTCAAATACGGTGTTTACTTCACTTTCAGCATCTCCTGCACGTTTAACTAAATCATCTTGAGAAAGCGTGCCATCCCCAATTGCTAAAAAGAGGTTTGGGATGGAAGGTGTTGCAAAATCATGCTCCTTCCAAAATTCAAAAGGCGGTTTACTTCCGATAGCAGGATAGATCAGCTCAACACCATCGCCTTGAACCTTTTCCATTGCCGTAGCGATAAGATAAGAGAAAATATAGCTGCCCATCCATAAGTCTTCTGTTTTCCGAGAGGCTTCAATGAAGGATTGCACGGGACCTATCGTGAACATAAGCATGAAACGTGGTGATTGATTTTCACTCATGGAAAACTCCTACGTGATGATTTCGTCAATAAAACTTCTTTGCTTCTTTGGCATGGCAGTTGGTCTCCGATTAAAATATTTGCCCGTGTATTTTGGATAAGGGGAATAAAGTTGGGTAACAACGGGGATATATTGACAACCTATCATCTGAATTGTGACAACGACCGGCGATGCCATGCGTGGTACACCCCCACCGAGTGTGTCATCTTGATTTCTATGCTTTGCCTCTGAGCTTGCCTTTCCGATATCCTCTAAAAGGTCATGAACTTTATCCGTTGGCTTACCAAAAAAGATACGCTGAATAACAGGATATTCGGGTGGATAATATGTGCGCCCTTTTGATTCAATGATTGGAACGTTTCTACTGTTTATCTGAAATCGATCGATCTTCGCTACAGAATTAAGCGTATCCAAAACCTCATTTTGGAGACTGGAAACATCAGAAAAATTCCACGAGGTTTCACGAATTGAACCAAACCCACGGCGTGAGCGTGCCCCGATACCCCCAAGCAAAAAACCGAGTTTGGCAATTTGCTGGTAATAAGCACCCTCAGTTCCTGTTTTAGTAATCAAAGATAATTCAAATGGTTGTCCTATACCAAAAGCATCTATTTTCTTACCAAACCTATCATTATCAGGTTTATGCGGCAAAGGTTTATATTTAGTTTGATCTAGCTCTTTTGATACTGAAATACGAATTGAGAACGGGGCTTTCCCTTTTGTGCTACCGAACCATTTTGCTTCAGCCTCCCGTAATGAATTCGCATCGCAATCCTGTACAGTCCGCCACCAGTAGCGAAACAGTGCTTTGAAAGGTGGGGGTCTAAGTTCCACTATTTTATTGTCATGGCCGTGTAAAAACATCGGTGTCACGGTTTCGAGTTCTAACTGAGTTGTCACCATTGCGCTTTCCTTGATCGGGCTCTGAACATCAAAAGTAATAAGACTATGTAAAATCAATCTAATACATTCAAAATTTTTTTGTCAAAAGAATTGAGGTTGAAGGCTGTGGCTGCCTTAGGTTTCACGAATGCTCAACCATTAGCTGAAAATTGTCCGAAATTTGGTTTAACACGGTAAAAGTATATCAAATCTATGATAAAAAGTCAAGTTAAATTTCTAAAAAAATTCAGAATCATTCAGTGTCAATGCTTCGCAGTGAAAACAGTGGTCTTCGCGTCTTATATCCGGCTGTTGTTTTATAGGTCAACGATTTTTTCCAGCCTTTTTGGCGCGGCGGGTATCCTCTTGTAGATGCTCCAATTTTTCTGCCGTTATATACGCTTCAAGTTGTTTATCCCGAGCGTCCACGCATACTTGAAAGGCTTCACGGAGTCTGGTGCGAGCGCGTTCAAGAGTTCTTTTACGGCGGAAACTTCTTATGATCTGGCTGGAAACTGTCCAAATTTTAGCATATTTAGGTGCGTGCTTGTAAATGGGCAAGTTGTTCTCGCAGGCGTTCGAGTTCTTCTTCGGCTTTCTGGCGTGCGATGGTTGCTTGTGCGGCGCGTGTCTCGGCATTTTCGGCGCGTGTTTCGGCGTTTTCGGCGCGGGCGGCGTGCTGCTCCGCTGGGGTTTGGAGCCATTGCTTGGCAACCGGATCGTAAACCGATAGATGCCTCTCCCGTATATGGAAATCTAA
>CAZURU010000236.1:0-8420 GCA_964623585.1 uncultured bacterium
CGTGCCTCTACACGACCTACGCAAATGGTATATTATAAAGTAGAAATGGTATAATTAATATTTTGGACGAAATGAAGTCCATATATTTCAAAAGTTTACTACATCAAACTCACGTTTGTACTAAATAATTGATAGGAGGAAAAATGATACATATCAAACGAGATACACATACACGATCCAAAGTTATGAACATTGTGATTTTTGCAGCCACACTTCTGTTCGCCTTCAGTATCGGTCTTACTGCAGATGACTCAACCGAAACACAGCCTGTGCCTACATTAACTCTTGCAGAGATAAGACTTAAGTCTCAAGAGATAGAAGCCTTAGGCAAAAGACTCGCAAAGGAAAATAAGTCAGAGAAATTAGAAGTATTGGTTCAGAAAGCGACAGATTTTATAAGGCTATTTCCAAAATCCGAACGCGTTGACGCGGTGTACTATTATCTTGGTAATTCATTGGTCCGCTTAGACCGTGTAGAGGAAGGTATCACTGTATTTGAGGAACTCTACAAGGAACTACCAGAAGCAAGATATGCCGGACGAATTCTATTAGAATTGGGTTTAGCTTACGATAAACTCAGCCAGCACGAAAAGGCAGATGCTGCATTTAAGAAACTGATAGAACATAAGAAATTTGGTAGTCGTTCAAATGCAAAAATTGCTAAAAAGATCCTTGAACAGGAACATTCTGAACGGAAAGGTCTATTACCTAAGACAGAAGAAATAATACTTCATGATCTGGTTGGTAAACCTATTCCCGATTTCACAGTGAAGGGATTGGATGGTAAAGAAATTTCCATGAAAAAGCTTAAAGGACAGGTTGTGCTTATTGATTTTTGGGCTACGTGGTGTAGTCCCTGTATTAAAGAGATGCCGAAAATTAAGAAGACTTATGCAAAATTCAAGGATCAAAAATTTACGATAATCGGTATTAGTTATGATAGGTCAATAGATCCTCTTAAAGCGTATATTGCCAAAGAAAAACTGCCTTGGAAACAGTATTGGGATCAGGACAGGACAGTAAGGCAGCTATTCGGTGTTAAGTTTATACCGACTGCTGTCATTATTGATGGAAAAGGTATTGTCCGTAAAGCAAAGGTTGGCGGATTTGATCTTGAAGATGCTGTTGAGACTTATGTGAAAGAGAATCTTGCAAAGAAAAAAACTGGATCAACAACAGATGAAAATCAAGAATCAGAATGAAGTTTAAAAAAATATTTAGGTAATTTGGCGAGGCTCGGAAAAAATCAACGGTATGAATCATGGCGAATGCCGTATGGCATTCGTCCTTAGGCATTCACCGCCTCGCCAGCAGGTTAGTAAACTGGATGCACCGAAGGGATTGTGTCCAATTCTCGGTCGTTCAGATTTTTAGTTGACAACTTTTGTCATAAATGTTATTATATTTAATAATGTATAGTAAACATACAATTAATGAGGAACTTTCTTGTGTTGAAGTTCACATATATTCTGTAGGAGTGACATCCGAATCACGACGTAACCACTCATTGTCGGCTTGTGGAGTTCCCTCCTACAACTCAGATGTAAAGTTAATTGTAGAAACCATTTTACCGACAATATATGTCAGTAAAAGGAGAACACAAATGTTAAATAGATTTTGCATTCTTTCCTTGCTTATTTCTTTATGCCTACTAACAGCTGGATGTAGTGTTCTGTTTTCAGAACAGGAATGGAGTGAAAACTATACGCAACTTGATGGGACAATGGCTACAAGTCCACAGATGATTGATGGAAATCTGAATACTGTCGGAGAAACACAGGCATTTTCTGGACCACAATACATCTATATGGGTGGCGGTTCAGAGGTAATCATCACTTTGCCTGAAAAGAAGTCGATTCGAAAAATCGTAATTCACTCTGACAATATTAAGAAATTTAATCTATATGCTGACAAAGGTGGAACTGCACTCAATAATACAGACTGGCAATTGATCAAGGAACTAAAAAGCATAAAATCATACCCATTGGAGGTGCCAATTCTGTATGCGTTCCCAACAGACAGATTACGGTTGGTTGTATTAGATACATCTGACGATGCATCTCTGTGGAGACAGGAGAAGGCAAGAATGTATACAAATCCAAACCAGATGAATCAAAATGTCTTCGGTGGAAGATACGGGGCATTTAGACGAAGCGCAACAGGAAGAATAAGTGAAATTGAAATTTACGGATATAAATCTGCCGCAGAAACTGCTGCTGCAAAATCAGACCCAAAACGGGAAAGTGAACTGGATTCCATATTGGAATAAGAACGGGTGAGAGTTAAGTCTACTCTCACATATCAAACTGATACTATAACATCTATAACTGACAATATATGTCATTAAAAGGAGAACACAAATGTTGAATAGATTTTGCCTTCTTTCCCTGCTTATTTCCTTCTGTCTACTAACAGCAGGATGTAGTGTTCTGTTCTCAGAACAGGAATGGAGTGAAAACTATGCCCTTCTTGATGGAACGCAATCAACCAGCCTACAAATGATAGATGGCGATACTCGGACTGTTGGTGTAACAAGTTCATCTACGTCACCAGAAGTTGTCATCACCTTGCCAAAGAAGAAAGTAATTCGACGCATTGTCATCCACTCAGATAACATCAAAAAATACAACCTATACGCGGATAAGGGTGGAAGTGCTTTGAACAATTCAGATTGGCAATTGATAAAAGAGGAAAAGAGTGTGAAATCAACGCACGGGAAGATTGTCATACCTATATTATACTCTTTCCCAACAGACAGAGTCCGTCTCGTAGTATTGGGAACAACAGATGACGCTGCTTTGACGCGGACAGAAAATGCAAGAGGAATACGTTCATTAAGAAAAAGCGGATCTACATGAGGCCCTGCTGGATGTGAGACCGGTGGTCTCGTAAGACGACGCGCAGCTGCTAAAATCAGTGAAATCGAGATTTATGGATACAAAACTGTTGATAAGAATGATGTTGACCCTATTAGCGTGGCACAAGAATATGACACTGATCCATTGTTGTATTAGAAGGAGATAGAGAGTTATTAAATATCGCAGAATTCTATTTAATATGAATTTTGCGATATCCTAATTATTTGTTATCACACGTCATCTATAACATCTCTCAATCAAGTCTTCAATGAAATACTTTGCCTACGGTTCAAACCTTAATCAGAAGTATATGCAGTGGCGATGTAAAGATGCATTGTCTCTTGGTACATATATGCTACAAGGATACCAACTTGTCTTTCGCTTCTATGCGGATATTATACCTTCACAAAACAACGTAGTAAAGGGTGGACTCTGGGAAATATCCGAAAATGATGAAACCGCGTTGGACAGGTACGAAGGATATCCAGATTTATATGAAAAGTACTATGAAGATGATATTATGTTCTACCGTATGTGTGACGAGAAACGCAATTACAGTTTACCCTCAAATGGTTATCTTGAGGATCTTCTGGAAGGTATGGAAGACTTTGGACTTGATCCACTTAAGGACTTAAATGCTAATCTTGGAAATAACCCGTTACAAGCGACTAACAGTAATAGAGATAATGTCCGACATGCTATGCAACTTATTGCTCATGCCTTGGAAATAGAGCTGTAAGATCAGAGGATAGTCAACTCATCTTCATCTCCACTTTCTGCCAATACCTGCTCCAACATAGATGCAACAACACCAAAGGCTTCCGCTTGATGTGAATCTGGGTGCCCTGCTACGATAGGAACCCCGAGGTCCCCTGCGGTGCAAACTTCAGCATCAAGAGGTATCTCACCCAAGAATGCGACACCATATCTCTCACTGGTTTTTTTGCCGCCATGTGCCTTGAATATTTCAGTCTTTTCATTGCAGTGTGGGCAGCGGAAATAGCTCATATTCTCAATGATACCCAGGATTGGAACACCGAGTCGTTCAAACATTGCAACTCCTCTCCGTACATCTGCTAATGCTACATCTTGCGGTGTAGTGACGATTACTGAACCTGTCAGTGGTATGGCTTGCGATAGTGTCAGTGCGACATCTCCTGTACCTGGTGGCAAATCTATGATCAGATAATCCAATTCACCCCAGTCCACATCACTCAAGAATTGACGTATTGCGCTATGCAGCATGGGACCACGCCAGATCATGGCTTGTTCTTCTGGCACCATAAACCCTATTGACATTAGTTTTATGTCGTGCCGAACAAGGGGTATCAGTTTGCGTTCTGGACTGGTTTTAGGATTTTCCTGTATCCCCATCATTGTCGGAATGCTGGGTCCATAAGCATCAGCATCCATTAAACCCACCTTTGCCCCTACCCGTGCAAGTGAAATCGCCAAATTGGTCGCAACAGTAGACTTACCAACACCACCCTTGCCACTGGCAACCGCAATCTTATACTTGATGTCTGGTAAAGTAATGTTCTGCTGTGGTGCTTGTTGTTGGGATGTCGTCTGTTGAGCGGGTTTTTGCTGACGTTTGCCAGAAATCTCTGAACCGCTGATGACCTTAAGGTCAGGGTGCGGTTTTGTCTGTTTATCAGTCTTTTCTTTCTTTTTATCACCCTTTTTTAGAAATCTCAATGTTTTCCTCCTTAACCAAAATCACTTTACGTAACATAATGCCATAAATTTTGCTGATTTGCCAACATTTTTTTGTTTTATGCCTAAGTGGGGACCGTACCTACAGACTTGAGGAAGCCACTAATAGACCTGTCACTGCTTCCAATGCCTGTTCGACTGAAATTCCATCAATTACTGCACAACTCCCCGCACCACATCCGCCAGGGTTCCTCCCAGGATGACAAGGGTTACACCCTAAATCCAATTCGCTCCGCACGACGACATGCCCTTCGCCATAGGGACCACTTCGAATATGGTTTGTCGATCCAAACAATGCAACGATGGGTGTCCCCAGCGCGGCTGCGATGTGCATAGGACCTGTATCGTTGCATAAATAGACATCACAAGCAGAAATTAATCCAGCGACTTCCCGTAAGTCTAAACTATCAACAATCACGGGTGATGTCTTCATCAACCCAGCAATTTGGGATTGTAGATTTCGTTCATGTGGTCCAGCAAACAGAAGGACAGAAATAGCCTCTGATGCATTTAATGTATCCGCCAGTTGTGCGAATTTTTCTGCACGCCACAGTTTGTATTCCCAGTTGCCACCAGGATGGATACCTATAAGCAGTTGTTTAGAGGCGATTTCAGATTCTTCAAGGAAACGTCTTGCATCAGTTTTCTCTTCATCACTGAGTTGTAGGTTAGGTTTAGCGTCAGTTGTATCTACACCGTTTTTACGCAGTATTTCTAAGTAACGTACAACAGCATGCCGATTTCTATCCCCCCGGACCAATCCCCAATGGTCAGCACCGATACATCTCGCTAAGAGACTATCGCGTAAGTTAACAACGATATCGAATCTCTCTTGTCGCAAAGTTTTTATCAGTTTCAGTCTACCTTTCAGACCTGCATGTACACCGCGATTATCGTAGACAACTGTCGCATCAATCAGTGCCTCAGTCTTTAGAATATCGATTGCCCGTGGACCTACAAGATACGTTAAATGGATGTCTTTGAAGTGAGAACGTAATGGCTGAATGACAGCAGTTGATAACACCGCATCACCAATGAAACTAAAACTGAAAACAAGGATTCTCTTCATAGTGGTTTCGTAGGGAAAGATTCAATCAGATGGACAGCAGTTGTTAAACCCTCTTCCGCATCCATCTGTGTGCCTAACGTTTCTGCTCTTTCATAGAGTGAAGGTGTATTGATAGCATGTTCAATTCTTTTTGCTAAGTCTTTCGCATTAAGGTTGCGTCGAGGAAGAGTCTTCGCAGCAACTCCCAAATCGTATAAACGTCTACCCCAGTAAAACTGATCGGCAATATGGGGAACAACAACTGATGGCACTTTCGCAAGACAAACGGATGCAGTCGTTCCTGCACCACCGTGATGCACGACACAAGCAGCTTTCGGAAATAACCAGCGATGGGGAACATAATCTGTACAAAAGATGTTTCCATCTACATCCGCCGTCCCTAACAAACCCCATCCTGCTTGAATTATTGCACGTTGTCCAGTAATTCTGATTGCGTCTATCAAGATTTTTGTTGTCTCTGTATTATTACTTCCCCCCATCGATCCAAATGTTATGACAATTGGCGGGGAACCGTCTGTTATAAAGTCGGTAAGGTCGGAGGGTGGGGTATATTCCTGTTCTTCCAAATGCCATACACCTGTGTACTTATGGTTTGACGGCAAATTCACTGGTGGACAAATTGCTGGAGATGCGGCGATGAAGTTTAGGTGCGGAGAATACATTTCATCCAATGCTACTGTTGCCCTCGGTTTACCACCAATAGATGTAATAAATTGATTGAATAGCGGATCAACTGCATATCTAAGTCTAAATCCCACCAATTTCCATATAAACTTATTGAGCGTTCTACCCCAGTTTGGGAACGGATATGGTGCGTTGTCAGGTGTTTTAATGAATCCGGGACAATACGTCACAGTCAACCACGGTAAACCCTTCCGTATAGCTGCCTCTTGTGCGGGTATATCAATGGAATGGCAAATAACTAAGTCGTATCCCCTGAATCCATCAAGGCAATCGTTATACCACCTTTCACCGTGTCGTATTATACCCTCTTTCGCTATCATTTGGAGTGGACCCATCGGGTCACGTTTGGCAATGGCTATGTCCAATGTATTGTGGAATTCATCTAAATCAAATGCCACACTAACTTCATAATACTCTGCACCTATTTCAGTAATCTTGTCTTTATAGATAGGCGGTGCACAGACCCGCACCTGATGTTGTCTCTTCAACAATCGTTCTGCAAGTGCTAAAACAGGATAGACGTCCCCTGTTGTTCCCCATGCGACTATCGCTATCTTCATTCTGTTCTCACCTCTAACAACAAAGATGCAGCATCCCATACCGTGTCAACGGGAAGTTTCTTTGTACATTCCCATCCGATTTTACACTTATGTGCATTACAGGGCCAACACGGCATGTCTCTTCTAACAATCGTAGCATTTTCACTCATGGGACTCCAAGCAACATAATCCGTTGGACCGAATACTGCTACAGTTGGCACGTTCAAAGCCGCTGCGAGATGCATTGGACCTGAATCGTTACAGACAACCAAGTCGCACTGTGAGAGAAGTGCACCTAATTCACGAATTGTTTTTGGTGCATATACAATAGCGTGTCTTTGCATTGCCTTACATATCTTATGGGTTAGTTCTACTTCATCGGGTCCATGTAATAGCAGAATGTTTGCATCGTATCTGTTAGTTAACTTGTCAGCAAGTTCTGCATAGTGCTTTTCGGGCCATCGTTTATCATAAGAACTTCCGCCAGGATGAATTCCTATTAGTGATTTACCGTTACAGATTTTCCACGATTTGAGGAGTGCTTCAGCATCTGCCGACTCATCAGGCATAAGGTTGAAGACCAGTCTTCTCACCCCTTTACCTTCACAGATGAGCTGCACTAACTCCAAATTTCTATCTACTTCGTGGGTTTCTCCTTTCTTGTATTTACCATCCCATGTTATCGTAAGTGTGGACCTGAATCCTTTCTGATAGCGACCTAATCGGTGTTGTGCTCCAGAGAAGTAGGCAATGAAGTTAGGAATAGTAGCGGTATGTAGAACAACGACAAGATCAAACTTCTCAAGTCGTATTGAGTGGAAGAATTTGAGTCTGTTTTTGAGACCTCGGTGTCTATCTCTCTTATCAAAAATCAGTATTCTATCCACATCAGGGTTTCCATTTAGTACGGATGCATTCAGTGGACGTGCCAACACAGTTATCTCTGCCGATGGATAGTTTTGCCGTAATAACGCCATCGATGGTGTAGCGTTCAGCATATCTCCAATGCCATCAGCACGAATGATGAGCATCTTTTTGATGTCTGGAAGTATCTTTCCATTGATTGAATGTTTAGATATTTTCTTAAACTTCATAAGTCGTGTTAGGCACCATCTAATACCAACTTTAATTATTCTTATTCCATTCTTCCCTAGATCGGGTAGAGGCACGCCAATAAATATTAACTGGCGACAGGATAACCACAGTTAAGTTGAAGGACGTTCTTGCATGACCGGAATTACATAGCTCCGAATTGTAGTGCCATCCAGTGTCTCTGTCTCTACGCGTGACTCTGGTTCATTACGATGGTCAAATACGACGTAGTATCCATCTACTGCTTTTTCCAGTTTAACATACGCGGCAAGTTGTGTTTTACCTACCTGATAACGCATTTCACCACCCCATATCTTAGTTTCAACGATGTATTTTCTCTGATTATGGAGGATAAGCATGTCCATTCTGCCACGACCTCTCTGGACTTCCAGATATAACGTCCCACCCACAATCTGAACAAACTGTTCAAGGTACGCAAAGAGGAGGTGTTGTCCGACATAT
>CAZURU010000237.1:0-2513 GCA_964623585.1 uncultured bacterium
CTTCTCCGTTCACAAAGACGACCCAAGAGTTATCACCACTGACGCGCACTGTCCCTTTCGTCGGTGCAGCGTCTGCTATCTGAAATAGTATCAAACTACCTATCATTAACAATAATAGCGTTAGACAGATCGGTAAACGTTTAACCATATCATACCTCCATTCTGCGTATTAGTTTTTAATCATTTTGCAAGTTTTCTCTATCTGAACTTGTTCTGTTGTTTGTGTCTTGATTCGAAGGAATCGTACACTAATATTATTATACCTTATAGATGATTCATATTCAATGTTAAAATAGGGATGGGAAATGTCGATGCGGATCAGCGGGTTCTCGGAATAGTATCTTTTGCCGTTCGGTCAATTCAATGTTCTCTGGTAGTGCAACACGGCGAGATGTCCACGCTAAATATGAGATACAATACTTATACAATAAGGACCTGCGTTGATGTTTCCCGTTCCAGGCTGCGGTTCCGTGTGTTAATGCTTCAGAGAAAAGAATCGCAGATCCAGCGGGTGCATCTGGAATGATGACACAAGGTGAATTCTCTGGATTGGCAGCTATATCCCGAGGCAACCTATAATTGCTTTTATGACTTCCCGGTATACAACAGAATCCACCAAATTCTGGACCTGTATCTGCCAAGTTCCACGTTACGACAACAAAACCGTTGTGTATCTCGCTGTCCCGAAATGGAAAGTATTCTCCGTGCTCTGCTCTGGATGTCGGTGATGATGCGCCGTAATCTGCATGCAGTCCGCCTCTTGGCATGCCTTCGCGCATATACATACCGTATATCCTGTCAAGACGAAAGCAGTCCCCTAACCGAAATCGCAGCACATCCATTACCCTTTGATGATCAAGTAAATCACAAAACTCTTTACCCCATTGTAAGAAACCAGAGCCAGCAGGGGCACTGCCGAATCTTTGTCCTTTTCCAGGTTCTGGTAAGTTCTGTTCGTCAATATGTCGGTTGAGTGTTGCGACCTGTTCATCATCCAAAACATCTTCCAAAACTAAGTACCCTTGAACGTCAAAAAGGTATTGTAGCGTTTGTAGATCGTCCATATATGTGTTCCTCTCAGATTTTCCTGTGATTAGGTATGCAAGTTTTTCTTAGCCAATTCTATTCTACCTGCAAGGTCTGTTACAAATTGATACGCCACTCTGCCTGAACGTCCGCTTGATGACGACTCCCATTCTAATGCTGCTTGATGTAATTCATCTTTTGGTAATGCTATGCCGAGTTTCTCTGCATAATGTGAGACAATCTGTAGATACGTGTTCTGCGAAATACGATAGAATGCAAGACGTAGTCCGAACCGATCACTCAGTGAAACCTTTTCCTCAGTTGCTTCACGGGGGTAGAGTTCATCTTCATCGTTCTGTGGAAACCTGTTCTCATTCACAAGTCGTGGCATCAGATGTCTACGATTTGAGGTTGCATAGATGAGGACATTATCAGGTTGTGCTGCAATTCCCCCCTCAAGCATCGCCTTAAGTTCTCTATATTCTGGTTCATCTTCGTTAAATGCCAAATCATCGCAAAAGAGGATAAATCGTTCAGGACGATCCCAGAGCAGCTCAGTGATCTGATGCAGATGAATTAACCCCTCTTTTCCAATACTGATGACCCGCAGTCCGTTCTCAGCATATTTACCAAGCATTGCTTTCACAAGTGAAGATTTGCCAGTCCCTCTGTCGCCCCATAATAACACATGGTTAGCTGGAAGACTGTGCAAGAACTGCCGTGTGTTTCTATCTAATGCTTCACATTGTGAATCTATTCCGATAAGGTCGTCTGTGCTAACAAAATGCGGATGTTTGACTGGAACAAGCTGTCCAGTGCCGTTCTGCGATAACCACCGAAAGGCGATGTATCTGTCCATTTCCATGTTGGAAGATTGCACTTGTGTGATTTGTAATCTGTCTAAGAAACTATCTACTCTGTCCAACAACTGGGAATAGAATTCTTCTTGAGAATCGTGTTTTTCTGACATTTTTAAACTGCTATAATATCTTGTTTAATACCCTAACATTTACTTTTCTGGGGAATTTAGAAGGTGTTTTAACCAATGTACGAGCTGTGGGTCTTTTGAAATGTCTTTTAACAACCATGTGCCTCCCCACCTAATTCCCAATGAGATTCCCACTGCAAGCATGACGACTGCTAAGATTACTCCCGAAATATAGAGCATTATAACGATTATAAGTTCGATAAAAGAACTCGCTACGTTGAACATCTGATAAACTCCTATAGGAACTTTTCTACATCAATGTGCTTTTGTCTATAAGTATACATCTTTTTTGAAACATCGTCAAACAAAATCAGAATTCCATGCTGTTGTATGAATTATGGGAAAACTACTTGACATCAGATTATTTGTGCATACAATAATAAGCACTAAAATCTTTAACAGTGGAGTCAATGTATGGCAAAGATACGGATGGCGCAATACGGTACGAAACACGGACATGCACGAGGTAAATTGCAAGCGATGTTGGGTAATCCTAATG
>CAZURU010000237.1:2523-8391 GCA_964623585.1 uncultured bacterium
GAAGTCGCGGGCGTGTTTGAACCTGATACGGAACGACGCACACAACTACAAGCAGGTGGGAGTGCTTTCAGTGATGTGCATTTTTATTCAGATGCAACCGAGATGTTAGGTGATGATACTATCGTTGCAGTTGCTTCCGAAGGGAATAATGCTGAGAGTTTAGACCAAACCGAACAGATCGTGAATGCAGGTAAACATGTGTGGTATGATAAACCCGCTGGTGAAAACTGGGAACAGTGGCAAACCGTTATACAAACTGCACAGGAGAAATCGCTACATGTTCAGATGGGATATATGTTACGCTACCATTCCAGTTTTAGACAGGTCACGGATTGGGCACGTTCAGGATTCTTGGGGCATGTGTTCTCAGTGCGAGCTCACATGTCAACCAATGTATCTAAGGATGCTCGCATACGTATCAGTCAACATGTGGGTGGGATATTTTTTGATTTAGGTGGACATGTGCTTGATCAGGTCGTGTGGATGCTGGGTAGACCTGAGAAGGTTACCAGTTTTCTCAGGAATGATGGCGGTTCTGCTGAACCTTTTAAAGATAATACGTTGACGGTGTATGAGTATGAAAATGCGATGGCGTTTATCTCTATTTCTGCTTTGGAACCGCGTCCGATGGCACGGAGGTTTGAGGTGTATGGAACTGAGGGAAGCGCGATTATTGTTGAGCCGTTTGAACCGGGTCATAATATCCGTCTCTGTTTGGAAAAGGCAAAAGAGGGATACTCGAAAGGTGAACAGATTGTCAAGATGGATGGGGAGAGTCGTCAAAGGACCTACGAATTGGAATTAGAAGCTTTTTTGGCAACGATTGCAGGTGAACAACCACCTGATCGTCCTCTGTCTCATGAACTGATGGTGCAGGAAACATTGTTGCATGCGACAGGTGTAATAAAAGCCTAAGGTAATTCATACTGACTAAAGTTTGGACTATAATGTAAAAACTAAAAAACAGATTGTTAGCTGACAGAAGTTGTTGTTATTTTCAGGATTTTTGCGTTTTATTTTTGAAACAATTTTCGTTTTTTGATATACTTTTAACTAATCTAACCCAAGTTGCTGACTATGTAGCACAAACATTTAGTTTGTGTCATAAAGTCACAAGTTGACACAAAACTGCAGGGAAGAAATATGTTTGCGAAAACCAAAATTGATTCGGAGAAATTGAATCCAGATTCAACATTTTTCAAAGAAGCTCTTGCCCCAACGCAAGTAGACTCAAAGCTTTTATATCTACTTGATAACCTTGGAAAGTTGCCAGCAGGTTTCAATGGTGAAGTATTCATACATCTATTCTCACACCCCAATCCGAAAATTCGCAGACTCGCGGTAAAAAATGTAGGTAAACTAAAAAATGAATGTTTTTTAGATGAACTCAAAACCTTTGCTTGTAACGAAGAGGACTCTCTAACCCGCCGCGAGGCTATTTCTGCAATTGGACGCATGCGGAGCGAGAAAGCGATCCCGATTTTAACGCAGTTTCTTACTGACACAGATCCTAAAGTCATTTTACAAGGATTACGCGCACTCTTATATTTGAAAGGACACCCAGGAGTTGAGGAAGCACTATCCATCCTTCGTGATCATCCAAACGAGATGATTAGAGAACATTTTGAATACGAGAAAACAACGAAAAACCTAAACGTTGCTAAACAAGACCACACAAAGAGTTTAGATGCCCTAAAAAACATAATTGTCTGTGCTGATGTTCAAGAAACATTTCAGGTAATACCTAATGAGTCTGTCCATTTAACTTTTACTTCTCCTCCATATTACAATGCTCGGGATTATACGATTTTTCAAAGTTACAATGCATATCTTGACTTTCTAACAGAAGTTTTCAAGGAAACACATCGTATCACTAAAGAAGGTAGATTCTTTGTGCTTAACACTTCTCCTGTTATCGTGCCACGTATTAGTCGCGCACATTCTAGTAAACGATATGCTATACCCTATGATATGCATCCACGTCTTACTGATATGGGCTGGGAGTTTATAGACGACATCATTTGGATAAAACCAGAATATGCCGCGAAAAATCGAAATGGTGGTTTCTTCCAGCATCGTAAACCCCTCTGCTACAAAGCGAATTCTGTTACTGAAAGTGTTATGGTATATCGTAAAAAAACAGACAAGTTAATTGACTGGAATCTCCGCCAATACGATGACGAAACAGTTGAGGCAAGCAAAGTTATGGGTGAGTATGAAAAATCAAACGCTTGGACAATAAATCCAGCAACAAATAAAGGACACCCAGCTGTTTTTCCAACTGAACTAGCATCGCGCGTGATCCAGTTTTATTCTTTTAAAGGCGACCTCATCTTTGACCCATTTGGTGGTAGTGGGACTGTTGGACGCGTTGCTATTGATCATGGTAGGTGCTTTTTGCTCTGTGAAAAAGAACCTAAATATGTTGAATATGTAAAAAAGACATGGGATGCGTCCCTGTTTCATGCTTCCGCATTCAAAGTTCTATCATTAACAGATTTCAAAGAGAATATGTCTGAAAGGTGTCAAAATCTATGACAATCACCGGTATTGTCACCAAAAATATTATCCGAAAACTACTTGCAGAGGAAGATTATCGTTCCGAAGTTTTGGCATTGATTAATGCAGAGTTTTTGCAATATGTAGTTGATTTTTTCAAACGTATCGTTACTGCCAAATTGGAAAACGAAGACGTGACAACTGATTGGTATGAAAGGGAATTTCTTGCATCATCTTTATCAAAAGAAGAAATTGCACATCATGCTGGTCTGAATATAAAAACAATCAATAATGCATATAATACGACAAAAAAAGAAATTGTAGTTGAAGCGTCGCTCGAACATTATCATACCTTATATGATACTATTAATAGTTTGACTGAAGATACTGATGTAGATGTCACCCTCACAATAAAGTTTCGAGGCGTAAGTATTAATTTAAATATCAATGAAAGTCTAATTGTTATCAACACTATTGCTGTTAAACGTTCAGCACTACGAGGTGGTGCTTGGAGCACAGTAGGAAAACGAGTCGAAAAACCTTTGATGATGGCACTATGTGCACTTTTTCAAGTGCCGGCAGAATATTTTGATCAGACGAACCTTCCTACCACCGCACGCGAATCCGATTTTTTCTTGTTTGATAATGTGAAGATAGGTTATCGTTGTGAAGTAAAGTTGGCAGGAAAGGGTAATCCCGAGGCTCCTGATTCAATATTCGCTCGTGATGGAAAAATTCTCATTGGCGATACTATTTCAGATACAATGAAACAAGAGATGGATAACAACAATATTCTCTGGGTAGAACTTCGAACACAAGAGGGATACAAACGATTTGAAGAGGTACTGAATGAATTGTCAATTCCTTGCAAACCTTATCGTGGAAACCTCCAAGAAGATTTAGAAGATATCTTAACTAAAATTCTCTCAGATGACATTCAAACTTCTGTTACGCCAATAATCAAAGAGTCAGGCTCAGAATTATTAATTGAGCTGGATTGACCAGTTTTTTGGCGAATCACGACCTCTATCACAATTTCCTCCACTGCAACCGCAAACTATTCAAAACAACTGAAACACTGCTAAACGCCATTGCAAACGCTGCAAGCATCGGGTGCAACTCGCGCAGCATCGTTGGGAGGAATTCCAGGGGATATAATACGCCTGCAGCTACAGGTATCAACAGCACATTATAGAAAAATGCCCAGAAGAGATTCTGCTTGATTGTTCGGAGCGTAAAACGGCTTAATCGGATGGCGTCGGGGATCGTCTTCAGATCGCCGTGCATTAATGTCAAATCAGCCGTCTCCATTGCAATATCTGTTCCAGTGCCGAGTGCCATGCCGACATCTGCTTGTGCTAACGCGGGTGCGTCGTTGATGCCGTCTCCCACCATTGCGACGAATCCATCTGCCTCTTTTTGTGCTTGTTCGACTGCTGTTGCTTTGTCTTCAGGTAGAAGTTCAGACATGACATCTGAAATCCCAACACTTTTTGCTATTGCATTTGCAGTACCACTGTTATCCCCTGTCATCATGGTTACATCACATCCAAGATCACGGATTTCTTTGATAGCTGTTTCTGCTTCAGGTTTTACAGTATCTGCTACAGCCAGTAGTCCACACAGTTGATAATCAATTGCCACCCATAACACTGTCTTGGCATCATCTTGTAGGTGCGCTGCGTCTTGTGATAGCTGTTCGGTAGATATATCGTGTTGTTGCATGAAGTTCTGCTTACCGATTATCACGGTCTTATCATCAAGTTTTGCGATGATCCCATTACCTGTGACAGCTGTAAAGTCTGAAGGAACGGTAGTCTCAATACCGCGTTCAGATGCAGCAGATACTACAGCTTTACCGATAGGATGTTCACTGCCCCGTTCTGTTGATGCGGCTATCTGAAGCAGGTGATTCTCTTCAACGCCGTTTGTAATTATATCTGTGAGTGTTAATTTTGCTTGGGTTAATGTCCCAGTTTTATCCAGAACAACTTGGGAGACGCCACCGACATGTTCTAAGGTTTCACTGTTCCGGAATAGGATACCACGGTGTGCACCAATACCCGTACTTACCATAATCGCAGTAGGGGTTGCAAGACCTAAAGCACATGGACATGCAATGACTAACACGGCTACCAAACGTAGCATTGCCGATGTGAAACCTGCTCCGACCAGAAACAACCAAACGAAAAACGTTATCGCAGCAATGCTTAATACAACGGGAACAAACACACTTGCAACAGCATCAGCAGTTCTTTGGATCGGTGCTTTGCTCTGTTGTGTTTGCTGGACTAACTGAACGAGTCGTGCAAGTGCGGTTTCAGAACCCACACGTGTTGCTTCAATTGTAAGCATTCCGCTCTGATTTATTGTTGCACTGGTCACTGTGTCGTCTACTGACTTGTCAATAGGTATGCTTTCGCCTGTGAAGACGCTTTCGTCAACAGCACTTGATCCTTCACGGACAATCCCGTCAACAGGTATGCTTTCACCGGGACGTACGAGGAGCATATCACCAACAATTACCTTTTCAATTGGGATATGATCCTCTTCTCCATCTTTTAGGAGGCAGGCTGTTTTTGGAGACAGACCTATCAGTTTCTTTAATGCAGAGCCTGTTTTTCCTTTGGCGCGTGCCTCCAAATACTTACCAAGCTTAATGAGGGTTATGATAACCGCAGCTGTCTCAAAATAGACATGATTTCCAAAGTGTTGACTATTTCCTGTTAAGGCAATCATAACAACTACACTAAATAGAAATGCCACAGATGAACCCATCGCAACGAGGACATCCATATTGGCTGAACGGTTACGTAGTGCCTTTATACTACCGACATAGTAATCCTGTGCACAATATGTCTGGACAGGTAATGCTAAGGCAAACATGATCCATTTGACCCATATAGCATGTGACCATCCGCCAAGCAACCCCATGTCACTACCCATGCTGAGAAGGAACAACGGGAACGTGAAGAGCAGACCAACGGCAAACTGGAACTTCTGTCGTTTGCGTTCTGCATCGCGTTCTTCCGCTTCAGAATCTGGATCAACGACATCAAATCCGAGAGAACGAATTTTGTCAACAATTGTTTCCTCGTTGAGATCAGTGGGATTAAATGTGATTGCTGCTTGATCCGTGGCAATACTGACATTTGCAGTAAGTATACCCGTCATCTGTTCAAGGTTATGTGAGATTGTAGAGGCACAGCCTTCACAGTGCATACCTGTGATTGGAAGGATAATTTGCTGTTGCATGAATTTATAGTAATACCATTTCTAAATGAAAATGCCTCTTTACTGTAGCACATTCTTCCAGATTGTGCCGTTCACTGCTTCATTCTAAACAGTCGGTAATGAGAGAAAAATTAA
>CAZURU010000238.1:0-8391 GCA_964623585.1 uncultured bacterium
CCATCAAATTATTCGGGCAGGGGACACCGCAGCTTTAGCTCGGTGGGGAATGCCCGCTCTTATCTGTATTGAAAGTTTAGTTTTGTGAGGATGCGAAAACTCTCATATTTCGCTCCTCCTATTACTTATACCCACAAGTTTAGACTTGACTATCCACTAAAATGTACCGGGTCGGTTTTTGTTTTCTTGGAATGCCTTGACGATACGACGTAGGCGTCGCACCAGTATCACGGCAAGTACAATCAATAGTGGATACAGTAACAAATCAAGGAGTGTTAAAATTGGTGGCGGAAACTGAATTGTACCTGTTCGTGCTAACCATATCGGCAGCAACAGCACTGCTGAAATGAATAGAAGTATACCTTCCCAGATTTCAGTCTTTTTCATCAAGCTCTAATGGGGCCCAAAGTGAATCCTATGTCCCCATCTCCCATGAGTTGAGATATTTCTCTTGTTCTTCTGTTAGCGTATCAATGCTTACACCGAAGGCAGCTAATTTCAGTCTTGCGACTTCATCGTCAATAGATGCGGGAACATCATAGACCTTGTCTTCAAGGTTTTGATGATTCTTTGTGATATATTCAAGAGACAGTGCCTGATTGGCGAAACTCATGTCCATAACACTTGCGGGGTGTCCTTCCGCAGATGCTAAGTTGACTAACCTGCCTTCACCAATAAGAAACAGTGTCCGTCCATCAGCGAGTGTGAATGATTCTACATATTCGCGTGCATCTGCTTTCTCAACGGCGAGTTCTTCCAGTGCAGGTATGTCTATCTCAACGTTAAAGTGTCCAGAGTTTGCGATGATAGCACCATCTTTCATCCCTTCAAAATGTTCTTTTCGGAGGACATGGATATCACCTGTGAGTGTAATAACAAGGTCAGCTTCTTGCACAGCATTTTGCATCGGCATGACGCGAAAACCGTCCATAACGGCTTCTAAGGCTTTCAGCGCGTCTACCTCGGTTACGATGACATTAGCACCTAAACCGCGTGCACGACTTGCTACACCCCTTCCACACCAACCGTATCCAGCGATAACGATGGTTGTTCCAGCGATAAGTAGATTCGTGGCGCGAATGATACCATCTAATGTGCTTTGTCCTGTGCCATATCGGTTATCAAAGAAGTGTTTTGTGTTGGCATCGTTTACAGCGATGATGGGATATTTTAGGACACCGTCGGCAGCCATACTTTTTAGTCTGATAACACCTGTGGTGGTTTCTTCTGTTCCAGCGATGACCTGCTCAACGAGTGCAGGGTCAGTTTCTTCAGCATGGAGTTGTGAGACTAAGTCTGCGCCATCATCCATCGTGATGTTTGATTGTGTGGCAAGTGTAGCATGGATGTGTTTGTAGTATGTTTCAGTGTCTTCACCATTGATTGCGAATACTGCAATGTCATCATTTACGACGAGAGAGGCAGCGACATCATCCTGTGTGCTGAGTGGATTGGATGCACATAATGCTAATTCAGCACCACCTGCTTTCAGTGTCTGCATCAGATTTGCTGTTTCTGTTGTTACATGTAAACATGCAGCAACTTTGATACCTTGCAGCGGTTTTTCTTTAGCAAAACGTTCGTGTATTGACGTTAGAACTGGCATAAACCGATTTGCCCATTCAATTCGTTGTTTCCCTACATCTGCCAGGTCTGTTGTTTTGATATCGTAGTCCATTGTCCTCCTTAGGTTGTTAGTTTATCAACACAGTCTATTTTTTCCCATGTGAATCCAGGTTCATTCCGACCAAAATGTCCATAAGCGGCAGTATTCTTGTATATAGGTTTGCGTAACTCTAATCTATTTATGATACCTGCGGGGGTTAAATCAAAGTGTTGTTTAATTAATTTCGCTGCATTCTCATCGTCTCCTGTGCCAAAAGTATCAACCATAACTGAAACAGGAGCTATTCTTCCGATTGCATAAGCGATCTGTATTTCACATCTTTCTGCTAAACCTGCTGCAACAATATTCTTGGCTGCGTGTCTGGCTGCATAAGTGGCACTTCTGTCAACTTTTGTTGGGTCCTTACCGGAAAGGGCACCGCCCCCATGACGCCCCATTCCTCCATAAGTATCCACGATAATTTTTCGACCCGTTAATCCTGCATCACCGTGAGGACCACCAGTGACAAATCTGCCTGTAGGATTAATGTGGTAAACAATGTCGGGACTTTTCAGGTCTTCAGGTATAACTCTGTTTATGACTTCTTCAATGATGCCTTCTTTAAGGTCAGAATCACTGGTATCAGGATGATGTTGTGATGAGATGACAACGGTAGTAACATAGGTTGGTTTATTATCTACATATTCGACTGTAACTTGTGATTTGCCATCAGGGCGGATAAAATCAAGGATTGAATCTTTTCGTACTTGTGCTAAACGGTGGGTCAATTGATGTGCTAAAGTAATAGGCAGCGGCATGAGTTCAGGTGTATCCTTGCATGCATATCCGAACATTATGCCTTGGTCACCTGCACCACCAGGGTTGACTCCCATTGCAATGTCAGGTGATTGTTTATCAAGGGTGACTAATATTGCACTGAATTTAGCATCAAACCCGTAACTTGGGTCAGTATACCCTATGTCTGCTATTACACCGCGAGCGATTTCTTGTAAATTTGGCGATGCAGTGGTAGTGATTTCACCAGCAATGACAGCCAGTCCTGTAGTTACAAGTGTTTCACACGCTACCCTTCCTTGCGGGTCTTCAGTTAGAATAGCATCCAGAACAGCATCGGATATCTGGTCAGCCAGTTTGTCTGGGTGTCCTTCTGTAACAGATTCAGATGTAAACAGAAAATTACGACTCAATTAGGTTCTCCTGTTAACATAATGCACTCCATATTTTCCCATGAACATTGCCCATGAACATTGTTAGTTTTCATAATAAAGGACATTCCTGTGCATTTTATGCAAATATCACAAGGATGTCCATCACTCATATTGGAACAGATATAATTCTTTGGTAAAGTATACAAACAACTTTGCATGTAGACTGTAGTAACTATTTCCGATTCCCGACTTAATGTAGTCGTAATCGGGAATCGGAGTTTAAATCGATGGTTTGAGTGCCATTGAGTCATTCCCCCATCTACACAGAAGATGGGGGATTATTGTCAACCAACACTTAACTCACAGAATCTTCTGCATTTTCGGACGCATCTGTGCTTTCAACATCTTCAGAGGCATCTGTGTTCTCAGCATCATCAGAGGCATCTGTGTTTTCAGCATCATCAGAGGCATCCGTGTTTTCAGCATCATCAGAGGCATCCGTGCTTTCAGTATCATCAGAGGCATCCGTGCTTTCAGTATCATCAGAGGCATCCGTGCTTTCAGCATCATCAGAGGCATCCGTGCTTTCAGCATCATCAGAGGCATCCGTGCTTTCAGCGTCTTCAGAGGCATCTGTGCTTTCAGTATCTTCTGATGCATCTGTGTTCTCAACATCATTAGAGGTATCTGTGCTTTCAACGTCATCAGAGGCATCTGTGTTCTCAACATCTTCAGAGGTATCTGTGTCTTCTGCACTTTCAGCTTCGTCTACGTTGTCAGGATTCTCTGTCTCTTCAGCGATTTCAGTGTCTTCTTGCGTTTCCTCTAAAGTCTGAGAATTGAGTAGGTTATCAACGTTATTCTTTCCCATTTCCTGCTTTAGAAGAGCACCCATAATTGTTTCCTCTTCCTCTATAGGTCTGGGTTGTCTTTGTTCGCGTATTGGTGCTGGACGTTGTCGTCTTGGGCGTTCTTGTCGTTCTTCTGGTGGTGTAGATGCCCGTTCTTGGTCAGCTTGTGCTGCTTTTAGACTTAAACCGATACGTCGGTTTTTGGCATCAAGATTTATGACTTTAACATCCAGTTCATCTCCGACTGTAACGACTTCTTCAGGTCGTTCAATTCTTCTGTCGGCGATTTCAGAAATATGTATCAATCCATCAATTCCTTCTTCGAGTTTCGTAAATGCGCCAAAACTGGTTAGGTTTACGATTTTTCCTCGCACGACTGAACCGACTTTATACTTCTCTGGGACTTCATCCCATGGGTCCGGCTGTGTCTGCTTGAGTCCTAATGATACGCGGCGTTCGGATGCGTCGATTTGTAGTACGACTACCTCAACTTCTTCGCTTTCCTTGAGCAATTCCTGTGGATTAGTACCTCTATCTGTCCAGGATAGGTCGGAGGTATGTATTAATCCATCAATGCCATCCTCAATTTCAACAAAAGCCCCAAAGTTTGTTAGATTTCGTATGCGTCCTGTAATTTTTGTACCGACAGGATATTTCTGTTCCAGGATTTCCCAGGGGTTTGGCTGTAATTGTTTGATGCCTAAGGAAATGCGTTTGTCTTCTTTAGAAATCTCAAGGACGATAGCTTCAATTTCATCACCCTTACTAACTATTCTTGACGGTGCGACGTTGCGTCGGGTCCAAGCCATTTCAGAAACGTGTATTAATCCTTCAACTGCTTCTTCCAATTGGACAAAGACACCGTAATTAACGATATTAACGACCTCTCCTGCTACTCTTGAGCCGATGGGATATTTTTCCTCTACATTACCCCAGGGGTCAGAAGTTTTCTGTTTCAGTCCTAATGAGATTTTTTCGGTTTCTATATCAATCGCAATAACTTGTGTCTCAATTTCGTCTCCCATTTCGACAATTTCAGATGGGTGATGAATTCGTTTCCAGGCCATATCGGTTTTATGCAGTAATCCATCAACGCCGCCAAGGTCGACGAATGCTCCGAAAGTGGTAATGTTCTTTACGACACCTGTAACGAGTTGTCCAACTTCAAGTGTCTTTAGTACTTCCTCTTTCTTTTCTGCCATTTCGGTTTCGAGCCACGCCCGACGAGACAAGACGATATTGTTTCGTCGTCTGTTCATACTGATGACCTTCATCTGGAATGTTTCGCCGATGTATTGGTCAAGGTTCTGTATCGGCCGCATTTCAACCTGTGACGCTGGCAGGAAACCGGGCAAAGTACCTACCGAGACCCGCAGTCCCCCTTTAATTCGTTCAGTGATATGTCCTTCAACGGGTGCACCGCTATCATAAGCACTACCGATCTCGTCCCAAATTATTGTTTGATCGGCAATTTTCTTAGATAGGTTGATCTGTCCCTCTGAATCTTCACGACGTACAATATAGACATCTATTTCGTCGCCTACTTGTACCATAGGCATTGAATCTTCACCAGAGTCAAACTCGGCAGCTGGAATATACCCTTCAGATTTAAAGCCGATATCAATCATAACTTCATCACGACTTACATCAACGACAGTGCCTTTAACGATCTCACCATCTGTGAAAGCTTTCATTGAGTTATCATAAGCTTCCTCAAGAGATTCCTGGCTCATTGTGGTAGCTTCTTCTTCTGCCTCAATTGCCGGTTCTTCAGTCGTGGATAATTCCTCGGTATCGGTTGCCGATTCCTCAGACTCGTCATCAGAGGGGGTAGTTACAGTAGGTTCTGTTTCTGATGTATCACTGTCACCTTCGTTAGGTTGTTCGTGGTCTTCCGACATGGTTTCGGCAGAAGTAGTTTCAGCGTTCAGATTCGTTTCACTTTCATCAGGCTCGGTTTCTGATGTATCGCTTTCAGTATCGGTAGCCTGCTGGGTTTTTTCCGATGTATCGCTTTCGGTTACTTCTTCGGTTTCAGCAGAATTTTCTACTTCATCAGTAGATTCATCTTGCTCAGATTCGTTTTCTTCGGGTTCTGGCAGCTCTGTTTCAGCATCATCAGTAGTTGTATCAATTTCTGCCTCAGATTCCGTTTCGTTTACATTTTCGTGTGTAACTTCAGTTGAGTTTTCAACTGATTGTTTATCATCTTCCACATCAATTATGGAATTGATTGTGTGGGTTAGTTCTTTATTCATTAAGATACCTGGGTCTTCTCAAAACGCAAGACAGCGTTAAGTCCACCAGTTCCTCCTTGTTGCGAAGTGCTGCTGGCACTTTCAAATCGGTTACATAATAGTATATCACATTGCAAACCGATTTGCAACAATAATTATATGGTGTGTGTAGAGTTTTGGTTACTCGTCTGAACCAGGGTTTTCAGGATTATAGGATTCTTGCTTACGGGACGTCCCACAATACTATGGTTCCATCTATGCAGCTCCCAGAAAGTAATTTATCGTTCGGAGAAAAGGTGAGAAATGCCACTGTATCAGATTGACCATGCAAAACTGTGACCTGTTTACCCGTCTCAACTTCCCAAATACACACTATGTCCGGTTCTGTCTGATACCATAATGCTCCTGCCAGGTATTGACCACAATGTGTGAAGGCGAACGTAACGCCATTACAGTTAGGTTTAGGGAGCGGGATGGTCTGCAATGTCGTGAACGTGTGTGCATTTAGAATGCGGATTTCGGTTTTCAAATAAGCAGCGATCGTACCACCGCACGGAGAGAAGAAAAAACACATGCCTACAGACGACCTGTCTATTTCTTGACCCGTCTCTAAATCCCAGAAAAGAACATTCTTATCATGATCTCTGCTGATGAGTCTTTGTCCATCTGGTGAAAACATAACCGAATGAACTTCCACCTTATGCCCCTTCAGTACTGATGGATTCTCGGGGTCGTCAATATTCCATAGATACACATCCCCTTTCTCACACACACAGGCAATCCGATCTCCCTTAGGTGAGAACCATGGGCCACGGATCCTTTCAAATAGGTCCTCAGGAACAGGGATTTCAGTGATGTCTTTTTCGTGTGTCCGAAGCCGCCATACCTTAGTGCGATGATCATTATGACAGTGAAGAACGATTATCTCTCCTGAAGGCATTACAACATAATCAGCAATATAATCATTAAAAAAATGATGTTCTTTAACCGACCTATTATCAACATCTAGCAGGACGATACCGTCCCAACAATCTGTCACAAGTGTGTGGTCGTCTATCCAGACCGGGGCAATAGCGTTAAAGAAGAAATGACGTTCACGGACGACCTCGTAATACGTTATTTTAGCAATATTCCAAACGACGATATCGGAATAAAGCATTTCATCATCGCGCAATGTGCCATCAGTTGAACCGCCCGCTATAAGACGACTGTCAGGTGAAATGGCAAAGGTGTCTCCTGAAAACTTAACAAGTGGTTTACCCGTTTTCGGATCCCACACATAGGTTTGTGGTAGTTCGTCATCAGGATTCTGACATACTTTTTCATCTGAGATTTCATTGTGATTCCAAACCATTGACGCAAGTCCTGCTCCATCTGGGGTGAATGTAAGATCAGAAAAATACTTATTGTTTCCAAGATCGATCTGTGTGATGTGTCTACCAGTGTGAAGGTCTAAGACTCTGATGTGTCCTTCGTTATCAGCAGTCGCAAACCATTTTCCAGTTGACGAACAGGCTAATCTAGTATATCTATTCTGTTCCTCTATTTCTAACACACAATTTCCGCTTACGACATCCATTACATTGATCGATCCATGTTGCGTAACGAGTATGACCAGCTTGCCATCAGGAGAGAAGTCTATATTGAAGACACAACCTTGCGGGTTATCCCATAAAGAGATTGGTCGCATTGTGTTGACATCATACCACCACAATCCAGAGGTAGTTCCGACAGCGAAATGCCTCCCAACTGGTGACAGTTTAGTTGACTTGACTTCACCTTTACCAAATTTTGCGTAGACGCCATCGGGTAGTCTCCAATTGTCGCCTGTTGCCTCGTTGGGATCAACGTTGAAGATTGCTGGTTTTACGGTATTCTTTGTTTTCTCTACGATTCTCTTTGGCTGAACAGATTCTGATTTCATTGTTGTTCCTTTTATCTTCGTTGTTAGTGGTGCGGGGTCAAAAGTGGGGTATTGTTATAGGTGGGTTTAAATTTGTGGTAGGTTCTTGTGCTTACTTCCAATCATCGCCATCAATAATCTCTTCCAGACATTTAAAATTATTGTGAAAATCTTCAAACGCGCTGTAATCATATTTTTTTCCATCGGTTAGCACTTTTCCATCATCGTTTAATCTTAGCGTCGTTTTCTGATTGTCGGTTATTTGATAAGATGCTAATTGCAAGTTATCAAAAAGTGCAACATCCTCCGTTTTGAATATATAGTAATTAACGTTATCTTCGTCCCAGACTTGTATCCAGGCGTAAAATACCCTGGAATCTGCTAAATGGTATCGGATTTTTGCATGGAAACTATACTCTTTGAATTCTTCCCCTGTTTTTGTAGTCTTTCCAGGTTTCCCCTCTGATGTTTTCACTTGAATGAATCTGACAAGCATCTTCAGACTATCTTGTTTGCAAGTTTGACACAACTGAGTTACTGACTTGCCTTTTTTCTCTTCTCCTTTTCTATTTATACCAATTTGAATTATTTTTATTCCATTCTTCCGTAGGTTGGGTTGAGGAAC
>CAZURU010000239.1:0-8380 GCA_964623585.1 uncultured bacterium
GCTTCATTCTAAACAGTCGGTAATGAGAGAAAAATTAATTGAAATGGTATAACTAATAATCCCTCTGAATAGGGATATAGGTAGAGTGGGAAAACATATCCAGATTCACTGCCTCTATTCGAAATATAGCACTTTTCTGTGATCTCATCAGTTACCAACGCGTGTTGCCATTTCGGACCTGTTACAATGCGTCCAACGCAAAGGGCAAGATTTTCTGTGAGTAGATGAGACATAATTGCGTCACGAGGATTACAGTGAAATCCGCGTGATCGTCCGGTATAGTATGTCCAACGTGTGTCAAAAGGGCGGTAGTAAATTGGTACTATACGCCGTTCGGCGTCGGAATAATTTCAAAATCGACATAATTAGTCAAGATAAAGTTATCAAGGTTTTCCCTAAAACGTACGTCTGTGGTAACATCTTCTAAGAATTCTTGGAGATGTGATTGCAAAGAGAGTTCAGGGTTGGCTTCTTGGATGGATCGAGTTTGGTTTATTCTTTGAATATATTGGTTGCAGTGTTCTTGAAAATTCATATTTTATAATGCCTAATCCATATAGTAGGAGCAATCTCAATATCTCGACTTTTTTCTATTTTGACAGGATTGTATTTCGTTCAAGTTTTTCATACACTCTAAAAATATATTTGACACAGATTCTTTTTTATGATATACTATTTGTGTTCATAAAAAACAACCGCTGAACACCTAATTGGAGCAGCCCGGATTCGAACCGAGATCGCCCGCCTGTCAAGAACGGAGTTTTTCCGATTAAACTACTGCCCCAGATTTAGGTGTTTTCAGCGGTTGTTTAATTCTAACATTAAACTCTCCAGATTACAAATATAACCTGTCAATACTATCTACAGTAGAAAGAACAGAAAATTAAAATGAAGTTAAAATAATACTTTAGGTAATTTGGCGAGGTTAGGAAACCTCGCCAGCAGGGGAGTGGGCCTGCATCATGTGAATAGACAATTACCGAATTAATTATTTAATCTTCATTAGGGACGATATGTGTACTAGCTCATCCAGATATAAACATACAGTCCCTATCAAATCAACGCCAAATGCGCGTTTGGCATTTGGCGGACTGAAGAGGGGTGGGGTACACTTTTTTCTATAAACATATCGCCCCTACGGGACTGAAGAGAAGACAACCCGTATAACCATAAGGATTCAGAGTGATTCATCAGAGATTCTAAGTTTTCTTAAGTTTACACCCGCTGAATGCCAAAAGGCATTCATAGCGTTGATCTATGGGTTAATCCTGCCTCTTCCCGAGCTTGACAGAGCAGGACACCGAGTTTGAATTCTAAGTACCCTTTTTCATAATTTTCTGCAAACTCAGGATCTCTTGTTTTACGTTTTTCTACGTACCGTTTTAAATCGCTCAATGTGTTTTCTTCCTATGTAAAACCGATTAAACTTGTATTTTATAGTGGTGCAAAAATCAGGATCAAAGTGTATGATAACCTTATGCAACTTTACAAGACTCAATCGTTAAACATCTCATTTACCCATTCCATTATTTCATAACTTCGATTTAGTATTTGCTCATCACCCCATCCATCCGTTTCGATGGTTTTTGCTACCGCCTCTGCCCCAAGTAGTCGGGTGTTACGATATTCTTGTGTTTTTTCTTTTGGATCCTTATCACCCAGCCGTGAATTGGTATTTGGTGGTAAGAGTAACAAGTTACCCATGCAATGGATATTCCTTTTTATTTGACGCCTTTTCGACTGTGGATGTATGTGTTCAATGGATTTCAGGGCAGCTTCTCTCCAAATACTATTCCATTCTTCGTGGCCAAAACGTTTCCCTGAAGACTCAGCAAGGTGTTCTTCGTAACGATACAACAAATAACGCACCTCATCAGTACAATCAGTGTACCAGTTATAATCTATTATATTTTCATAGTAAAACCTGAAGTGTTTACCGAGTTTCTTAATCCGCTGTAGTATCTCATCTTCGGACAATTCACTATTATTTTTGATTTGACGTGCTAAACCAATATAATCACTACGCTCTGTTTGAGCAGTGATACTGTAACCACCAAAGTTACGGCATATACCAAATATGCGGAACGATGTTTTTTCCCATTGATCAAGGAGTTTACATTCTTCCTCTGAAGGGAATTTCCGCAAAAAAATGGCAGTGGCAAGAAGTCTTACCTGTATGATGTTTATCACAACTTGTTTAGAAGGACTAAAAACGTCATGAACACGTTTGAGGGATTTTGTTACATCCAGCACCCAATTTGAGATTTCAATGGTTGACGCCGCATCTGTGCCAACTTCCGCCATCAGCTCATTTACAGACTTTTCCTCATTCAGAATGCTCTTACGATAATCTTTGAGTGTCGCGGAAAATCTGAGTGCTTCACTGTCTAATCCTTCACGAAGCCCAACAGTTTCATAGATGCCGCCCCAAATCCGATGGAGTTGTTCTATATGTTCATCCCGATTGCCAGCATTGTTTTCAAAAACGACTGCCATTAGCTGACTCTTAAATCTATCCAACCAAGAGACATAAAGTCCCCTATTATTCAGCACCTCAAATACTGTATATACCGCTGCTTCGTCAGTAATCTCATGAAATATAAAATAGAGTTGGTTCTTTATTATGCTTAATAAGTCAAATATGTTGTCCCACCTATTGACAAAAGTTTGACAATCACGGATTGCACGTAACAACTCTTTATCGGCAAGCGTCTTGACTTCTTCTGAATCAGGAGGTAGTTGCCCGTATATGAGATAGTTTTCAAAGTAATGACACGAATCGTGATTTGTTTGTAGCAGCACCTGAGTATTATCCGCTGGATTCACAAGTAGGTTCGCGAGGTCTTTTCGTTCTCGTTCTGCTTGTTCTTGTTCTATTTCAGGAGTCAGTTCACACCATTTTGCATCACCTAATAAAGATGCTATTTTGCGCTCAATCGTCTTTAGCAAAAGCACAAGTGTCGTGAGCCGTTGTTGTCCATCTACAACTTCTATAACCTGATACTTGGTCGTCCTTATTGTTTGTGTGCCGATTGTTACCGTTTTACGACATAATCCTACAATTGTTGCCATAAAATGCAACGCTTCACAATCGTCTGAATCAGCCAATTGACTAATGTCTTTGAACATATCA
The DNA here is from genome assembly GCA_964623585.1 of uncultured bacterium. Taxonomy (GTDB): domain Bacteria; phylum Poribacteria; class WGA-4E; order WGA-4E; family WGA-3G; genus MSPOR6. The sequence continues at coordinate 3,134 of CAZURU010000239.1, forward strand.
GAACGCTGTTTATACTTCCAAGAGTAAGTTCGCTGATAACGTGGAATACGGAATAATCGGTTTTTTAATAGATCTACTAAAGGCTGGTAAACCGGTTGTTTAATACTCAAGTCTGTTTCTCCTTTTTTATCAATCATCAAGGCAATAAGTAGATAGGAAAGATAGTTAAAAACATCTTCAAGTTTTTCTGTAGATAGTTGTCTAATTATTTTAACAGGACTTACGCAAATTTGGATTTTTCTGTTTAGAATTTTGCTTTTTCAAGATTTTATCATCGATTTATTGCTATTTTTAGGGATTTGCCCCCCTTTATCCCCCCGCAAGCGAGGGGAATGCGTAAGTCCTATTTAATTGCTTGTTGTTTGAGTTTTATGTTATCCATTTTCCTAATCCAATCCTGTTGTAAAATCATCCATCCCCCTTCACAGAACGGTTCTGCTGACTAAAACCGATACCACGTTTAGACGATTCTATTTGAATCTCAAAAAACTACTGTCCGTAAGTCTTTAATTTCGGGTGTTGATAAGGCGTAGGGCGTTTCCAATTTCGTTTTTAAGTTGGACATCATCGCCCACTTTCGGTGCAAATTTCAATGCAGTGTGCAAATCTTCTTTTGCCGCATCTATTTGTCCAAGTTCAATCTTGGCAAGGGCGCGACAATAGTAAGCTTCTGCATGATTCGTAATCTCCCTTATCTCCGCATCAAAATCCGAAATCGCGGACTCATATTCACCAAGATTATATTTTGCTACTCCACGCTCATAGTAGCACAAAGCAAATAACTTCCCCGTTTTGAGGTTTAGGGTCATATCAAAATCTGAAATTGCAGCCGCATATTGTTCAAGGGTTGCCTTCACTTTTCCACGAAGGAGGTAGTATATTCCTGCATGCGGTTCAAGACTGATGGAAGTGTCAAAGTCCGAAATCGCAGCTTCATAATTGCCAAGTTTTTCTTTTGCTATTCCACGAAGCACATAAGCAAGTGCATCATCAGGTGCAAGTTGGATCGCAGTATTGTAATCTGAAATCGCATCCGCATATTTACCAGCGTCTCTTTTTGCTTCTCCTTGATCGATGTAGTAATCCGAATCATAAATCGTTTCTTTCATAATTTCAATCTCATATCTGTTATTTGTACAATACTACAATATAGAAAAATCGTAGGACCGTGCTTTTGTCTACAATACTTCTACTTCTTCTTCAATGGGATTCTAACTCGAATAATTAATCGTCAAGAAGTGATCGCACCTCTGCAATTATTTCCATCGCGCCAGGATCCTTAAAAACCAGTGCATTTCGTTCAGCCATTTCTAAATCTACGAGTATATACCCATACATCAGGGTATATGTTTCACTGTTTTTATCAATACTCGGTAAAAGGTGTATACGAGCAATGGCACGCCCACAGTATACCAAGTATTTGTATTTAAAGGTATTATACGACCACTCAACCTGCAGTGCCTTGTCATAATCGCTGATTGCAAGCGAATACTGTTCTAATTCGAATTGGGCATCCCCACGTCCGTGATATGCTTCAGGAGAAGCCGGATTGATTTCAATAGCGTTGTTGTAATGTTTGATCGCTCTATCTGGATCGTTTTTACAATACTTTGACCCAAGATTTATCTCTGTTCGGTATCTTGCCCTAAGTATTTCCTGTTTAGGTGATTCTTTTATTGAGCAAGCTGCCACGAATAAAATAAGTGGAATAAACCTAATAATCTTTAACATCAATCACCTAAATAAATATTTTAGTCAAGGAGTTTATACTTTCCTCTATGCTTCAACTCAAATTGAATACAGCATAAGAAGGTATCCCTGTTTCTTCAAAATGTTTTCGATCTTCACCTATGAGTAAGTTGCAAATTTTACGCACCTGTCTTTTAGCGGGACAATCCAAAAAATTTGTCTATAAGATCACTTTCTTTATCTATAAATTCGGTCTTGCGCTGGGTTTTGATGAAAGCTTTCAAAGCCACAATATTGGGAAAGTTTTTCCGGTTGTTTCCCAATAAATACAGTTCTTCTTCTGCACGAGACATTCCGACATAGAGTATCCGGCATTCTTCAGCAAGTTCATCATCGGAATCATTCCAAGGTTTGAAATCTCTGAGATCAACTACCACACGTGGGTACTCAAGTCCTTTAGCAGAATGAATGGTCCGGATCTCCACAGAAGTTTCATCCAATAGTTCGTCATAAGTTGGACAGTTTGGAAATTGAGATAAAACCACTGTGAGATATTCTATTTCCAAAACAATATCCGTTGCCTTCAGATATTCCATAAGTTTTTTTACTTTCAGAATTGAAGATGCACACACATCTATAACAGAGGGAATACCTTTTGCTAACCATGTCAAAAACGCTTCTGTTTTTGACGAATGCCATATTTCATGAGGATTTTTCAAAAAATGTTCAAATGTTTTTTCACCTACGCCCTTAACATGTTGTACCGCTGCTAAAATGCGTTGTTCGTCATTCAAATCTTCCGCTGCGCGTAGAATATCTATCACAGGAGATACGCGCACTTTCGGTACACCGAGATGTGGGATTGGATTATCCTGCGTGCGAATTTTATACAAAATCCCTGATTGAAGTAGTGCTTGTCCGATTTCTTTCGCACCTTTGTTTGTACGTGTCAACACTGTAAAATTATAAGGATAAGATTCAATCTCATTTAGCATTTGAATGAAACGGACTGGTTTGCCTTCTTTCTCTCCTTGGCATCGAACCCAGTCGTCCTGTTGAAAATCATCTACCACTGCGTAGGAAGCATCAACGATCTGCTGTGTGGATCGATAGTTGATGTTTAGAGAAACTTTGTTGGCATCGGGAAATGTCTCTGGAAAGTCATATATGCCTTTGACATCCGCGCCGCGGAAACCGTAAATCGCTTGATTTGGGTCACCTACGACTGTTATATTCTTGTGTTGTCCTGCAAGGAGTCGTAGCATGTCAAATTGGACAGGGTCTGTGTCCTGGAATTCATCAACGAAGTAAGCATCGTATAAATCTTGTGCTTCGGTGAGTATTTTTTCATCGCGTTGCAAGATTTTGTGTGCCCACAGTAACTGGCCAGTATAATCAATTAACCCCTTAGCTTCCAGCATACGTTTATAGATGAGTGCAACCGAATCAAGATAGTTTCCAAAATTTATTGGATAATGTATCAAAAAAGGTCTGAGGATTTGCTCTAACTCGGTGAGATCCTCCGGATCCAGCTTAGCATATATTTTCTGTTTTAGCACGTTCTTAACATAATTTTTTAGATGAAAAAGACTGACATACGATGCTAACCGCTCCCAGAAACGACGACGTTTTGTAAAGCTTAACTGCTTATCACTTATCAACTTCTCGGTCATTCCTATTGATCTTTCCAACGAAGCGTGTGTTTCGTTTTCATCTAATCCTTGAAAGATTGAATCGGCAACATGACCAAATGCTAAATATAAAAATTTTTCTGGAGTTGCTCGATATACTTGTTCGTTATGTTTAAACATAGGAAGTTGTGACTCGTCCATTCCATCAATCCAACAAAGCGGTGCTGTGCGTTTTGCAACTGAACACATTTGCATCAAGTAGGGGTGTGAGTAATAAAATCTGTCAATGATCTCCCGAGCAAGTCCGTGAATTGTTGAAACGACTACGTCCGCCACTCCTAATTTAGCTAGGCGTTCTTTCATCTCTGTAGTGGCAGCACGCGTGAAAGTTATCGCGCGACAACGGTTTGGCTTTATTGAATGTTGCTTCACTAAATGAGCAATCCGTGTAGTTAACACACGTGTTTTGCCTGAACCTGGACCAGCTAATATTAGCAATGCACCAGGGGCTTGTGTTACTGCATTCAACTGAGATGGATTAAGATCTTTAAGATATTCCTTCAGATATACTTCGTTTTCAAACATGGTATGCTTCTATACTGTCACCGTCCATTTGTATTCAAAGGTATTATCGTCACGCTGCTTAATTTCTGGTTCTATTTTTGATTTATCTCCGATTGCACGTAAACCTTCAGGTAGCTCAGCATAAACTATGAAATGAATATACTTGAAGTAATTTTTTGAAGAATCTTAGGATTTCTTACCTGTATTATCATTTTAGTAATTCATCTTTTTTTAATTTAGTCATAAGTGGTATAACTTAACCATCACCCTTTCACAAAATGATACATTTGACTAAAACCGATACCGTGTTTGAAGGTTTCTATACACCGGAGCAGATATTCAACTTCTGTATTTATTGGTAATTCGGATCTTTCTTAAGGTGTTTCGTTTTGTCTGTTAGCGAGTTGGACACGAAGTTGCTCCAATTCAGATTCCGCTTCCTGTCTACGTTTGGCTTCTGCAGCAGCCTTTGCTTCCGCTTCCTGTCTAAGTTTCGTTTCTGCAGCTGCCCGTTCTTCCGCTTCCTCACGAAGTATTTCTTCTTGCAACCGAAGTATTTCTTCTTGCAACCGGAGTTCTTTTTCTTGCAACCGAAGCTGTTCTTCCTCCATAGAAGTCGTAATCGGTGTACCATCAGGAAGATACGGACGCAATAACCTTACATGTGTTGTATGATCATCCTCCCACCGAAACAACAGATTCAATGCCGAGCTAAACAAACCACCATCCGTATCCGGTTCCATCTCAACCATATCCCCTGATGAACTCCGCCACCACCCACAAAACTCTGCAGGCTTATCCATCTCAGGTTGATGGATAAAGTATTCTTGAACACCAATATCGTTCAGATATATCTCAACTTTTCTATGTCGATCATAAGGTGCAGTTGATTCAGAGAGAAACTCAAAAACAGTAACTGGGACTGCCCCCTCTGACCAGGTATAGAAACTGCGCCGTAATGGATACTTTTCAACACCAAGTACAACAAAAATATCAGGTGCGACACATTTACTGATGTCTCCTTCACTATAAAAGAGAAAACAATCAACAGCAATGTGAACCAGCGGATTGATCCTGAAGTAGCGTTTGAGTTGGTCTGCAAAGGTAACAATCTGCTCAGCGTGAAATTCGGATGCTGCCATCGGTTCGTCATCCTCGTAGGGATATCCTTCAATGTAAATAGTCGGTTTACCAATTGCCTTTGGAAAAACAGGCATATACTTCTTCTGTTTGAATGCAAATTCTTTTAAGGTATCCATGATTGTCTCCTATGTATATCTACAGATAACGTCAGTCTGATTAATAGCAAGAAACATGATCACCCATCACCCTTCACAGCACGATTCGGCAAACTAAAACCGAT
>CAZURU010000240.1:0-8295 GCA_964623585.1 uncultured bacterium
GAGCAATACAGGTCGCCAGTTAATATTTTATTGGCGTGCCTCTACACGACCTACGAAAATGGTATATTCATAAAGTAGAAATGGTATCACCTAAAAAGTGACTTGAGTTTCAATATGAACTTGTGATAAAGTATAGCAGTATTTGAACTAAGCGTCAACATCAAAGTTGTTTATTTTTGTATCGATAAGGTTGAAATTAAACTTTTTTAAATGAAAGGAAATAACTATGGCAACATTTAAAGCAGGTATTATAGGTTGTGGTGGACGGGGACGCGCACATGCAAATGGATATAAGGCATCACCCGATGTTGAAATCGTCGCATGTGCTGATCCCGTTGCCGGAACACGAGAGAAGTTCTCCGAACAGTTTGATGTACCAAGAACTTATGAAGATTATCATGAGATGTTGGAGAAGGAATCACTTGACTTCGTCAGCGTCTGTACGTGGATTGCGCTTCATAGGGATATGGTCATTGCAGCTGCAAACAGCGGTATCAAAGCGATTCATTCAGAGAAACCGATGGCACCTACGTGGGGGGACGCAAAAGCACTCTACCAAGCGTGTGTAGATAACGATGTTGTAATAACTTTTTGCCATCAACGCAGGTTCGGTGCACAGTTCATTAAGGCTAAACAGCTGGCAAATGATGGAACAATCGGTGAGATACGTCGTATAGAAGGTTCATGTTCGAATCTACTTGACTGGGGAACACACTGGTTTGATATGTTCTTTTATTATAATAATGACGAACCTGTTGAGTGGGTTATCGGTCAGATAGATGTAACAGATGAGAGAATTGTCTTCGGAACACGTGTTGAAAATAGTGGACTATCGTGGTACAGATGGAAAAACGGTGTTGAAGGCCTATTAACCACAGGCGGTGTATCCTTAAAAGGTTTCTCTAACCGTATCATCGGCACAAAAGGTATTATTGATGTCGGAGGTGGTGCCCCTGTTAAGGTCTTGCATGAAGGTTCAACAGAATGGGAAAAACCCGATCTCAGTGATGTCACTCCCAGAGGTAATGATACCACACTTTCTGTCCTTGACCTTATTGACAGCATCAAGACAGGACGCGAACCCGAACTGAGCGGACGCAAAGCCATGCAAGCCACTGAGCTTATCTTCGCGACCTACCACTCAAGCAGAGAACGCGCTAAAATAACATTGCCACTCACCGCTGAAGATTCAGCACTTCTGACAATGATTGAGAACGGTGAAATCGGTTAGATTATACCAAATCTGATTAATCAATTGCCATTATTCTCTTTTTGTAGGTCGGGTAGAGCGAAGCGCCAATAAAATATTAACTAGCGACAGGTCAGTCTTTATATAAACTCCGTGTCGGGTTTCATACCTCAACCCGACCTACGAAATTCGGTTTTTATCAACCTAATTATAATAATTGCGTCTAATAAATAATTGAAATAATACCATATCTGTTAAATCAAAAAATCTTAAGACATAAACTTGCAGTAGTGGGGGAAAATGCGTGACAATAATCAATAAAAGGCTTTCCGTTGTGTGTCCTGACAAAAAGTGTCCTATATTTCCATTCAAGTTCCGGTGGACACACTTATCAATATTTCAGTTACCAGTTGTTCTATTCTGTGTTCTGTTCGTTATACATTCGCCTGCCTGGGCGGGTATATCAAGTCTATCCGTTGATGCAAACGGTGATTCGGTTTTTGATGGAGATACTGAAAAACTTACCATCACCTTTACAACCAGCGATGCTCTGGAAGATGAGCAGGTGTATAGATACGAAATATACGCAGAAAGGCTGGGTGATCGTAGGCAAATAACCACAGGTCCAGACACAGATCAAAAGCTACTAAAGAATCAGACCGTCGAGTTTATATGGGATGGGAAGCGTGAAAACCCAGACAAACCACCCGAACGCGTAGACTTAGATGAAGGTGTTTACACAATTAAGGTAGTAATTGACAACGACAGTGATCCCAATAATGCCCTTCCAGCTGCTTTAATTAATGATCTTACGATAGAAGCGACATTAGATAAGACTCCTCCTAAAATTGAGGATGTCAGTGTTGGCTATAGTGAGTTTTCGCCTATTTTTGACTCGGTTCCGGTTTACTATACACTCAGCGAAGACGTCGCAGAAGCATGGTTAGAAATCGAGAGAGGTGCTGGTGGTGGTGGGTCCATTGGACGCAGAATAGAATTGGACACAACGAAAGGAAGTCATACCTTTTATTGGGATGGAGAAGATGGAAACAGAAGAATCTTTGAAGATGGAAGTTATAAGTTGAAGTTAAACGCAATTGATAGAGGTGGTAATACAGCTGTTGTGAAAACAACAGAGCAGATCACGATAGACTCTGAAGAACCTACTATCACCGGTATACAGATCAATGATTCAATCCCACTGATAGATGGTTCGTATGTAAATGCCGCAATTCAGTCAATCAGTTTCACTGCAGACGCTAGCGGCGGTACTCCGCTCTACTTCAGTCATCGTGATACAGAGATACGTATAAGACCTGTCGGCGGTACGAATCTTAGAGGGGCATTAACTGTTACGGGTAACAACAGAGCAGAATTAACACTCGGCAATACCCTTGACGACTTCTCAGAAAATGGAAATTATGAAGTAACAGTTTTCATATCAGACAGGGTCGGGAACCTTGCCTCAAGTAGAGTGAGATTCCACTTTGATAACACACCTCCGACATTAATTGGTCTCAGCACTAACAGAGAAGAATTCACACAAGGTAGTGGACTCAGTGGGAGAACAAGTTATGTTGAGGCAGAGTTAGAAGATAATATAGAACTTGATCTTCCCGGATCATCTATACGTTTAAAGGGCCCAGACGGGAGCTTAGTACTCGGCGAACAGACACAAATATCAACTAATAAAATAAGATGGCAATTACGCACGCCACTATTAGCCACAGATGGAATTCAGGACGGACAGTATACTGTTGAAATTATTGGAGCAGACAAAGCAAATAATAGAACTGAACCTATTAGCATAGCATTCATTTTTGATAATTTAGCACCAGAACTTGTTTCACTTCAACCCACACGAGATGGTCCAACATTTAATATATTGGGAGGTACAACCTATTACAACCTTCCACTCAATCAGTTTGTTGCCACATTCAGTGATGGTGAGTCAGGAATTGGCGTTTTATTTGCAGGTTCACAAGATATTACGAATATCATCTTCGGCACACCTAAATCTGATGGCAGTATTGATGCAATATCGGGTCGTGCTTTTGTAGATAAAGACAACAGTGTGCTAACTTATATCTTGGATTCTCCGATCCTGAGTACGGATGGCAGTCAAGATGGTACATACCTCATATCCATTAAGGCTATAGATGCTTTAGGAAATTCCAATATAATTAATTACCAACTCATCTATGATACGCAAGTGCCTAAGGTCACTTCAACCGTCCCCGCTCCGAATCAGACCGTGTCAAGTCTAACAGAAGTTGTCGTAAAGTTGAACGAAAAAACGAGTGGTATTGATTTTGCACAAAGCAACTATAGATTGACACGGAGTATAGGAGAGAATCAAGTTGAAGTTCCGGTAAATATAGCCAGCAACGGCAGCGATACTGTTACATTGACGCTACTACAGCAAATTGCATTAGATGGTTCGGATGATGGCACATATACTATTGAGGTGACCCCAGCGGATAATGCAGGGAATGTAGGTGCTGCAGTTAGACGGCCATTCTACCTTGTCAGCACGACGAAACCGAAAGTCCGATTGACCGCTCCACAGAACGGTACTATTAGCAGTATTACAGATATAGCTGCAGTGCTTGAAAATTATATCGGGACAGGTATAAACTATGATAGATCAAATATTGTCGTAACAAACGCAAACGGGGTTGTTGTGCCAAATGCAAAGGTTGAACATGACGCAGTCAACAATCAATTAACTTGGAGCACCGAAACAGCCTTTCCACGAAACGGTACAGCAGATGGGGAATACGCTGTCTTTGTGTTTTTCGTAGACTTTACCGGAGAACGTTACACACAGACATTTCCACTATTATTAGATACACAGTATCCATCTATAGAAACAGTTAAGACGGTTACTGAACCGATGGCAAGTTTGTCAATTGATAGTGCAATAGATGTTAATCAGACCTTTTCACAGATAAATGTTACATTTGTAGAAGACAATATCGATTTTGAGAACACCGTCATCTCTTTAGTAGGACCAGATAATACTGAAATCGCATTCCGACGTAGTAATGATGGTGATGCCGTTTTATCTTTAAATTTCCGAAACCTATCAAGTAACGGCACATATACCCTTACCGTTACGCCAACAGATAGAATCGGTAACATTTCTGAACTCCCTTACGTCTACAAATTTGATTTGGAAATTGCAGTACCCGTTGTTGCGACAGTACTCATTGGGGGTAAAAGTGGAGGACTTGTCTATGTGGATGATAGTGTAGATGAGATCATCGCTACACTTGTAGATCCAACAGGAATAGGTTTAGCTGCCGGCGATAGTGAATCCAGAATCGTTGTAACCAGTGAAACTGGACTTCCTGTACCAGGCACGACTGTGCTTAACGACGAGGATCAACAGAATTGGCAACTGATTTGGAGACCTACAGTACTACCTACAGATGGCAGTGCTGATGGAACATACACAGTTTCCGTAACCCCTGTTGATAATGCTGGCCGGACAGGAGATGTTGCATTGCGGGGATTCATCTACGATACACAGGAACCGCGCGTTACATCCGCTTCACCATTAACATTACACCAACCTGTCTCTTACCTTGGGGGAAGTTTCCCACAACTACAGTTTACAATTGAAGATGTCGGGCCTGCCTTGTTTGACCTTGATACACAGTCAATCACTTTGGCAAAAAATGATGGAGAAATTATTGATGGAAAGGTTACACATGACGGCGTTAATCAACTTTTCTTCACACTATCAGCACCGCTCCCTTCTGATGGTAGCGCAGATGGTGAGTATCTGCTGACAGTTGACCTTATTGATAGATCAGGTAATGCACATCAAGGCCAACATAACATCTTTTACGATTCACAAGCACCACTTATATCTACAGTGTCTTTGAACACTGATACACCGTTAGACTTAATACCGTATCAGGTTACAGACCTCAGAGAATCGGTAAACAAAATTACCGTCAATTTTGTGGAATCTACACGTGTGGATTTTGAAAACACTGTGTTTTCCCTTATAGGTCCTGATGGTTCAGACATTCCATTCAATTTAGAAAACAATGGTGTTGATCAACTTACTGCAAGTTTCGTGTCTCTAATTCGAGATGGATTATATACGCTGTCCATTACATCTCAAGACATAACAGGTAATTCTGCACGCGGAGAAGCTCTATATCCATTCCGTTTGGAATTTGCAATTCCAAAGATATCTACAGTGAAAGCAAACACTTCAGATACTTTGATTGATTTAATTCCACACCAAATCGTCCACATTGATGATGTAATTAACCAAGTCACGCTTACGTTTACTGACCCAACTCGTCTGGACTTTGAGAATACAAACGTTGAATTGTTAGCACCAAATGGTCAACAGATTTCTCTTACACAAGAAGCATTTATACAAGAAGGAAACTTATCTCAATTAAGCGTACGCTTCATTTCAATTACAGAAAACGGTGTGTATACGTTGAGAGTGACACCCCAAGACATTGCTGGAAACATCGCACAAACAGCAGTAGAATATCAGTTTCGACTTGATATTGCATTACCAAGCGTTAGTTCGATCCTGATCGAGGGACAACTTAGTTCTACAATTTATGTCAATGATGCTATCACAACAATAGTTGCAACATTCATAGAACCTGCAGGGGTTGGTTTGGCTCTTAGTGATGACTTCAGTGATGATAATACATCAATCACTGTTACTAACGAAAGTGGTGTTGAGGTCGCAGGTAACACACAATCTAATGATCTGAATCAGTTAACATGGAAACCGTTACGATTTCCAGCAGATGGTAGTGTTGATGGAATCTATAATGTATCCGTTACACCCGCAGACAAAGTGGGAAGAAAAGGTAAAGTGGTTAATAGACAGTTCATCTATGATACACAGGCACCCAGAATAACCGCTTCTTCACTGATTGAATTGCATCAGCCAATGACGTATGTTGGTGGAAGTCTAACACAGTTCCAGATAACTGTTGAGGATGTCGGCCCAGCACTGCTTGAGCTTGATTCTCAAGAAATTAAACTACATCAGAGTGATGGAGAAGATGTATCCGGTGTATTAACACATGATAATAGTAACCAACTCTACTTTACGCTCTCAACACCGCTTCCAACAGATGGTAGTGCTGATGGTGAATACGGCATCACGGTTAAACTTGTTGATAATGCTGGCAATTCAGACGAAGCAGCGTATAAGGTCTACTATGATTCTCAAGCCCCAAGTATATCCACAGTAACTTTGAATACGGAGACACCGTTAAACTTAACACCTTATAAGGTTACCGAACTCACCGAAACCGTCAGTAAACTCACCTTGCGTTTTGTTGATTCCACACGTATGGATTTTGCCAATACAAACATAGTCCTTACTGCACCTAATGCAACTGAAATACCGCTTACAATAACCAATAATGGTGTTGATAAACTAACAGCGAATTTTGTCACCTTAACACAAGATGGAGAATATACATTGTCAGTAACGCCTCAAGATATCGCCGGCAATGTCGCAAAAGGGGCAGTACTATATCTGTTCCGCCTCGATTCTCTACTTCCTAGCTTAACTTCAGTAAAAGCTAAAACAACAAATGATACCGTATCCCTTACACCCTATGAAATTGTTGAGGTTACTCAAGCAGTTAGTAGTTTCATCCTTGAATTCACTGATGTCATGCAAATTGATATTGAAAACACAAACGTAACACTATCAGGCCCGGATAGTGAAGGGATAGATGTGTCGCTTGAAGAGGACGATGGCTCTCAAATAGTCGTTCGCTTCGTCCCATTGACACGAAGCGGAACGTATAGACTATCTATAACACCACAAGATACATCAGGTAATGTTGCACAAAGTGCTACGACATACCAATTCCGACTGGATTTACAGGGCCCTGCAATCACTTCAGTAAATGCTCAAACAACGGATGCCACTATCGCACTTTCACCTTATGAAATCATTGACATTACTGAGACTGTCAATAGTATCGCGCTTGGATTTTCAGATGTCAAGCGAATAGACATTGGCGAAACAGATGTAGCACTATCAGGACCAAATGGTGAATCCGTAGTTGTAACGTTAGAGGCGGATGAAGGTTCTGAGTTAGTTGCTCCCCAGTTAGTTGTTCGATTCGTTCCATTAGCACGAAGCGGGACGTATAGCCTATCCATAACACCGCAAGATACATCAGGTAATGTTGCACAAAGTGCTACGACATACCAATTCCGATTGGATTTACAGGTTCCCGCAATAACTTCAGTAAATGCCAATACAACTGATGCCGCAATTGCACTGACACCTTTTGAGATCACTGATATTACTGAAACTTTCAATAGTATCGATATCGGATTTTCGAATGTGAAGTTGATAGATATTGAAGGGACAAACGTAACGTTATCAGGACCTGATGGTGAAGGGATAGCTGTGTCGCTTGAAAAGGGTGAAGGATCTGATATAGTTACTCCCCAGTTAGTTGTTCGATTCGTTCCATTAGCACGAAGCGGGACGTATAGTCTATCCATAACACCGCAAGATACATCGGGTAATGTTGCACAAAGTGCTACGACATACCAATTCCGATTGGATTTACAGGTTCCCGCAATAACTTCAGTAAATGCCAATACAACTGATGCCGCAATTGCACTGACACCTTTTGAGATCACTGATATTACTGAAACTTTCAATAGTATCGATATCGGATTTTCAGATGTGAAGCTGATAGATGTTGAAAGGACAAACGTAGCGTTATCAGGACCTGATGGTGAAGGGATAGCTGTGTCGCTTGAAGAGAATGAAGGTTCTGATATAGTTACCCCCCAGTTAGTCGTTCGATTCGTTCAATTGACACGAAGTGGTACATATAGTCTATCCATAACACCACAAGATACATCAGGTAATATTGCACAGAGTGCGACGACATATCAATTCCGATTGGATTTACAGGTCCCTACTATAACTTCAGTAAATGCCAATACAACTGATACCGCAATTCCCCTGACACCCTTTGAAATCAAGGACATTACTGAAACTGTGAATAGCATCGGTATCGGATTTTCGGATGTGAAACAGATAGACATTGAGGGGACAAACGTAGTGTTATCAG
>CAZURU010000241.1:0-8293 GCA_964623585.1 uncultured bacterium
CCTTCCATTCTTCCATCCATCCTTCCAATCATCCATCCAACCTTCCAATCTTCCAACCTTCCATTCTTCCATTCTCTTCCAATCTTCCTTCCAATCTTCCAACCTTCCACCCTTCCAATCATCCATCCAATCTTCCAATCTTCCACCCTTCCATTCTTCCTTCCACCCTTCCAATCTTCCAACCTTCCATTCTTCCTTCCACCCTTCCAATCTTCCACCCTTCCTTATATTCTTCTTGTCTGACCCATCCCCATTGTTGTTTTATATCCTGTTCCGCAGTAGAACGCGAAATTTGATAAACAGTTCACTATGCGAAGTGTATTTTCATCAAGTGATTTCTCTGGATAGAAAATCCACGCGCAGTTGCCAACCCACCCTGGTACGGTATGCTTGCCGTAGTTGAGTCTCTTTGATTCTGTGTCAACGGCTGTCAGTTGTCCATGTTCTCTTATGAACTCAAGGATTTCGTTTTTGTCAAGGTTGATAGGTGCGAAGGCGTTCCACTTGTTGACCCAACTTTGATAGCATCGTTCCATATCGACGTTAGCATCGTTGCGGGTTTTTTGTCCACGTGATGTTAATCGTCTAAACGCTGTAGGTGAATAGAATCGGAAGCTCATTCGTGTTTCTGTTTTTGCGGACTGGACTAAATCGGGGTATGTTGCGCTTCCGCTCCAACTCTGTTCATCTGTTGCATGGGATACCAGCTGCTTCACCTGAAATGTGGCATCTCCGAGTCGTATCGTTGGCAACACTTTTGTGAGAAAAGATTGTCCGAAGAAGGCGAAAAGTTTATCGTCAAGAAAGGTGAATCGGAGTCTACACTCTGTCCCAGCACGGATGTGGAGATGCTCTCCACGTCTTTTACCATCGGCTATTAGCGGTGATACGGTGAACGGTTTTTGTGTTGATGTTGCATGTAGGTCTTTCGCTACTTCCGGATTTGTTTCTCGCATGATGGAGAGAAACGCGGCATGTGCATGGTGCCCCATCGTTGGACGGAGTTTTACATCGGTATCGGGTATGAGTGAGATGAGTGTGCTGATTGGCATTTTGGGGTTCTCCTTATGCTGTTTTAAAACAGACTCAACTGTTCAATCTCTTCATGTTTTTCAGGTTCTACACTGATCGGTTCTGTAGGTGGAAGTTGTGTCATATCTTCTGATGCAGGTTTCTCAAAATCTTTCAAATAATACAACCAGATATCTTTAGGTTTACCGTTTTCATCAGTAGTCTTATAGGCTAAGTTTTGTCGGTAGCCTCTATCGCCACGATATTCAAACACTTTGGGTGGTTCAACGTAGCCCAACTCTTCTGAAAAGTAAGATTCAGGTACTTCAACATAGAGTTCTTTAAAATAGATACTTCCACCACGAGTAAGTTCAACAAACTTAAATTCCTCGTTATACTCATCGTAATACCTTTGATATACCTTATAATCTTGGTTAACAGATTCATTATCAGCTGCTCTGGCAATACAATTTTGGAGGGAGACGCTCACAGCGTTTTCTGGACTGTGCTTTACCCCTTTTTCTGGTACTTTGGTTGTAAGCGTAATTGAGGGTTCAAAACTCCGCGTAATCACAAGTCCTCTATCGTGTATAGGTTTATTTTCAAGACGCGCTTCATAGACATATTCATATAACATATCAAAAAGCACCTCCGCCCTATAGTCAGAATGCTGAGCGTAATCCAGGAGTTCAAGGATGTCGTTTGGATTGAAACTTTTCCCGTTCTGTTGATGCAACTTCTCAAGGTATTTCTCCATCTTTTCATCGGAAAGGATGGAGAGGAAAGATGGTATTTTGTTTCCTATAACAATGATTTCAGCATCTTTAATTTTTCCTTTTCGGTTGCATCTGCCCGCGCGTTGAATAAGCGAATCGGGGTTGCACAACTCGGTAACAAGCAAATGCGCGTCAAGGTCACATCCGACTTCAATTGAGCTTGTTGTGAACAGCAGATAACCCGCTCCGTTGTTTTCAATGTCCTTGAGTTTACGATAAACTTCTTTGCGTTGGTAATTAGTGAGACGTCCGTGATAAAGAAAAATGTTCTCACCGTCATCCATTTCTTTCAGGTCGTTGTAAACTGGAATGAGGTCCTTAATTGTTTCAATAGTAACAATAATCCGTTTACCTGTTTTGTATCGCTGTGAAACACAAGTCCGTATTTTGTCCGTAACTTCTTTCTGCGTTTTTGCATCAATAAGTGTAATTGTTTTGTCTGGATGATGTCTTTTCTGCTTTTGTTCCTGCCAACTTTCCAAATTCAGTTTATTCTCATCTTTTGTAATATAGTCAACGGTATCCAAGAAATTTAGTTCATTTTGGTAGGTCTCAGGCATTGTTGCTGTCATAACAACCATATCTAAGTTGGCTTTGTAAAGTGCCTTAATGAGACGTTCAAAATTGACAAACGCAACTTGATCGTAGGCGTGCACCTCATCAAAACAGAATAGATTGTGACGATGACTGTGGTGAATTCGGAACGGAAAAATATAAGACTTATTAGGCTCACCGAAACCGAAGAATCGATATAAGAATTTGTCAAATGTTGTAAGGATTACATCTCCATCGTAGAGATGCCGTTTCCCTTCTTTCAATTCTTTTCCATTTTTAAAAACGGCGCGTGATGCCTCAGATCCTCTGTCAACTACAAGCGCATAAGGTTTGTCAGCCTTTTCTGAGGCACGCTGAAGATATTTTTCACACCGTCCAATCTGGTCGTCAACAAGACTACGTGAGGGAAATATGAGGAACAAACGGCGACCAGAATCAAGACTTGGAATGAGTGCAGCCTCCGTTTTACCGCTGCCTGTGGGAGCTTTGAGCAGAAGGGCAGGATTTTGCTTTTTTGGAGCGATGTGATCGAAAAGTTCTTTCTGCATCGGATTTGGATCAAAGTTCGCAAGATTTTGATATGCTTCTAATGCGCTTTGCATAAAATCATCTCCTTTTGTTGACATTCCACTTTGTTGTGTGCGTTTTCAATCATCTCACGGAGAAAGTCAACACCCTTTTCACGATTATTCTTTTTCAGAGCCTTAGATATTTGATGACGATGTTCTTCACACACATCAAATTCATAATATGTAAGCGGTAAAGGTATCTCCTCCCTATCAAATGGATAAGGACTAACTTCAATTTTTCTATCCTCATCCTCACGTCTGCGCGAGTGAAAATCCATAAAGACACGTGGTTGGACATCATTTGTGAAGGCGTAAGTCTCAAGTTCTGCCTCGATCTGATCACACATCTCTAATATGTATAGGTCAAATGGAAAGTTTTTGAATTTTTTGTCTGCTAACTCGTTCTCTGTTCTGAGTTCTGCTTGTGCCTTAACGATACCCTCAACAGAAAATTCATGATGCATCCGTATGAGCAATTCTACATAACGGTCAGGATCGGAAACTTTAAAGCGGTGACCTGCAAAGGAATAGCCGAGAGATTTGCGTCCGTTTTCCTTGTAACTCCGATAGGTCACGCGGAAGGTTAAGGGTTTCGCGTCATCGTGTTTCTCGGCAGCACGTATAAGGAGATCACGAGTTGGTTTCTCACTCTGTTTAAAGGCAGGATAGAAATCTCTTTGAAAATTGTTCACCAAAGTAACGACGTTTTCAACATGACTATCCAATGTAAGGATGGTTACTTTTTTTATTTCCGGTCCACTATCAGGCTCAAAAAAGACCCTTCCAACTTTAAGAGTATTATTTTCATTAGCCATTTTCCTCTCCTTTCCACAATTCATCAATAAAGAGTTTCGGAAGATGAACATTTCCATCGGTATAATAATCAAGTTCAATTTTTCCGTGTACCTTACCGGCAACAAATGGAACGAACCCCTTAATATCACTTGGTTCTGGGTGTTCAAGGTTAGTATTTTCAGATGCACCTTCTCCCCATGCGTACCGATAAAGTGGAAACGCCTCACATGGAACTCCAACGAGTGCCGTACCGGGCAGAAGCGTATCAGGTTTGGTTTTCACCTGTTTCAAAACGAGTTCAGTCGGTCCACTAATCCCATCCACAAAAGCGTATCCTTCTTTGCCAATTTTACAACCAAAGTTTTTAACTGTCTTCAATTGGCTTAAAAGTTCTTTGTCTTCCGATACCACATAACCGACGAGCTTTTCTGTGAAAAGATATTCCCATGTATGAAGTTGGTAGTTTTCTATGTTCTTCCTTTTATCGCTAACAATACGCGAGAAAGCGTTATGTTTTAAGTTCGACATTCCATGCCGCTTTGTTGTATGAATACGATACTCTCTTTTCCTTGGGTATGCTCCAAGTGGACAAAGTTGAGGCGATAAGGCGTAGTAATCCGGATCTTTAACATCGGTTTCCGGTAGATGTCCAGCTTCCAGCAATTTCAATCGGCGTAAAAAGCCGGACATCGTTGTCGGTGGCAGAAACGGGTACGTACTGATGTGCAAGATAGACGAAGGCATCCTCCGGAATGTTAACCCGGATGTCGGTTTAATCAACAGTTTTAGCATCCACATTGAGTTCCTCCTTTTCAAACTCTATTAGATACTCTGATAGTTTAGAAATGGCGTTATCTCCGACATATCGGTGAAACTTGCCTTTTGTTAATTCATCGGTTGGTTTTTGTTCCTCCCCTGCTACTGAAAAGGCAGCCTTTTTAAACTGTTTTTTCGCAGTCCCAACGTCTGTAATACTTGGCGAAATGACAGGACGTTTACCGAGTGGCGCAAGATACCGATCAACAACAATCCACGGTTCATCAACATCCTCTTTGATAAGCGGGGCATCATAAACCTTAACACCCTTCGGATTACCTGCTCCTAAGCGAGCCAACGCACTCATGAACGCGTAAGCCACAGAAGAAAATTCACTATCGGTCATGCTCATACAATGGTTGTAAATAGGGTATAGTAATCCTGGTTCATTGTACTCGCGTTTGAAAGGCATCGGTGTCTCATCACCTTCCTGCCGGATAAGTGAAGGGTGCATTGCACGTTGCTTTTCTTCTGGGTTAAGTGGTTGAATAGCGACACCACCGCCGTGAGTTAAACGACCAACATACGTCCTTTCTCCGGGAATAAGTGCACCAAAAACACGACATATTGGACAGTTCGTTTCGCCACAAGTGTTAGGGATGCCGCAGTCCAACTTCTGGCCCAGTAGTTCGTTTCCGAGGGGTGCCCAAATCAACGTACGCCTTTCTACACCACGCCGTTTTGTTGGGGAAATATAGCATTTCTTAAGTTCACTATCTTCATTAGATACAGCGATAGTGACTCTTTCCACTACATTAACATTCACTTGTGTCTCGTGCCCAAAATATAGTTCTTGACCACCTTCAATAATTGCGTAAATATCAAAGTTAAAACGTTGTTCATTTAGCATTTTTGTTAATCTCCTTTTTGAATAGTATTGGGAATCTGGCATAGAGGCTTAGTTTCAGTTGATAAGATAAATTGCCCCATTGTTCCTTGTTGTGTTTCTCTGATAACTTAGCATACGCATTGAGAATATCGTCAAAGGATATTTCCAATGCATCTTGTGCTTTCTGTTTATGTCCCTCGCGTCCAGTTAGTTCAGCCAATAAACTTTTGGCTTGATCAAAACAGAAATAGTTATCATCATTGCGGTACATCGTAATACGCGGATTAGGGAGTACATGAGCGGCTCCATAGCTGAAAAAACTTGGATTATCAACGTTCTCAATCAACTTCTTGATTTCTTTTTGAGCCTTCTCATCTCCTTTAGATTCTTTGAGCAATCTAAAAATATATTGACAATATGCATAGGTCAGCCCTGTGAGGGCAGCTACATCTCGATAAAGCTCAGCTTGTTTTTCCATGAGTTTGTCTCCTTTTGAGGAATCTTTGAGTAAAGTACAGTGCTTTTCACGGAGTTCCTCAAGACTACGCTTTTCACTGTAAGATTGATCAGTGAGTGGTTTGGCTTGTGCGTCTTTTGCTTTCACAAGTCTATCAATTGCTAAAATCACTTCGTCTTTCTGAACGAAGCGGATTGCTTGTCCAAGCGGGATATTATCTCGCTTTCCAATGACAAGTTTTGGTGAAAAAATTTCATTGAGTAGGCTCAACCATACAAAGTGCCGACTTTCCAATGGGATTTCAGTTCCATCAGCAATGAGTATAAACTTCATTGTTTGCAATGCCGCAGTGGGAAATATACGAGCAACCTGCCAAAGCGTGTACTGTAATTGTCCAATTTTTTCTGATACCGGTTTCCGGCTGCTACCATGTCCCACAAACTCTCGGCAGTTAATCAAGAGGTAACGTCCCGCAACCAAATTTAACTCCCCAAGAGTCAACATTCTTAGGTGATTTTCAACGGAAAATGATTGATCTGCTTGACCACTCGGTGCAAGCTTCACAACAACAGATCCACTCGTTAGTTTAACAGGACAAGCAAATGCAACAGTCATACATTCACCACAAATATTAGGACGAGTTTCACTTCCACCTGATTGGGGACGTTTAGAAGGAGTTGCAAGTACAAAACGATTTGCTTTATATTTCTGAGATTCTTTTGAAAAGAGTTTGCCACAACTGTAACAGAAATTGGCACTATTCATATCACCAGCTTTGCGTTCTAGGAAACTTGGAATCTGCTTAATCGATACCAATGGGCAAGCTGGTGGGGCAAGTGGTTCATTGAGAATATCAATAATAGTACTTTCTATTTCCCCGTTTTTAGATTTAGGTTTGACACTTGGACCAAACTGCATTCTTGCTGTACCAATAAACTGACGAGAAAGATTCTGTATATGCTCAAAATTCTTTTCCCCAATTTCCTCATACAATTCAGACAAACTTCGCTTAAGTTCTATCTGGTTGGTTTGTTTAACATCTCTAAGTATCACCTTTGCTTGAGATAGTTTAGTTTGCCATTCATCAAGTTTTTTCTCATCCGAAACTTGTTTCTTTGGAGAAAGCGTAGATTGACTTACCCTGTCTTGATATTCTTCTACTTTCGCTTTAGCATTTTGGTTAGCTTTACTACTATCAGTATAAACTTTATCATACAAAATTCTGTTTTCGAGATTTGCAAAGTAAAATGCAGCGAGATAATTCGCCATCTCCTTAGTAGCTGGTGGAAAACGGACGTATCCCACTCCCGCGCCAGGACGGCTAGTTTGTGCAATTCTAATATGATTAACAAAAATTACAAATGACTTATATAACTCGTTCTTTGAGTAAGCAAATTTGATGAATTCGTCCCATTCAGATATAATATCAAACCCAATGTTTGAATCTGTTAATGGAATAAAGATTCGGATTGTCAAATCGTTCTCAGACAGACGAATTGCGCATTTTTCCTGTTGCACAAATGTCCAAAAACGGGCAATTAAACTGTCATACGCTATTTTTATCTGCATCTCCTGTGGAAGCACAATGCGGTAAAAATTATAAATTTTACCAATCGGTTTTTCCTTCAACTGGACAAACCCATTTTCACCCACAAACAGATTCTCGGTTGACTCTATAGATTGTTCCTTTTCTGAGTTCTTACTTCTAATATAATGCTCCGCATCCCGGATTACCCGCAGTGCATCCATGTCGTTCCACCATAGTTTAAGTTGATCGTACTTGTTCTCGCGGTGCATCCGATGAACGAATGCCTTAAAATCCAATGTAGACTCACTTAGGTGTGTTGCCGCAAAGTGAGCAGCTAAAATCTTATCTCTTTGCTGAGCATCTATAATCATCTTAAAACCTCCCTTCTAATTCACATTAATGTTTAAGTATACCACACAACCAGTCACACAAACCTGCGTCTGTTCAAAAAAGTATTGAAGATTTTATACTTAATTCAGAAAACACTTGACATATCGCAGACTGATTATTAAAATATTCATAGTGCAGGACTGAACCCATCCTTGGCGGTGGATGTAGGTTCTGCTTTCTTTTTGCTAAATACCTTGACATCACACGCCAAAAAGATTATAATTATAGCAGACACCAGAAGTAAAATAGCAGCCGAAAACTGTTGCGTATGCCATGCTGCTTGTTGACCGTTCAGCAAGATAGGTTGCCCACCTTCTATTACGGTGGTTTTCTGTCGAAGACCAGAAGTAAAAGCGTAGCCGAAAACTGTTGCGTATGCCGTGCTGTCTCCCAGACGGCTGGGAGAATAGGTTACCCGCCTCTACACCGAGGTGGTTTTCTGTTTTAAACTTCTTCATCCATCCTTGCATTATCATCCATCTTCGCGTGCGTTGAGTTATTGTCCCCTTTTCTGTCAGAATCGCGGATTATCGCGGATGACACGGATTGCGCGGATTATTGGCTTGG
>CAZURU010000242.1:0-6308 GCA_964623585.1 uncultured bacterium
GAGACGCAATCTGACGAGACTCTATAGGTGTCAAGACCGCACTACCTATTATTACGGACATTTATGGTGAATTCTAAAAATAATTTTACATTTACCAGACCTGTAGCATAGGCTGTTAGCCTGTGCCATAGGCGTTCCGGAATTCGGAGGATGTGTTAAGTAATTATGGAATCCACTATAGTTCTTCTGTAGGAGGGATTTCCTAATCCCGACTCTTCGCTGTAGGGGCGAGCTCCCATTCGCGACTCGACCACTCAAACGTGCAAAAAACCTTACAACTAAATAGTCCTAACCTATTATTAGGTGAGTAAAACTTTCAAATTACAAGGAGAGGACGTAGGTAAAGTATGAATAACATCCAAAACCCTGTGTCAGAGTTCGCACCAGGTCAAATTGTTTGCTTAAAATCAAATCCCGAAACTCGTGGGGCTGTAATGGCAGTGTTGCCCGGAACTCCTGAAAACCGTATTAATGTTTTTGTTGATGGAAGACCTCAGATTTTTTACGCTTCCCAGTTGCAGATTGAAGCTGAAATTGAAAACGTTGATGGTTTTGAACGTCTTTCGTGTGATGCGTTTCACGCCTATCTTACCGCATTGCAAATCCGCTATCCTGTTTTGTCAAGTTTGTATTCACTCAACACAGCACGAATTGACTTTGTTCCATACCAATATCGACCGGTCCTAAAATTTATCAAAGCAGAACAGCCGAGGTTACTTATCGCTGATAGCGTCGGGGTAGGAAAAACCATTGAGGCTGGATTAATCCTACGGGAGTTACAAGCGCGTCAAGATCTAAAATCTGTCCTTATTATCTGTCCTCGGGCATTGGTAACTGAGGAAAAATGGATGCGTGAGATGAAACGGTTCGACGAAAACTTCACGCACCTTGATGGAAAAACTTTACGATATTGCCTGAGAGAAACTCACCTAAATGGTGAATGGCCCGAGCAGCTTCAGAAAGTAATTCTCCCCTATTCCTTGTTAGATAATACACTCCTTTATGGTCCAGAAGGGAGTCGGAGGCGAAAAAGTGGGACGGGACTTATTGATCTCGATCCACCTCCTCACTTTGATCTGGTCATTGTTGATGAAGCACATCACATTCGGAATCAGGGAACAGCCAATCATGAAGCAGTTCGTTTTTTCTGTGAAAACGCTGATGCGACAGTTTTCCTGACCGCTACTCCTATTCAACTACGTAGTCGCGACCTATTTGTTCTGCTTAACGTACTCCGCCCCGATCTGATTTTGGATGAGGAGAGTTTTAATCGCATGGGGGAACCCAACCTCTTCATCAATCAAGCAGTCAACACCGCGCGTGCCCAAGAGAAGGAATGGACACAGACAGCAAAAGATGACCTTGACAAGGCAGCGAGTACCTTATGGGGACAAACAATTCTTAAGGATAATCCCGAATTCAAGCGAATTAAAAATCAGCTTGCCAGTGGACGCGTCACCCCTGAAGAACGTGTACAACTTATCACTGATATGGAGGCACTCCACACATTTTCAGGAATAATCAACAGAACCCGGCGCCGCGATATCGGAGAGTTTACCATCCGCAAGCCACAGACGGTGAAGGTCGAACTAACTGTCGATCAGAATGAACTCCATGAGGCACTAATTGAAACGCAAAAAGAGATATTCCGCAGTCTGCACGGTAATCAAAGTGTTAATTTCATGATAACGACGCTCCGCCGACAATTGGCGAGTTGTCTACATGGGCTTGAACCGTTGCTTCAGGATATTCTGAATCGTCACCTTGACGAACTTGAATGGACAGAAGCCGACGCTGTTGATGCGATGCCTTCAGCAGAATTTGTTACGCATATTCGCGAACATGTACAAGCACTTCTTGAAAGAGCGAAAAATCTTGATTCAGAGGATTTGAAACTGGAAGCACTTCAGCAGATTGTCCGAGATAGGCAAAATCTTCCGAATAATAAAATTATGGTTTTTAGTAGTTTTCGCCACACGCTCGCCTATCTTTACAAACACCTCGCAGCGGATGGTTTTCGCGTTGGAATGATCCACGGCGGCGTACCAGATGAAGAACGTTTAAAACTTACCAGTCGATTTGAAAAACCGAGATCTGAGACCGATAGCATTGACCTCATGCTTTTCTCAGAAGTAGGATGTGAAGGGTTAGACTACCAATTCTGTGACTGTATCGTCAACTATGATCTACCGTGGAATCCTATGCGGGTTGAACAACGGATAGGCCGTATTGATCGCAGGGGACAAGAGAGCGAAAGTGTTACTATTTTCAACCTCATCACACCGGGCACTGTTGATGCTGACATCTATGAACGATGCTTGCTTCGCATTGGTGTATTTGAGAGTGCCTTAGGCGGAACCGAAGAAATCCTTGGTAAAATCACGACAGAGTTACGGGATATCGCCGAGAACTATGCCTTGAGTACAGAAGAACGAAGAACCAAATTGGATCTGTTGGCGGATACTCAGATTCGACAAATACAGGAAAATGAGAGGTTGGAAGCCGAGCAGTTGGAACTTTTCAGTGTTCAACTACCTGAAGATCAGATGGCGAAAGATGTTGAGAAGGCTACCAATTTCTGGTTGTTGCCGGAATCAATACGGAGACTTGTAACACTTTATCTTCAGCAGAAATTAGGAACATCGCAGGAATTAATCCGTGGTGACAAACCACTTAAAACCCTTCGACTTTCTGGTGAAGCGAGAATTGCTTTGTTACATGATTTCCAGAAACTGTCCATAGAAAAGGGTCCTATCTTTCTGGAATGGGAAAACTGGTTGAAAGGAGCTGATTCTCGTTTAAGGATTACTTTTGAATCAGATTGTCGAAGAGAACATCCTGACGCTGTATTGATAATGCCGACGCATCCTTTGGTGAAGCAAGCAGCACTTTCTTTGAACATAGAACAAGATGTTGTTGTTACATTAAAGGTGCGAGACAAGACAGTCCCTGAAGGGGCCTACGAATTTGCTATCTACTTGTGGCACATCCTTGGTAGCAAAGAAAACTTAGAACTTAAGCCGATCGCTTTAGATAAAGTTTTGGCACCACATCTTGAGAGACTACTCAAGGAGGCAGTCGATCATGAGGAGCACCTACCGATTGAATCTTCTGTTTGGGAACAGTTGGAAACACAACACCAGGAATTGTGGGCTGAAGCGCTAAAAAAACATCAGCGAGTAGCTCGCGAAATGGTTAACTTCCAAAAAGAAAACCTCTCAAGATATCATCGAAAACGGATTTCTATTCTTGAGTCACGGCGTGCGCAAGTAGATGATCCAAACATTCGTCGGATGCGTGACAGCCAAATCGCCAATGCTGAAGCAGGTTATGAACGACGTACTAAGGAGTTAGACGAATCGGTTAGGAAAGCCGATATTAAGGCAGAACTCGTGGCTTATGGAATTTTGGAAGTGGAAACAGAGGTATAAAAAATCATTTTTTCTTTTCCAAAAAGGATTTTCTATCATAGTGAGATGATGTTTCTGTGCTCTATTACGGAAAAATTATGTGCTATTTCTTTTCATTTTTGAATGTTTCATAGTTCCAAAAAAGGAGTAATCTGTCATGTCAAGCGAACAATTTAAACACATTCAGAAAATTCGCCAGACTTATCGTGACGACAGCGAGTTGTCAAAGACTAACCAAATCAATCTTATTAAAATTATAGCGGAGGATCTTAACAACACAGATGCTCACTTTATTTTTGAATTAATTCAGAACGCTGAAGATAACAAGTATGTAGAACCTGTTCCATATATTTCCTTCAGATTAACAAAAACTGATCCTACCTATACTGACGGATCTGAAGGGGCATTGATCGTCGAAAACAATGAAGTGGGCTTTAATCATAACGATGTGAATACAATCTGTGCAGCGGCTCAAAGCGAGAAAAAAAAGAAACATGAATATATTGGTGAAAAAGGAATAGGTTTTAAATCTGTTTTTCGCGTAACGGAAAACCCTCACATTTTTTCTAACGGTTACCGTTTCTGTTTGCCAAAGTCTGATGAGGAAACTGGACTTGGATACATCGTGCCACAATGGATTGATATTCCACCGAAAGGACTAGATTTTTCTAAGACTCAAATCATCCTACCGTTGAATAAAACGGACTTTGGCTATGATAAAATTGAGGATATGCTCCAAGATATTGAACCTGAAACCAGCCTATTTCTTTCTAAACTTCAAGAGATCCGGATTAAAACAGATACCGGAACCGATCTGACAATTTTGAAAAACGACTCCGCTAAGCCCAAAGTTGAAATTCTAATTGAAGGTAAAAAACAAAATCAATCTTTTTCTCTTGTCAACGATTTCTTAGTGTGCACACAAACCTTTCATAAACCTGCACATATTGATCAGGAAAAGCGTGAAGACATTGAAAAACGGGATGTCTCAATAGCGTTTCAATTAGATAAGGATTCTATGAGGCTTGGACAAATTTTTGCTTATTTACCAGTCAAGCCCATAGATTTTCCATTTTTAGTTAACGCTGATTTTATTTTAACGAGTTCGCGACAGGATATTCATCGGGATTCTCCTTGGAATCATTGGTTGATTGATTGCATGGCAGATGTAATTGCAACCAAGTTATTACCTTTATTAAAAGAACGGGAGTTTTTAAGTGTTGATTTTCTTGAGGCACTTGCAAGCAAGTTAAACAGTCTTGCTGAGGATAAAAGCGATCTGTTTTACCCTGTTTTCATTAGACTCCGCGAGACATTTATGAACGAAGAATTGCTCCCCGCGAATGATGACACGTTTGTTTCTGCTCAAAATGCCGTGCTCACACGTTCCACAGCAGTTAGAAACCTTCTTACTCATACTCAATTAGACTTTCTGTTTCCGCGTTCTGATGTTGAATTTGATAGTAAACTGAAGTGGTTATCTGCTGATATTACGCAAGATCGAACTCCAAATCTCCGGCAATATCTCATTAGATTTCTCGGCTTTGAGGATATTACACCGGCTAGATTTTCAGCTAAATTATCTTTAGATTTCCTGAGCGTGCAAGAGGACAAATGGTTTGTCGAATTTTATGTGTTTTTGTCTGGCCAATCAGCATTATGGAATTCCGAGGGCAGTGTTCTCCGTACTAAACCTATTCTACGCCTTGAAAATGACAAGCACGTTAATCCACCTACAAACCAATTAACCTCAAATGTTTACCTATCGCTTGACCCCGAAACTGACGCTTCATTGCTAATCGTGAAGTCGAGTATTTCTCAAGATAAAGGGGCCCTTAAATTTCTTAAAGAGTTGGGAATACCAGAGTGGGACATTGTAGCGGAAGTCATAAAAAAAATACTACCTAAATATTGGAATAATCTGTCTTCTATTTCCAGTGCAGAGTACAAACGCGATTTTTCCAAAATTGTGAGTGCGTACGCCACAGACTCCCAAAAGAAAAAAGATCAGTTACGAGAAAAGTTGCTAACAACATCATTCATTCTTACGGAGAATTCACACGTAAGTGATCGGATTTACCTTAAACCAAATCAACTCTACTTTGGAACTGACGAGGAATTATGGAGTAGTAGTTCTATCGAAACTTATTCGCGTGTATTTGTCAGTAAGAGGGTTTGTAAGTTTCTGCGAACCTTGGATATCCCGCAATGGGATATTGTTGAAGAAGTCATCAAAACTATACTTCCGAAGTACAAGCAGGCTCCTCCAACAGTTTCCATCAAGCAGCATAGGTATGATTTTGAGAAGATTACCAGCGCGTACGGAACCGGTGAGGAATATAGTAAAATGCAGCTTCAAACCGAATTACAGGCAACGCCGTTTATCCTTGCAGAAAGTTCCAGCACAGATTCCTTAATCTATCTTAGACCAAATCAACTCTATTTTCCAACCAAGACATTGCGGCTGTATTTTGAGGACAACGACTTAGCAAGTTGGGTTAAAATTTGGGCAGATAACGGTGACAACCTTGCAGAGTTGCTAGAGTATTTTGAGGCTGATGGCCCAAATGGACCAACTGATGCTGCCGCATTTGTTAATCTTAAGGCATATCCAGACTCAGCGCGAACTCTGTTTAAGAAATTAGGAGTTGAAGATTCCGTACGGGTTGATCGAGAAGAAGAAAAAGATGACCGAGGACGTGTTATTATCTATAGACGTTACGGCTCCCATAAAAGAGGGCTTAATGGCTTTGATCCTAACATAGAGGTTGATGGGTTGGAATATGCTTTGAATAATCCAACTCCAGAAAAAAGTGCTTTTATATGGAATGAGATTGCTCGGTCTAACGTTGATTGCATTCGCGGAACTATAGAAAAATCAAGATATCGGGACTATGT
>CAZURU010000242.1:6369-8246 GCA_964623585.1 uncultured bacterium
GATCTGATAAGTTCGGTCGTTTATTGATTGACAAAAAGTGGCTCCCAGATACCGATGGAAACATGCACAAACCCAGCGAACTCACCCTTAAGGAATTACCCGAAGGATTTATTCATGATGAACAATTGGTAGACCAACTCCCTATGAAAAAGGATGAGGTAGCTGAACTTGCTGAAAAATCTGGTGTTCCCATAGAGGTGATCAGGGATATCATGGAAAATCCCGAGGAATATAAGGAGTATAAGGCATGGAAGGCTGAGAGAACAAAAGCAGATCAACTAGGACCTCCAGAGCAGAAGAACACTGAACTTGAAACAGTCTATCCTAAAATTGATTATCAATCCGAATTGGAAAAATCGTTTAATAAAACAGGGCAAACCATAGTTCAACCTCACATTACAGATGATGGTAAGGTAGTAAATCCAGAACGCCGTCGCGAAAAAATTGCTGAGGAGCACCGCGATAGGTTGAGTAGAAAACAGAGTGCTGATGATAGACGTAGAGAAACGTACCGTACGCTACTTGAAGGACCGGATCCGCAAGTCCGAGAATACCTTTTCCAGATGTATGGTGGTAAATGTCAAATATGCGATCATACTTTTCCTGAGAGAGATGGAGAACCGTTTTTCGTGGCAAGTTACATTGTTGAAAGGCAAAAGTCTGGGGCTGTTGATACTCCAGCGAATGCTTTGTGTCTTTGTGCTGATCATTTTGCCAAATTTAAACACGGTGCTATTGAAGCGGAAGATGTTCCGACCCAGATAGAGAATTTTCAAACAGAATCTGAAGGTGGAGATTGTGAATCGATGCTTGATATTAAATTATGTGGTGAGGAATGTAAAATTCGCTTTAAGGAAAAACATCTTGTAGACCTACAAGAGTTGATTAAGGCTTCAAAGGACGATTTTTAAATCCTACTTATGACAAATAACTGTTATCACTTAAGAAGATCCCATAATCCTATAAATCCCGGTTCAGACGATGGGCGTTCTTATAACGCAAATTGGCAAGTTGTTATTCACATAGCACTCCGCTGGAGTGCTTATATCCAACGAACGCTTTTCTATAGACATGTTGCTCCGCTGGAGCAAAGAAAGGCATTTTCACGACAGACGGAATTCAAGAAATATAGTGTGAATCCACTAACGGCGAGTTTTGATTTAACAGGGCACCATAATTCAGCGAACCCATAAACCCTGGTTCAGACGACCGATAACTCATAACCCACAACCCACAACCCTTATGCTCAACATCAAACCCACCCACAAACCCATTAAACAATACTACGCCGAACTCAAGGAATACGAACGGCTTGGCGAACAGAACGAAGGCACCGTCCGCGCAGCGTTCCAAAACCTCCTCCAACACTACTCGCGCCAAGCAGACCTCACCCTCATCTGCGAAAAGACACACGCTCCCCTTGATAAGGGGGGCAAGGGGGGTTACAAACGTATCCGACCCGATGGCGAAGTCGTCGATACCTTCAACTTACCCTTCGGGCATTGGGAAGCAAAAGATACACAGGACAATCTGTATGTGGAAGCAGACAAGAAATTCACCGCAGGCTATCCTTCTAAAAATATCATCGTCCAATCCCCGACCCACACGCTCCTTTACCAACACGGCGAACTCCAACTCGACCGTGACATCAGCGAACCAACGACCCACAATACATTGCCAAGTTAATAGGCAAGGTCATCACCGTCAGCTTAGAGACAGTAGATATTGTAGAAAACTTGCCTGCCTTGTAATAACAGCGTAAATTTGGGAAAAAATATTTGACTTTTTCTTGACATTTTTTTTACAATAATGTTATTATTCAGATAAGTCAGCTCCTCAGTGACCCACCAAGAACACTAAAAATGCCTTAGTAACAT
>CAZURU010000243.1:0-893 GCA_964623585.1 uncultured bacterium
TGGGATAGACTATATATCCCAGCGTTGATAAAAGGAATGTTGACAACGTTAAAACACATACCAAAAAAGAAGTTGACAGTACAGTACCCCGAAGACCCAAGAAGTGTCAACGAACGTAATGACAGGTACCGCGGGGTGCATAAACTGACCGTAACAGAAAAGGATGAAATCAAGTGCGTCGCATGTTTCTTGTGTGCAACGGCTTGTCCGGCTGATTGTATAACAATCCAAGCCGCCCCCGCCCCCGAAGGGTGGACGACCAAAGAGGGATACCAACGGGAGAAGTTTCCAGAGGTCTTTGAAATCAATATGCTCCGATGTATTTTCTGCGGATACTGTGTAGAAGCATGTCCAGAAGATGCCATCCGTATGACCGGCCTAACATTACCGCAGTATTTTAGAGAACGACAGACAGAAGAACAAAAACTTGGAAGCTCACGCAGTGATTTTATCTTTAACAGAGACATGTTAGTCGCTAACAATGACATCCCACAGGAAGGACTTAGCGTTGATGCACAATAAGTAACTGAAGTGAAACACCTTCTCTGTGTTGTTTATTGTGTGTTTTTAATACAGACAACGCCTTAGTTTAGAACAGACTGTCTGTGAACTCACTATGATATCACACCCACCATTTCCAGACAAACAGTATCAAATACTCTATGCAGATCCTCCTTGGGACTACAAAGGGCAACTTCAACACACGGGTGTTGGCGGAAAAGATAGCGGTGGAGCAATACGACATTATCCGACTCTTTCTGTAAAGGACATGTTGGACTGGAATATTGCGTCTATCTCATCTGAAAACTGTCTGCTGTTTATGTGGAGTTCATCACCACACCTTGACCAAGCCATTACGTTAGGTAAAGCATGGGGGTTTCATTGGGCAACTG
>CAZURU010000243.1:903-8222 GCA_964623585.1 uncultured bacterium
ATTTGTATGGGATAAGTGCCGCGTAAACCCCGGATTCTATACCATGAGCCAATGTGAACTGTGCCTTGTCTTTAAACGAGGAACAATTCCACAACCGAGAGGATTGCGAAACATCAGGCAGTTTGTTCAAGTGAAAAGAACACGCCATTCTGAAAAACCGGATGAAGTCAGACAACGTATTGAAGAGATGTTTCCTAAACAGAGTAAACTGGAACTATTTGCACGAAAGGAAGCTGAAGGTTGGGATGTGTGGGGACTGGAGATCAAATCTAAAAACCCTTAGAATCTAAAAACTCTTAGAAACTATAGACCATTAAACCAAAATCTTATGTGTCGCATTATCAAACGCACACTTTATTGGAGGGCATGTACTAATTGACCCAATGCAAGATATATCACTTTATTTCCACTCCGACTCTCTCTTTGCACTAACAGATAAAATCAAAGCTGGTGTTGAAGGACGAATGAGTTGGGGGGACACTTATGGAATAGCACTCGGTAGTAAGAGTAATAAACATCTCATCGTATGGACACCTAAACAGACTTCAGAAAGTCAGTTTCTACCCGGTTTTGACTCTAAAGATGGAAAATTAACTTCAAAAATGAAGCATCGACCAGGCGCATGGGTGTCTTGGATAGATGAAGCGAAGGTTCAGTCCTATGCAATTGATGATTATGACCGTGTACATAAGAGCATACAAGAATTGGAACGCAACACACGGCAGATAACAGATTTCGCTGATGGTGTCATCTCGAATATCACGATTCAACACCTAGGAAAATCTCTCACGCTTGCTGATCTGACACAAGAAGTCTTACAAGCACGGCTAATACTACCGAACAATATCAAAACTGGTGGTTTTGTACTTACGAAAACAACAGAAACCGACAAAATCACAGCAAAAGTTGTTATACCTGAACAGACGCATATACAGCGCGTTAATCTCAACGAAGATGTAATGCTCCAGACGGTAGAGAAAGAAGGATACGATACGGTATGTGTCGTGTTACGCACACATGGCAAGAATTATCCTGACTTACTTGATTTAGAGTATAGTTTGACAGTACGTAATCGCTTTGTTGATCAGAACACACCTGAAAACACGCCATCTGTAAGAGTTTTACCAACAGCTGCGGTATATAATCCTATTGAACCTAAATCACTGAAACTCGTTCCTATTGAATTCACTTCAACAACGAAAGAAATCGAAGATGCTATAGTTGAAAGTGCCAAAACTATACAAGCATATACGATTAAAGCAAACCAGCACGCGTATCAGCTAATGACACACTTTCAGCAGGGGGTTGATAGTCGTCTAAGTGCATTGATGCTCAACCGATCACAACGCATACACAACAAGGTCTGGGATGACCTTGTCATACGGGAACTACGGAATGTAATGGCCACATATTGTGACTTCTATGTTGAATATCTTGGTCAAATCTTTGAGGAGGGCATCTCTAAAAAAGCGACAGAATCATTGAAGGAGTGTATTGACCCAATTATCGAATTTTGGCAACTTCAAGATGACCAACAAAATACCCTCAACTATATGATTCAATCAAGTTACACTTTGGCGAATCAGTTATTAGATAAGGCAGCGGCACTATTTCATGATCTGGTCTTTGAAAAGGATTTCATATCGAATGGGCTGGTTAAACCGGTTGCTATAAACATTTATCAAGACACTATTCCATTGGAGGATGTCTATCTACCTGAATGGACATGTGCCACTGTTCGTGAAAAACTTACACGGATCGCGCTGCGTTCTACTTTGCATGCGAAGCAAATTGAAAGGATGCGGGATGTTTGGTTGTCTTTTATCGAAATTGCAAACTTTTCAAGTATTCACAATCAGGATTTTGAGAAGGTAATACAACCACTGCAAAACTTGCTATTAGCAGCTAATTCTACAACTGCACAACGGAATACCCGAGCCAACCGACAGACGCAGACGAGCTTCTCTGGATTTGAAGTGGGAGATAAGGCGTTCAAAGAACTTATAACCGATATCAAAGAACGTTTCACGAACATCAAACAGTGGATTGAAAATGCAACGCAAGAATCAGATACGGAAAGAGTTAAAGGGGAAACGTATTTCACAACATTGTGGGCATTACTCCTAAATGGAAAATATCGCGAACAACTCCTTGACGATTTTCAGCCTACGTGCGACATCAATCTAAGTCAACCAGACCAGACAAAAAGACTTATGAATCTTACATTAGAAAGCAAACTCATTGTTGAAGATGATAAGGACCGCAAAATGCTGGAACGAAACCTCAATAGAGCACTGTTGTCAAAGACAGGACATACAATCCGAGATATGACTTCAACAGAAAAACTTGCCATTCACGGGGACATTACACTGTCTTTACTCCGAGATGAATTGCTACAATACGACAGGCTATTGACAAAACGAGCTGAACGCCTTTCTAACACAATAGGAAAAAAGTCTAACACAATAGGAAAAAAGTCTAACACAATAGGAAAAAAGTCTAACACAGCAGGAAAAAAGAAAAATCGAAACACCTCAAAAGCACAATACAATGGTGATTTGACTGCTGAAATGATCATGGCAGAACAGACGAAAGTCAATGAGATGATACAATTCTTGAAACCTTATGCTGAATCCAAAGTTATAAATACCCTCATACACGCTGGATTAAATAACAACAACACTTCACTTGATGAAATTCGGAAAAAACAGGTTCTGAGTTTCGAACTAAATGAATTACCTTCAATTGACGAAACATGGATGACTGAAACAAAATCCTTGGATGATTATCCAAACCTACGGATGTTTCTACTTCAGAATAAATTGCCTATTTCTACAACAGGACGGCAAATCATGGAATTGCGAAATATACTTTCTGATGCATTATTCAATCAAGTCATTGGGCTAATCCATGAAGTTAAAGAACTGCAAGAAAATAGTTATGAAGGTGAAGTATTAGAACGATTTATTACGTATATATCTGAAAAAGTATGGCGATGGGAATTAACACAAATCACGCCTGATGAACTGCCAATCGTAGTTAAAGAAAAGGTACTAACTACTGCAATCTGTTACGAAAAAGAGGTAGAGACCTTAATGGAATATGTTGAACGTTATGATGAATTGTTGGATACTAAACTCAAAGCGAATTCTGAAATGCATGTTCAGCGTGAAAAACTTGAAACAAGCTTCCAAGAAATCGTAGAAACGCTTATATAGGACAAATTTATGAGAATTGCATTGATAGGAAACAGTCAGTTGACACTTACAGTGGGTTGGGGTATCTGCCAATCTGAGTTAGCACAGAACATTGTAATCTTGTCTGGCACACAAGCCGGTAGTGTCCAGAGAAACCGTAACACAAGAAACACAAAACTCGTTGCAGATGCAATAGAAGACCTAACGCTTGCAGCTGCAATGCGTGCAAGTGATACGCACGTAAAATTCACGTCAGCGTGTGAGGACATTTCAGAATATGATCTGGTAGTTCTACTACCAACACAAGTGCCTTACGGGTTTCATTCAGCACAAGCATTAAAGACAGCGAATTTGTCTTCTGCTCGTGACATTGTGCCGAAGATTCTGGAACACGTACAGCATGCAAAAATTTTAGTCGCTATGCCGTTTGCAAACTATATCTCCGCTTGGATACATCAGACCCAAGGTGTTGAAAACCTAATCGGTATCGCAAACGGTGTTGCCACAGCACATCTCAAATCTGAAATCGCAACCCGCACAGGATATTCAGTCAAGGACGTTTCTGGATTAGCCATCGGAGACGATGAGAAAACGCTTATGTTACCTCAATACTGTAGAGTTAATGGTATCCCACTTACACAATTGCTGAATGAATCAGACATCCAAAGTTTATCTGATGCTGTTGCAAACCGTTGTCCATATACCACGACGAGTGAATATACCTTAGCGAGTCACATTCTTCAAGTCATATCCGCGATCAGTTTAGATAAGAAACGGGCGATGAGTGTTGGCACGTTAATCTCTACGGATACAACTTCTGTTTTCCTGAATGTCCCATCAAAAATCGGTAGTGAAGGCATAGAGAACATTGTTCCACTACAGTTAACAGAATCGCAAACTGAGCAATTTACGAATTTGGTCTCCCAAAGTGCAAAAGCACAAAGTTTCAACTAATGAGAGAGATATATCAGAAAATCCCTGAATTAATACAAACGGACCAGGTCGGTGCCTACTGCACTGTCGTTGAGACAAAAGGTTCCACCCCACAGAAACCGGGGTCAAAACTGCTCATACTTCCCGACCTTCGCAATATTGGCACACTTGGGGGTGGATGTGTGGAAGCGGAAGCACGCCGACAGGCAATCGGACTGATGCAAGGCGGTGTTCCACGCCTGTTGGAATTCCAATTAGATAGCGATTACGGCTGGGATGATGGGCTTATCTGCGGTGGAAATATGAAGATATTCATAGATTTACCCAACACCCACGCTGAAGCGGAAATGTTCACCCAAATTCAGGAACTCAATAGAGAAAAGGTACCGTTAATGAGTGCGACAGTTGTAGAAAGTAAGCAACCAAACACTAAGGTCGGCATGAAGATGATTTTTGCTAAGAATGGTCAACGCATAGGCACATTGGGTGATCCGACTTTAGAGACTGAAATTGAAACTGAAATCTCCGACATCCTTGAACAGAACAGATCCAATTTATACAGAAAGGACAGAAACGTATCCATTTTTTTGGAACCTATCCAACCTCGACCAACGTTGCTAATTGCAGGAGCAGGACACGTCGGACAGGCTCTCTGTCATATCGGGAGTTGGTTAGATTTTGATATCGCCATCGTTGATGATCGTGCAGACTTTGCATCAAAGCATCGCTTACCTGAAGCAGACGAAATCATCATCGGAGACATCGCCGATGAACTCCACCAATATCCGATCAACCATCTAACATACATTGTGATTGTAACTCGGGGACACCAACATGATGAATCTGCACTGCACAGCGTTGTTGAATCAGATGCCAGATATATCGGATTGATCGGCAGCCGCAGAAAAATAAAACTTATTTTTGACGACCTATTAGACGAAGGAATTCCGATAGAGAAACTACAACACGTTTATGCTCCTATCGGATTAGACATAAACTCAAAAACTGTGCCAGAGATTGCGGTCAGCATCGCTTCCCAGTTGATTCAGGTCCGCAACGGAGCGAAAATGCCGAAACCTTTTGAAGCACAACCTGCACGCATGCCTTACATCAAACTGACAGGAGAAGAAAATGGACAAGATTAATTTACAAGATAGCAAATCCTATACACTCGCAGAAGTTGTTACGTATGTGCAGAAGACACTTGACGCAGTTAAAGAGGAATCTAAACACTGCCATTTAAATTTTTCACCCACAGATGTTTATTGGTTGTTGCACGATATGTTGGTCTATGTGAACAGGAATGTACCTGGCGAATTTGTATTGCGAAGATTGGACAGAGGTAACTATAAAGTTCAGTATAGAACTGAAACAGCAGAGAGAAAGAAAGCAGATAAGAAACTCAAGGATAATCTCCGACAGACTGCTGAATATTTAGAAAAGTTAACCGGTAATCGTCCATCGTGGGGGTAGCAATGAGGATGTATTTTGAAGATGATTGATAAGGAGAAGATTTGTGAATCAGGAATTGAATGCAAGTATTAAAGATATTGAGATGTCAGTTGACGCAATGGATGCTGAGAAAGCATCCAACATTTTTGACGAACACGGTTGTCTCGTCGTGCGCGGTCTGATGAAACCCTATATTGAAAGGATACATCAAGATATAGAGACTGCAGCAACAGAGTCTTTAGCACTACTTGATGAAGCACAGCAGATTGTTGAGGGGTGGCGAACGCCTAACGGAACTTTGTTCATTCCAGCACCAGCAGGCTATGATCGTGATAAGCAGATCATGGTGTTAGCAGTAAACTATCAGACAAGCGCAGCATTTTTCCATTCCGCCTTTGATGAAAATGCTGTCAAAATCGTAGAGGCTATTTTAGGTCCAAACGTTGAAATTTTCGGGAACGGACAATGTCTCTATAAGGAACCCGTCGGGGGACATCCAAAGCATCTTCATCAAGATTCCGCTTACTTTGAACATCGCTATCAGGGACCTGTCGGTATTTTGAATTATGTTGTAGATACCGACCTTGTTAACGGTGCGCTTCATGTTGTTCCTGGATCCCATAAACTCGGACAACTTAAACACATTGATACCTTCTCGCATCTCGGCTTAGAGGAGGATGAATGGAACTGGGAAAGCGCGCTCCCCGTTGAAGGCAAAGCGGGGGATTCCATCTTCTTTAATGTGAAGACAGTGCACGGTTCCAAACAAAATATGTCCGATAAACCGCGTCCAGTATTCATCAACCGATACCGTCGCACTGATGATTTCGTCATAATTGGTGGAACAACAGCAGCTAATCGTGCAGAAGCAGAGAAACGCGCTGCGGCAGCAGAAGAAGCCAAGAAAGCCAATAGTGATCGCGGTTTGATGGTGCGAGGTTTTCGTCCATACAACGCATAGACACGGTAAAATAGGAATCAAGACACATCAGGTTGAAATGGTTTCATTCTGTATGAACTTGGTTTAAATCCCAGATAAGAACCGTCCCATCAGAACCTCCACTTGCCAACGTGGTGCCATCGGGACTAATCGTAACAGAACGCAGTCCACTTTGTCCTGAAAGTGTTCTTCTGATTTGCCCTGAATCCATATCCCAAAAATGGATAGTTCCATCACGATTTCCGTTTACAAGTGTTTTTTCATCCTCACTGAATAGAAGTGTCGAGACAGCACTCCGACCACGAGTCTTAATATTGGGAGGATCATCATCTTTACGTGGGAGGGGCGGTGGTTCTGTAAATAGTCCATTGCCAATGACTGATCTACTGTATTTACCAGTAAGCGTATCCCATAAGTAGATTGAGCCATCCCTACATCCACTTGCGAGTGTCAAGCCATCAGGTGTAAAGGCAAGAGCCTGTATATCCTCCGTATGTCCAGCAAGCGTAAACTTTAATTTTAACGTGTTGGTATCCCATAAACGGATTGTTTTGTCTGAACTTCCACTTGCGACTGTTTTGCCATCAGGACTCAAGGCGATCGTTAGAATCTGATCTGTATGTCCTTTAAGTATGGGTCTCTTTTTACCTAAGGGACCGGTTTGAAACAGACCAACAAGTGATTTCTTTTCGTTACCGTCAACGTTCAACAACCGAATAGTCCCATCCAAACTCCCGCTTATAAGTTTTTTACCGTCAGGACTAAACACAACTGCTCCACCATGTGAGATAGGACGG
>CAZURU010000244.1:0-8216 GCA_964623585.1 uncultured bacterium
CTCATTATACTACAAATAACACCTTGCTATAGCTTAACTTTTGTGCAATAATTAGACAAGACACATGTTGAAATGATGCACACTAAAAATCCAGATTAGGATGTGAGAACTATGAAAATTAAAACGACAACTTTAAATATTAAAACTACAAAGGCTATCTCACATGCCCTTATCGTTTCTATTGGGGTACATCTTCTACTTGTTTCTCTGATGATAGGATTGTACAAGACCAAACCGATTCTGATTGAAGACTTAACATTCCTTGAAATATCAGAGATACCTAAACAACGTACAATACGTACCTTAAAGCGAAAAAACTTGTCCTCAACCATGTTTACACCTATCAAGCAAGAACAGATTGAAAATGTCGTAAGTACCCATATTCCTACCTTGTCAAAAACCCCCCAAGTTATACATAGAAACCCAATAACACCTTTACGGGGGTTTTCTCTCCCGGAACCACGTACTTTAGGGATGGACAACGCAGGCATAAACGCACCAGTACCAACAGTCAGTGAGGGTATTGCAACTGGATATGGATATGGTAGATTCAAACCACAAAACGTAGCTCGGCATGTAACACGAAAACCTTTCATGGCACTTATGGACGATACACTGGCAAGTATCGGAGACCTACCGTTGCCCAACGTCATTTTAGAAAGAATAGGACAACACATTGTAACAAACCGATCGAAAGATGTCGTTGACATCGTTTTCATCATAGATGGCAGCGGCAGCATGAAAGATAACATCAATGCTGTCAGAAACCATCTCAACCGAATGACAGACCTATTTGATGTTGCACAACTTGATTTTACAATCGGAATTGTCATCTTCAGAAACAGTGCTGCATATAATGTGTTGGGATGGGATTTTGAGGTTATTCCTCAAACACGGTCCGTTCCTAAGATTCGCAGAGCACTCACACAAGTGAAGTGTCGCGGTGGTGAAAAAGCTGTAGATGCGCTGATACGCGCTGCGGATGAAGTTCAATACAGAAAAAAAGCCGATGTTCACTTCATTCTGATTACAGATGAATACGTTAGCGGAAACTATACAGCAAGTGATGTACTTCAGAAGATGAAAAAATGCAACATTAAAGTAGATGTTGTTGGTCTTGATGAACCTTTCCAGAAGTTCATTACACACACAACTGGAGGGATATGGCTTCCCATCGCAAGCTTAGGCATACATTAGCAACTTTGAATGTTTTTTCAAAATTTTCTTCAATCTCTAATACAAGAACCCAATAAGTCCGATAATGCGGATACACTTAATAAAGAGCATTTTTTACATGCTTGCTGGTTAACCCTTGTTTTCCTCATCGTCTGCGGTTATGGTGCAATGCACCATGAAATGTGGCGCGATGAAATTCAAGCATGGTTATTAGCAAGGGATAGTACATCCATCTTTAATCTATTCGCGAACATGAAATATGAGGGACATCCAGCACTATGGCACCTCTGCTTAATGCCGCTCAGTCGTCTCTCTGCTTCCCCCGTGATGATGCAGATATTCCATCTGCTGATTGCAGCGACAACTGTATACCTATTTGCGCGTTATGCGCCTTTTCATTTATTAATTAAGTTTCTCTTTGCTTTCGGTTACTTTTCCCTATATGAGTATGCAATTGTGGCAAGAAATTATGCCATCGGCGTCCTGCTTATCACCATCTTCTGTGTGCTCTATAAAGATCGGTATAAACGATTTGTATGGATTGGGTTCATCTTGATTCTGCTTGCACATACCAGCGTGCATGCCTTAATTGTTACAATTGCAATCGGTATTGCACTCTTATGTGAATTCCTCTACTTTCACTACCACAAAAAAGAAATATCAATTGATAATAGACAACGTGTATGGATAGGGTTTATCTTGATAGGGTTTGGTATTCTTACGGCAGTCATTCAACTCAATCCACCGGCAGATAGTGGATTCGCTACGAGTTGGAATTTTAAGTTTGATTTGCAACGTGTAAACAACATCGTCAAAATCCTCACAAATGCGTTCTTACCGCTCCCAAAAGCTGCAATGGGTTTTTGGAATAGTCACCAACTACACGTTTCTCCGTCCTTTCAGTTTATCCGATTACCCCTATGTTATCTTTTCATATTCTGGTGTATCCTCCGTCTTCTAAAACGTCCGACAGCTCTCATCATCTATTTGATATCAACAGTGGGACTGCTTTCATTCTTCTATATCAAGTATGGCGGCAGTATGCGTCATCATGGATTCTTATTTTTTGCATTCATTCTCACGAGTTGGATATGCAATGATTGTCCTGAGTTTAAATTTCCTTTTGACAAGATCAGTACAGTGGCGCAATCGTTCTTCGGTACTGTCTTCATCATACTCCTTATATTTCACTTCCTCGGAGGTATAACTGCTCTTATTTCAGATGTTCAGTATGTATTCTCACACGGAAAGAGAACTGCTGAATACATAGAAGCACAAGGTATAGAGGATATGATGATGGTCGGGGATACAGATTTTGCAGTCAGTACCGTCGTCGGATACCTAAAAAAGAAGGAAGTATTCTACTCAAAAGGTAGCCGATTCGGATCCTTTGTCAGATGGGACAAAGCCAGAACACACGGTGTTTCAAACGAAGAAATCATCAGAGAAGCGGTTGTGTTAAGCACGAAATATATGCAGGATATACTCATAATCATGAATCGTGTTTTGGAAGAGGAATTAGTAGAACAGTATCAACTGACTTTACTAACACAATTCACCGGTTCAACCATAGGTAATGAAGGTTTTCATCTTTACATACTTAGGGGTGCGTAAAGTTTTTGTCACCTTTATCATAAGAGACGGCACTCAAGAGTGACTAATACTATTATAAGAGCATAGGAAATTCCAAAATTGACATTTATAGTGTTACCATTTCTAAATGTTGATGTAACATTATTTTGCAGTTCGGCTAGAGCGAAATGTCACTAAAATAATGAGGGACCTCTGTTTCATTATTTTACCGAAAACCCTCATTTTGGCGAAGGTATTGATATTATGAAAGGCATTTTATGCAGCAATTTGGAAAAATTCGTTTGCCGCATTTTGCGAAAGTTCGGTTAATGAAAAAAGTACTAAAGAATTTGAATCTTATGTGATATTTATAATAAAGGGAACATTTGAAATCTTTTGATGTTATTCGCTGGACGTAGCGAATTAAAGGGATAACATTTTATTCGAATAAGGAGACTATGATGAAACATAGAACGTATTGGGGGTTAACTGCCCTCGTTATTCTCATTATCGGAGTGACTGTGTTTTCTGTTTTGAAAGACCAAGCGGAAACTCAACGACTGAAAGACGAGTTGGAAAGAGCCATGCATGGACATATCCATGCGGATGGTGATCCTGCTCATAGTGATGGTAAAGAAGACGATCAACCTGATGTGCGTATTGAAGAGACTAAACAGGTGGATGTACCGCAGAGAAGACCGAATGAGATTCCGATAGCGAAAACGCCTAAACCGAAGCCGAAAAAGCCGTTGTATACGGGTCCTTGGACGTTTCACGAGGAGCTGCTGAAGACGAATCCTGTGAAGGCACTTCGCTTGCAGCAGGAGGAGCGTGGACATTGGAGTGCGGAATGGATACCTCCCTTCCCCACTGATGACACAGAAGCACAGGAATATGCCAAGGCAGTCTATCTGGTGGAATATTATTGGCATACCTATGGCAAAAAGTTAGATACTCCTGAATATGAAAAGGAAGCAAAGGCATACGATAAGTTTTTTGGGATAGAGAGTCAAATGTATGATACTATTCGTTCGTATCCGTATGGTGCGCGAAAGATGGATTTAATGAAACTTACATGGCACTCGCTTGATGATGAGCCTGTTGGCGGTGCTGGCGGTCATCCATCAGAGTATTTCGGTGATCCTGAAGCGAGAGAATTGATGAAAAAGCATGGTGGATGGGATTATTAGAAGCTTATTAGAAGGAGGATTTTTTGATGTTTGTTAGAAAATTTGCTTTATGTGTGGTTCTTTTCTGTTTTGTGTCTATTTTTGTAGGAGTGCCTTTTGCAGAGGCACACCCTTCAAAAGAGTCTGAAAAAGCAGTTAAAAAAGCGGAACAAAGTAGGGATAACGCGTGGGATGAACAATTAGAACAGTTGAAAAGGTATAATGGAGCAGAGAAGGCTGTAACAACGCTTTTAGCTGCGTGGGATGCTAACGCAGAGTCCATTAAATCTAACAAGTGGGATGTTTTTAATACTGTGACAGCGACTGCCATTGCCGTGGTTCTTGACGTTGTTCTCACGAACAAGAGTGGCGATGGCGGTGCTATGAAGACTGATTGGCTTAAGGAGTTGGTTGAAAGCTCACCTGCCTTTCTTTCGGCAATCAACGCCGGAAAAGAAATTGGTGATCTTATCAATGATTTGAGTGCTCGTGAAGCTTATCTACTGGCACTAAATTCTGCCGTTTCTGCTCTGGACAAGATAATATCAGAGAATAAGGCTGCCTTTGATTTGAGAATATGGTAGTGTGTCCGTATCCGTCTCTTATGAAAAAAGGTGACAAAATACTTACACCACCTTCCAATTATTTTCCTTGACATTGTCCGCTATTGATGTTAAGATATTTAAAATCTTTATATTGTCCGACAGAGAATTAGCATTTATCCAGTTTATGACATTACAGAAAAGGAAAAGTATAAATTACATTCAAAACAACGTATGGAAGAAATACCACGATTACCAAAAACAGGACCATTACAACTTCGCTACTACGGTGACCCTGTCCTGCGAAAAAGAGCTGAACCCGTACACGAAATTACAGACGTAGAACGGTTACTTGCAGATAATATGTTAGAAACGCTCTATGCTGCATTGGGAATCGGTCTCGCCGCAACACAGGTCGGTATCTTAAAACGATTTATCATTGCAGATAT
The DNA here is from genome assembly GCA_964623585.1 of uncultured bacterium. Taxonomy (GTDB): domain Bacteria; phylum Poribacteria; class WGA-4E; order WGA-4E; family WGA-3G; genus MSPOR6. Next base: position 4,909 of record CAZURU010000244.1, read on the forward strand.
CGGAGTAGTGGAAGATGAAGAAGAATTTGAACCTCTTGGACTATTCAACCCTGAAATAATCAGTGTTGAAGGAGAGTGTGTTCTTGAAGAGGGCTGCCTAAGTATTCCCGATTTACGAGCAGAGGTGAAAAGACCTGAACAGATTGTCGTCAACGCAATGAACATTGATGGCGAAGATGTTCAAATTGAAGCAGATGGACTCCTTGCACGCGTAATTCAACATGAAATAGACCATCTCAACGGAATTCTCTTTATTGACAGAATTAACGGTATAAAGAGACAACTCCTTAGAGACGAACTGAAGATTATACAGCAAGCGGAACGACCATAGGAAGTGAACAGATGTTATCCCAACTACTACAAACAAAGGTAGATAAACTCTACAATCAATTACAAGACTATAAAAAGGTTATCGTTGCTTTTTCTGGTGGTGTTGATAGCACATTCCTTGCAGACGCCGCACAAAACGCTTTAGGAAAAAACGCACTCGCTGTAACCGCAATCTCTGATTCATATCCTGTAAGAGAAATGCGGGCAGCACAAGATATCGCAAAACAGATCGGCATACGACTTGAGACTGTCCATACAAAAGAATTAGATTTGGAAGGATACGCAAGCAATCCTACCAATAGATGTTTTTTCTGTAAGACAGAATTATTTGATAGATTGCAACCCATCGCTGAAGAATATGATGTGGGAACAATTATCTACGGTGCTATTCCTGATGATGTCGGCGACCACAGACCAGGAATGGATGCAGCTAAAAAGATGGGAATTAAAGCACCCCTAATAGATGCCGACTTATCTAAAGCAGAAATACGCGAAATCTCAAAAGAATGGCAACTGCCAACCTGGGATAAACCTGCCTTTGCATGCCTATCGTCACGGTTCCCTTACGGGATGCGGATCACACGAGAACTACTCCGACAAGTTGATGCAGCAGAGCAGTTTCTATACGATTTAGGTATACGACAATTTCGAGTCAGACACCACGGCATACTCGCTCGTATTGAATTGGATGCAGAAGAAATAAATTTACTACGTCACAAAGAAACAAGAAAACAAATTAAGCTATATTTTAATGAAATTGGATATGGACACGTCACGCTTGATTTGCAAGGGTATCGTTCCGGTAGTCTGAATGAAGGAATTACAAAAATCATCGCGGGTTCGTAAATAAACTCTACTGGAAGCGTAAAAAAGTCTAATATGTCCAACCAACAACAGAACCTCCCCCTAAAAGGTATTGAGTCATTCAGCTGGAAAAAATGGGATGCTTGTACACATTGCGGTCTCTGTCTTCCTACCTGTCCAACCTATCGAGAATTAGGATTAGAAACCGACTCTCCCAGAGGAAGACTCTATCTGATGGGGAGTGCCTTCAAACAACAAGACCCAACACCGCTCACCGAAGATTGGCAAGAATACATCTACAGATGTTTGGACTGCAGAGCATGTGAAACCGCCTGTCCATCGGGTGTTCACTTCGGCGAACTCCTTGAGGAAGCACGCGCTATCTATGAACGCAACGCACACCGATCCCTATCTTACCGCTTCTGGACAAATCTTGTTTTCAAACAGATACTCACCAGCAAGGATAGGTTAGACTTGATCTTCGAATTGATGTGGTTATATCAAAGACTCGGAATTCGATGGTTTGTGCAAAAAACAGGACTCCTAAAACTCATGGGAAAAATCGGAAAAATGGAAGCCTTACTGCCAACAATACCTCATCCAAAACAGAAGTATACGATACGAGATGTCACACCCGCTACAGGTAAAACCCGTTATCGTGTTGGGTTTATCCCTGGATGTATCATGAACCAGGTCTTCACTGAGACCAACTTGGCTACGATACGTGTACTCACTGAGAACGGCTGCGAAGTTGTCACACCACGGAATCAGACCTGTTGTGGTGCACTTCATCTACATAACGGTATACGCGATACGACAGCAGAACTTGCAAAACAGAATATTGACGCGTTTGAGACAGAGAATGTAGACGTAATTATCATCAACTCAGCGGGTTGCGGAGCAACACTGAAAGAGTATAATGTACTCCTCAAAAGTGATACAGAATATGAAGAGAAAGCAGAGAACTTTACCAACAAAATGCGAGACATAAGCGAATTCTTAGCTGAAATTGAAATGATACCTCCCAAAGGAAAAATCTCAAAAAAAGTGACTTACGATGAACCGTGTCACCTCCTACACGGACAACGTGTGAAATCACAACCCCGCAAAGTCTTGCAAGCAATACCGGAACTTGAGCTGATTGAATTGACAGAATCAGAATGGTGTTGCGGTAGCGCAGGTATTTATAATATCACACAACCCGAACTTTCACAGGAGATACTTGAACGCAAAATGACACATATCGCAGATACTGATGCTGATATCGTCGCATCTGGTAATCCGGGATGTTTACTCCAAATACAACTCGGAATTCAGAAACACGGTTTAGACATGAAAGCCATGCATCCCGTCACACTCCTCGACTACGCTTACCGTAATATCCCTTCAAACAATTGGATTGAAGATAACTGAATGACAAAAAACATGACAACTTTGTAAATTAATGGTAATATTAAAATATGGTTTTATCAAATGTTGACATACTTCGTTATATTAAGGAAGGAAAAATAAAAATAACACCTAAACCTGATTTAGAAACACAATTAGGCAGTTGCTCAATTGATTGCCGACTGGGGAACACGTTTCGCGTTTTTGAACATAGCAAATATCCGTATATTGATCTGAAAACGAAGGTAGATGTAGACGACCTGATGCGGAAAGTTGACGTCCCTAACGGTGAAGCATTTACGATGCAACCAGGAGAGTTCGTCCTCGCAGCAACACAGGAAAAACTGGAATTAGATGACGATGTGATGGCGAGATTGGAAGGGAGAAGTAGCCTCGGTAGACTCGGAATTATCGTTCACAGTACCGCAGGACTTTTTGATCCCGGGTGGGTTGGAAACGCTACATTAGAACTCGGCAACCTCGGACGCATGCCTGTCAAACTATATCCAGGGATGCGGATCTGCGCCTTTACATTTGAACCCCTATCTTCTACATCAACTTTACCTTACCGAGAAAAACCTGCCAATAAATACGCAGGACAAGACGGACCAGAAACAAGTAGATTTGCTGAAGACGTGGAATTTCAAGACGATGATGAAACAACTGCATAATGGCTCATTCTGCTGAAATTTTGGGCAATTCTATGCCTAATAATTTAGCAGAAATATAAGGTTATACCATTTCAATTAATTTTTCTCTCATTACCGACTGTTTAGAATGAAGCA
>CAZURU010000245.1:0-3482 GCA_964623585.1 uncultured bacterium
TTCCTCAACCCAACCTACGGAAGAATGGTAGAATAATAATTAAAATTGGTATAAGTATCTAACGACTTATTGTCTAACTATGACGACTTATTGTCTAACTATGATATGAAAGGGAGGGCACATGTCCAAAACTCAATATTACGAAAACCTGATTGATTATGTATTAGACGAGCTTCGTCTACAAAACTTAGATGCATACAGGGTTGATAACGTGAGTAACGATTGTGTGATTAGGTTGAATAACCAAAGTGAAATCGAAATTAAGATATTAACGATCTGTGGTGTAAGTGATACAAACAGTGGTGCTCATTTTACAGGGGTGAAGATACCTTATCCGAAGCAGAATGAGTTCATCTTGTTTTACGCTTCAGAGGTAGGCGATTGTGGCACTTATTGGATTTTTCCATCAGCTGAACTTGACAGGTTAGCCAACGACAAAGTCGTAAAAAATGTGCATGACTATGCCAGCGGAATAGATATTGATCTCGCTGGAAAGAAAAAAGGTCGTGCCTATCCGAAACCCCAATTTTCTAAGTATGAAGTAGATTTGAGAAACTTGCTCGGTAGATTGAAGACAACGAAGTGACTTTATAAACATATAAAGGAGTCGGTATCTGTGAAACTATGGGAGAATCAGGTTGTTTTGGACGAGCTCAGAGATATTCTCAACAAAGATTATCCTTATTTGGATTATGATGACATCATTATACCATTTCTACTTTATAATATACCATTTGCGTAGGTCGTGTAGATGCACGCCAATAAAATATTAACTGGCGACCTGTATTGCTCTATAATGGGTCAAGATGTTGGGTTTCGTTCCTCAACCCAACCTACGGAAGAATGGAATAAAAATAATTCAAATTGGTATTAGAATAATCATGTAGCATTTGTTTCAAGCATCGTATCCAGTCTTACCTTTCGGGTTTCGCAAGTGTACTGCCATCGGATTTCTCCTTTCAATTAGATTGTAATTATATCACAATCTTGTCTAAAGTAGTGGCATAAATATTTGATGGTAGTACACTTGCACAAGAATGCTTATCCTACGCATACATCCTTGAATTTCCAAGCAAATAATCCGCGAAATCCGTGTCATCCGCGATAATCTGCGATTCTAAAAAAAGGTGACAAAATCTATACACACCCAATTTGACTTTTCCGTTGAATTTCTTTCAAGAATGCGGTAAACTCTTAACTGTTTAGACACTGTTATCGGGCCATCTTGCATAATAGTAGACTGCCAGTTAGATGTAGCGAGCCTTGAATCTCGGGAGAATATCCATGGCAAGACAAAGGACTATCAAATTTCCCCCAAAACGTGGGAAACTCACAATCCGACAGATTGAGCAGGCAGTAGATAAGGTTATTCAAAAGCGGCGCGCGCAAGAGGAAATAACCTCAAATTCAAAAGAGGATAGAAACGAAAAATACTATGTTTTCATTAGCTTTTATGCGGATGATCTCCCTGAAGTCAGTCTCCTCTGTGATCAGTTCAAGAATGAAAATAGCAATATTGAGTTTGATGCTCGATATCTGAAATTACCGTTTAATCAGAAAAAATCGGATCCTCTCAAGCATGACATCAGGGAGCTAATTCGCCAAAGTCCCTTTACTGTTGTGTATGTATCAGACAAAGCCGCTAACAGTGAATGGGTAGACTGGGAAATACGAGAAAGCCTCGCTATGGGAAAAGATGTACTTGCAATGCACGAAGGTGATACGCCCCCGAAACATCTCCCAGAAGCAATCAATGAGAATGGTATTAAGGTCTTATCGTGGAATCCACAGCACATAAACGAAGCTATACAAGAACATGCAAAGACCTAATGCCGTAAAAAACCTGGACCATCAAATAGGAATGGTACAGTAGGTTCTCATAAGCGGGTACGATTTGTTAAACCGGAGGTTACAGCTGAACAATGAACATGATCCGTATTTTTATCAGCAGCGTCCAAAGAGAATTAGCACAGGAACGCAAAGCACTACGGGACTTTCTGCAGAACGACCCGTTGATGCGGCGATTCTTTGATGTCTTTCTGTTTGAGGATGTGCCAGCGTCAGATCGCCGTCCCGATGAAATCTATCTGGATGAAGTTAGACAAAGCGATCTTTATGTAGGCTTATTTGGTATTGATTACGGAAACGAGGACAAAGAAGGCATATCACCAACAGAACGAGAGTTTGATCAAGCAACAGTCTCTGGCATCAACCGGCTCATTTTCGTGAAAGGAATAGATGACAACGTCCGACATCCAAAGATGCAGAGACTCATCAGTAAAGCACAAACCGGACTCATCCGTAAACGTTTTAATACATCGGACGAATTGGTAACGTCACTCTACGCAGCATTGGTTGAATACCTTGATAGCAAACACCCTGTGCGTTCTGAGGCTTTTGACGCGGCACCTTGCTTGAAGGCATCACTGGATGATCTTGACGCCGAACAAATGACTCGGTTTATCCGTATTGCCCGCGGTGCCAGGGCGTTCCCGCTAGCTGAAGAAGTATCAATGGAAGAGCTTTTGATACACCTTAATCTCCTAAATGATGGACAACCAACGAACGCGGCGATGTTGGTCTTTGGTAAGTCACCACAGCAGTTTCTGATTTCCTCGTCGGTAAAGTGTGCACACTACCACGGCACCGAAGTAGCAAAACCAATTCTGTCACACCAAATCTATAACGGTACAGCATTTCAACTCGTTGATCAAGCAGTGGATTTTGTACTTAGCAAGATCAATCTATGGGTAGGTACACGTGCAGAAAGCATCCAAGCACCTATTGCCTATGAAATACCGAAGGAAGTTGTAACGGAAGCCATCGTCAACGCCGTAGCACATCGGGACTATACCAGTAATGCCAGCGTCCAGGTGATGCTATTCTCGGATCGACTTGAGGTTTTGAATCCGGGTAGATTGCCGCCTTCTTTGACTCTGGAACAGCTGCGAGAGACCCACCAATCGGATCCCAGCAACCCTTTGCTTGCACGTTCTTTGTATCTCAATCAATATATCGAAGAGATGGGGACAGGGACATTAGACATGATCCGTCGTTGCCGTGATGCTGGTTTACCCGAACCGGAATTTGACGACAGCAGTGGATTCAAAACAACAATTTGGCGTGCCAAACCTTCAGGCCTGCTAGAGTCACTGCCAGAGTCATTGCCAAGAGGTATTAAATCAAGAGTTTTAATCTTACTTACCTATGGTCCGATGTCAAAATCTGAATTGTCCAAGAAATTAGCTCAGAAGAAACCAACAGGTTATCTCTCCAACGTTATTCGAGACCTTCTGGATGACCAAATAATTGAATACACGTTGCCAGATACGCCCCGGAGTCGAAGCCAGCAGTACCGGTTGACTGAAAAAGGTAGAACCAAACTATTGAAACTGAAATCATAGGATGCAGTATATGTGCAGTATAAGATGCAGTATATGTGCAGTATAAGATGCAGTATATGTGCAGTATAAGATGCAGTA
>CAZURU010000245.1:3582-8162 GCA_964623585.1 uncultured bacterium
AGTATATGTGCAGTATAAGATGCAGTATATGTGCAGTATAAGATGCAGTATATGTTATAGGAACCAACCACATGAACACCGTTAGCGACACAGAAGAACAAATACAGGGACGACTCGTCACGTTTTTCCAAGACGCATTAGGTTACGAATACCTCGGTGATTGGCAATCCCGTGAGGATAACAGCAACATTGACAAGTCTTTGTTGACCAAATGGCTGCGCACCCAAAGGCACAACGACAGAATCATCAAAAAAGTGCTGGATAAACTGAAACGGGCAGCAGATGTCGGCGGCACAAAAACGCTATATGATGCAAATCGTAAGATCTATGACCTGTTGCGTTATGGTGCGAAGGTGCGGCCAAATGTTGGACAACAACACATCACCGTCAAATTGATAGACTGGGAAAATCAACACAAAAACCTGTTCGGCATAGCAGAAGAGGTAACCCTCCAATCCCAAAACACCAATAAACGTCCTGATCTTGTGCTATACATCAACGGTATTGCCATTGGTGTGCTGGAGTTGAAACGTTCTACCGTGTCAATCTCAAAAGGTATCCGTCAGAACATCACGAACCAGGAGATAGAAAACATCGGTTGGTATTTCAGCACGGTGCAACTTGTGATGGCAGGCAGCGAATCGCAAGGTATACGTTACAGTGTCATAAATACAGATGAGAAATACTGGCTGCAGTGGAAAGAACCAGACGCACATACCAATGCGGGTGATAACCTGTTGCATAGAGATGCAAGCCAACTCTGCGAGAAAGCACGACTTCTTGAAATCCTACACGACTTCATTGTGTTTGATGGAGAAACCAAGAAGATTTGCAGACATAATCAGTACTTCAGCGTGAAGGCAGCACAAGAGAAAGTGAAAAAACGTGAAGGTGGTATCATCTGGAATACACAAGGCAGCGGGAAAAGTTTGACGATGGTGTGGTTAGCAAAATGGATACTGGAAGACAACGCAAACGCACGCGTACTCATCATCACTGATCGAACCGAGCTTGATGATCAAATTGAAGGTGTGTTTCAAGGCGTCAACGAGAAAATCAAACGCACGAAAAGTGGTCGGCACCTGTTGCGAGTGCTCAGTAATTCTACAGATAGACTTTTATGTTCACTCGTTCATAAGTTCCGCAGTTCACCTAATAACACATCTGATATTGACGACTATGTGGCAGATATTGAGGCATTACGACAAGATGATTTTCAACCGAAAGGCGAAATCTATGTCTTTGTAGACGAATGCCACCGCACACAGTCAGGCAAACTACACAGAGCGATGAAAGCTCTCCTACTCGATGCTGTTTTCATCGGGTTTACAGGCACCCCGCTCCTCAGAGTCGACAGACAGCGGAGCATTGAAATCTTCGGTTCATACATCCACACCTACAAATATGACGAAGGAGTTCGCGATAATGTTGTCTTAGACCTACGTTATGAAGCGCGCGACATTGACCAAGACATCACATCACAACAACAAATTGACCAGTTCTTTGAAGAGAAAACTCAGGGATTAACCGACACAGCGAAGGCACAACTCAAACAGCGATGGGGAACACTACTGAATGTGGAAAGTTCAAGGGGACGGTTAGCAAAGATCGTTGCGGATATTGTGGTAGATATGAACACACGACCTCGGTTGATGAGTGGACGCGGGAATGCAATGCTTGTTGCTAACAGCATTTATTCTGCTTGCCGATTTTATGATCTGTTTCAGGAGACAGAACTTAAGGGGAAATGTGCGGTTGTTACTTCCTACAGACCGATGGATGACACCAATAGACGACAGGAATATAATACTTACAGAAAAATGCTCTCGGCATATTTCAATGAACCCGAAGAGATAGCAATGCATAGAGCGGAAGAATTTGAGAAAACGGTCAAAAAGGATTTTGTTCATAAACCTGCGGAGATGAAATTGCTCATCGTTGTGGATAAACTTCTCACCGGTTTTGATGCACCGCCAGCTACTTATCTTTACATTGATAAAAAGATGCAAGATCACGGTCTATTTCAAGCGATCTGTCGCGTCAATCGACTTGATGGTGATGATAAAGATTTCGGCTACATTATTGATTACAAAGATCTGTTTCGATCACTGCGGCAGACGATTACAGACTATACTGGTGAAGCGTTTGCTAACTTTGATGCAGAAGATATTGCTGGATTGTTGAAAGATCGGCTTAAAAAAGGGAAAGAACGTCTTGACGATGCCCGTGACAGAATCAAAGGATTGTGTGAGCATGTTGACCCCCCTAAAGATATTTCCGACTACATTCGATATTTCTGTTGTGAAGAGATCGGTAACGATGCACAAATAAGATCCAATGAACCGAAACGTATAGAACTCTATAAACTGACTGCGGCATTAGTGCGTGCCTACGCTAATATTGCGAATGAGATGATCAAGGCAGGTTATACAGAAGTCACAGCACAAGAGATAAAGGACGAAGTATTGCACTACGATGATGTTTGCCAGATCATAAAATTGGCAAGTGGGGACTATATTGACCTGAAAGACTATGAACCCGATATGCGCCAACTACTGGATACATATATTGAAGCTGCTGACACTGAGACCATCTCAAATTTTGACAATACACCTCTTGTTGAGCTGCTTGTTGACAACAGAGAGGACGCAATTGCAGCACTGCCTGAAGGTATACGTAACAATGAAGATGCAGTAGCATCAACTATCGCAAACAACGTCCGCAGGCTTATCGTTGACAGATTGGACATCAATCCGAGATATTATGAAGAATTGTCGAATTTGCTTGATGATTTAATCCAAGATCGTAGACAAGGTGCGTTGGATTATCGTGAGTATCTGTCTCAGATAGCTGATTTAAGCGGACAGATTAGAGAACCAGAACGGCATCGTGAATATCCAGAAGATATTAACACTCCCTCGCTCAGAGCACTGTTTGACAACTTAGACATTGTACAATTAGAAAGACGGGAGACAGGTGTAATTGCGCTGGACAATGCTGTCCGTGATGCAATCAGGGACAATTGGCGGGGAAATGTTTTCAAAGAACGTCGTGTCAAAAGAGCAATTGAGAACGTGATTCAAAACGAGTTACGTGATCTTGACATTGACGTTGATACTATCTTCGAACTTGTGAAGAACCAAGATGAGTACTAACTATCCATCACTGCGGGCAAGGTTTCCTAACCTCGCCCGTAATAACTACCTATGAATACCAAAACTAACAAATACCAGATTGAGGTGCGCGGACTGTCCATAGAGATTATCCGTAAAGACATCAAGCACTTCTATATCAGTGTCCACCCACCAAACGGACAGGTAAGGGTATCCGCCCCCTTTCGTCTTGATGACGACGCTATCCGTATGGCAATTATATCGCGCTTGGGATGGATTCGGAAGAAACAGACAGAGTTTACCAAACAGCAACGTCAATCGCAACGTGAGTTCGTTACAGGCGAAAGCCACTACTTTGCAGGGAGGCGTTACAGACTTGACGTAACCGAACAGAATTGTCCACCATCCGTCAAGGTACTCAACAACTCCAGAATAGGACTCACGGTGCGTCCAGGAACAGAGCGGGACAAACGGGAAGCGGTGTTTCATGCGTGGTATCGTGAGCAGCTCCTCTCACAACTGCCGCCACTACTCGAAAAGTATGAGGCAAAGATGGAAGTATCCGTCAATGAAACACGCATCAAGAAAATGAAAACGCTATGGGGTTCATGTAATATTGAAGCGAAACGTATCTGGCTAAATCTTGAACTGGCGAAGAAACCGAAAACGTGCCTGGTATATGTGTTAGTCCACGAAATGACACACTTGTTAGAACGTCACCATAATGACCGATTTCGTGAGTTGATGGACACCTTCTTACCACAATGGCGTGCCTATAGAGATGAACTCAACAAAACACCGTTAGCACACGAAAACTGGCAATATTGATAAGTGCAACTAACCAAAATATGAAAAACATCCATTCATTAGTAATATCTGGCAAGTTGCTTTCTCTCCAAACGGTGTTGTTTTGGCGAGTAGAAGTCATGATAACAAACTCTGTCTGTGGGATGTCCAAAATGGTGAACTGCTGCAGCCTATCGACCTGGGTCCAAAACATATTGGGCACATTGCATTCTCATATAAAGGTAGGCTAATCGCCGGTGGTGTTGACAACCATAACATAAGCATCTGGAATGCTGATTCAGGAACCGAACATACTCTCCTGACAGGACGTGAGGGTTCGGTCTGGGGAACTGCTTTCTCGCCTGACGGTCAGACTTTTGTCAGCTCCAGCGAAGATGGCACTATTCGTTTCTGGGATATTAACAGTCGCACTGAAAAGGGAAAAATAAGAGGACACGTCCAATGGATCGCAGCATCAGCATTCTCTCCTGATGGGAGTATCTTTGCACACGGCAGTAACACCAATAGATGCACATGATAGCTGCGTTGACCAAGTCGCGTTTTCATCCGACAATACTACACTTGTAACTGCAGGCAGGGATGAAAAGATTTATGTTTGGGATGTAATACCATTTCTACTTTATAATATACCATTTTCGTAGGTCGTGTAGAGGCACGCCA
>CAZURU010000246.1:0-8155 GCA_964623585.1 uncultured bacterium
ACTATCAAATGTTTTTTCAATTATAGGGAGGATGTATCCTCCCTATAATGTTTATCCTACATTCCGCAGTTCTTTTTTTGTATTTTGACAATTATTGAAAATCTATGGACCCTTGTAGATATTGAATTCTTCAATTTTTTGTGCTCTGATTGAACCCTGAAATTAATTCAAATAAGTTATAATATAGGGAAATTTGGGCATCAAAATTGCCATAAACCTTGTATTCATGCACTGCGGAATATGGGGTTTATTATGCTAATTATACTATATTTAGGTTTGAACGCCAAACTAAAATATAGTATAAACATAGATGTAGACTGAACTTATCAGACTTTACAAACATTTTAAACTATCCCTCATCTACTTATTACCTTACTGAATATCATCTTTTTGTCAAGTGAATCTTGATTGTGTTAGTAATTTACATATTTTCTTGACTTCCTTATCCAGAATACGTTAACATTTTAAGAATTGACAGCCACGAACTCAATAGCATTTTCACTGAATTACTTTTATCATAATTTTCGCTTTTATATGAACAACCAAGAAACCATTTTTTCCGAAGTTTTTACACCTAAAGAACGTGATGAAAATGAAAAGCGAAAACGTGAGTTGATTGAACTTCTTGAATCAGGTGAAGCGATGCTTTTAGTTGGTGCAGGAAGTAGTGCACGTTTGTCCTATGTAACTTGGGATGGACTATTGACTGACTTAGAAAGTTTAGCTATCCAATGTGGTGACTTTGAAAAAAACGAAGAAAAGCGAATAGCGAAACCGTTAGAGTATGCTGAAGATATCAAATCGCACATAAGAGAAAATAGGGAGGATGATCTTGGCATATACCATGATAGACTGAGTGAGATCTTTGAACCAAAATCCCAACCTTCTGATGAGTTCCACAGACTACTTGTTAATCTTCCTGTAAGAGGGATTATGACCACAAATTACGATACTGTCCTTGAAGAAGCGTTGTTGGCGAAAAAACTTGAAGCACAGATAAACCCAGAACAGAGTGCTAATGTGGATGAACAACCCTTGGTTATTGGACAAGATGCTCATAGATATATCCATCAATTCTTATTAGCCAGATATAATGACCCACATTTACCACAACGGATTGCACATCTGCATGGAATTTATAGGTTTCCTGACAAAATTACGTTAAGTGAAGCGGACTATATTGAAACTTATGGTCAGTACGTTAAAGAAGGTACAATGACAGAAAACGACAAAATAAAAGATGAAAAAACTATAGAAGAAGTGTGGACGCTACATAGAAAAATATTGTGGGCAGTTTTAGCAACCCGTAGAGTCATCTTTGTCGGTTTTAGCATGGACGATCCGTATTTCAACAAAATGCTGGAAATTGTCGGTAAGGATTTTTGGGTATGGAATAAACCTATTCACTTTGCGATTATGAGCATCTCACCTGATAATTCCGAAGCTTCACAAGCTCGATTAAAGGCAGAAAGAATTATGAGAGATTACGGCATTGAAACTCTGTTTTATCCTGATACTGATGGTAAACATCAAGGTTTAGCAGACCTCATATATGAAATTGCAAAGAAGTTAGGTGTCCCGGATCCTTCAGACACTATACTCCCAAATTTACCTCGGGCACCTGGATCAGTGTGATGTCAATTTATTTCAATAACACCATGAGATTGTTAACCAATCAATTACGATCTGTCGTTAGAGGACAAATACTACTTTACTTTTTGTCAACAATCCTATTTAATATTCAATAGTTTAATTGAGGAGTTTGAAGTGAAAACGCAAGATACTCTAAATAGAATTAATGCATTGATGTCAAGATTTGTTGTTGAAGTAAAAGGTGCATCAGCAATGAACATGCTGGACATTAACAACATATCTGAGGATATGCTCATCCCATTGTTTTCCGTAATATTTGGGTATACAGATTTAAATAATCTCAATAGAACGGAAAAAGTTAATTTTCCTGCAATAGATTTAGGAGACAAAAAAACGAAAACAGCATATCAAATTACATCTGATCCCAGATCTCAAAAAATAAAAGATACATTAACACAATTTGTTAAATCTGAACTTTACAAAGAATATGATCATCTCAGGATCTACATTTTGACAGAAAAACAAAAATCATATAGAGCAGACATTGACGGTATTATCCAAAATAAATTCTCGTTTAATATGAGCAGTGACATACTCGATTATAAAGATTTACTGAAAGAACTCTCTGGATTTCCTTTGGAAAAGTTGCGGGAAATAGAGAAATTACTTGAGGATAATTTCGGAGACAATATACACAATACACCAAGCGATATAATGAATTGGATAGATTATGCAAATAAAACGTCAGGTAGTGACCAAGAAACGAGTAAGATTAATATACAGCGGGAGAAATTACGAAGTGATTTATTTGACTTTGTATCGCAAGGAAACGGCGTGGTGATTGGAAGTCCGGGTGTTGGAAAAACGCACTTGCTTAAAGAACTTCACAACCATTTACAATCGAAAGATATACCACATCTTCTTCTATCCATTGATCTTCTCGGTAACAGTGATGCTAATGAGTGGCCAGATGGATTGTCAGTTCGCGGTGATCTGATTGAAGGTTTAAAATCTGTTCCTGTTTCTGATAATAAAGCAGTTCTAATGTTTGATGGTTTTGATTCAGCAAGAGACGATGAAAAACGTAAAAACTTATATGTTCTATTTCAAAGGGCAATTCAAGAACTTGATAACTGGAATATAGTTGTTTCAGTCCGAACCTACGATGCTGCTAAGTCGCAAGATCTCTCAAAACTATTTGGAAATATTGATGATTTGGCCCCAATTGAATACCAGACCAAGGATATCTTATGCCGACATTTCACAATTCAACCTTTCACTGAGGACGAAATACTACAAGCCTTAGTTCAAATTGGATGTCAAGATACTATCTATAGGAATGGTTCTAATGAGTTTAAGAAAATCCTTTCAAATCCTTTCAATCTCTGGTTATTGGAAAAGATTCTTAACTTCCCATCACCTAAAGGTATTAAACCTAAAGATATTAAACATATTAGTCAGATTCGCTCAGAAGTTCAGTTGTTTGATCAATTTTGGAAACAAAGAGTTGATAATGAAACAAGTGAACGTGTTTTGCGCAAAGTCTCAAATCAAATGGTGAAAAAGAGTTCGTTAACTGTGAGAATGGAAGATATCGATCACGTAGTGGACCTTGACAACCCAGTCAGAAACACCGCTTGGGAAAAACTCCAAAGTGATGAAATATTGGAAAGAGTTTCCCCAACTAGACAAAGGATCGCTTTTTCTCATAACATCCTCTTTGACTACGCTGTAAGTGTCCTACATATTGATGACGAGCCAAAACAGCTTGAAGAATTTATCACAGAGGACCCCTCGCGTCCACTCTTTCTCAGACCAAGTCTTACCTATTTTTTTACGCGTCTTTGGTACTATGAAGACCCAAGATACTTCTGGCGTGCTTTCTGGCATATTTTAGGAAGTGAGCACTCTGTACACCTGCGCCTCGTCGCGCGTTTGATCCCGACAAGCGTAATCGCAATTGAAGTACGAGAAATGGAACAACTGAAACCACTGATACAAAAGCTACAGAACAGAAAACCTATTGCTGAGGAGGCAATAACAAGACTTTGTCAGGCACTTCAGACCCTACAAATTAAACGAGAAAAACCCTGGATTGATTTCTGTGATCAGGTATCGGAATACTTGCACATTGATTTTGCTTGGGATTTAGCCAATCTAACATCAGATATACTTGAGAAAACAATAGACTCAAATGTAATAGATACTTGTGGAAGTATTGGTAGGCGATTGCTTGAATGGGTTTGGCAAGAGACAGAATCGAAAAAGGACGATTGGTATAGTCGTTTTGGTGGACGTTGGGCAGTAACACTTATTGCTAAGACATATCACACAAATATTGAGGAATCTCGTGAACTGCTTCTAAAGGTTCTCCAGCTGACACAAGAAGACAACTTCCCTATAGCATTTTTGACTTTTTTGACTGATAATGTTGATAATATATATAGACATGATCCAGAATTTGCCATCCAAATCTATTTTACTACTTTTTCACACGAATTTAATAGTGAAGGTGAGACACGACGTGGGGGTGATATTTTTCCTATAACGACCTATCGCAGCCAAGATTTTGGTATGTGTCAATATCGTCTGGTTAAGCATTTCCCAAAATTCCTGCAAGAAAAACCTATCCATGCAACAAAAGCTGCAATCCGAAGTTTGAACTACATCATTGCTAAAGAACATATTCACACGTTTTCCAGAAAAGATATGACAATAGAAGAATTAAATTTAACTTTTGATTTTAATGGAAAGACTGCAAATTTTGTACAAGACCATTGTTATATCTGGGATGCCCAAAATTCTTCTGATGAACCGATTGAAATGGCGGATTTACTGTTTGACTACATTGCAAAATTAGCCGAAGATATAGAAAAACACCCACTTCTTGATGACCTACTTGATATATTCATTGAAAATGTATATCCCGCGTTCTTCTGGAAAAGACTTTTAAAAACAGGATCCCAGTTTCCCAAGGTTTTTGGACAGCGTCTGTTTGAACTATGCATAGCAAAACCGATACTATTATACCTTGAAGTTTCTCATGAACTCGGTCTTTTCTTAAGAAGTGCTGCTTATGAGCTTAAATGTGAACAACTTCGTCAGATTGAAGAAAATATTGTAAGACTTCCGGCGGAGACTACTGACGAAAATCTCGTTACACATTTGGAGAATCAAAGAAACCTCTTTCTTGCACAAATCCCATCTAATCGACTTTCAACCTGTGAAGGAAAGCAAATTCGCGAAGTTATGGACCGGGAAAATAGTCTACCAGAAAATCGTCCACTGAAGAGTTTTAATGTTCACTCTGAAACAGTAACTGAAGAAAAATGGCTTAGAGAAAAAGGTGTTGATACAACAACCCCTGAAAATCAGCGGTTAAAAGATTTTTCCGATTCCCTTGAAGATTTCATTTCTGACTGGAGGAACAAAAAACCAACACAAGAAGATGTCGAGTTAATAATACCAAAGTTACGGGAAGTCCATAAGAATATAAAAGGAGAAATAATTACTGATGATGAATTGATAAATAGACTTTGGCACAAGTTAACCGAGTCTGCGGCAATCCTCGGTAGAATATCCGCTGATCTTAACGACGATTCTCTTGACCTATGTCGTAGTATACTCCTTGAAGGTGCATCACACAAATTACCTGATCCAGATCAAGAAAACGATGAAAATTTCGATTGCGTAAGTTATTCATCGCAACCACGACACTATGCTGCTGAAGGACTGCTGAGAGTTTTCTTTTACAAACATGATCTGGAATTATTGTCTATGATTGAAAAGTTAGCAGGCGATAAAGTTCCTTCTGTTAGAATGACTACTGCAATACATCTACCCAACATCTATAACAAAAAAGAACCCAATAGGTTTTGGGCAATTATTAACAGGAGAGCTGAAATTGAACCCAATCAGATCGTTCAGGAATGTCTTTATTCTGCATTAACCCATGTGTTACAACCAACAGAAGAAAATGACGAAAAAACAACACAGGTTATGTCAAAGATTCTTGAGAAAACCCCTTTACCACTTCAAAAAATGGGCACTTATGACCCGTTTAGTTTTCTTATATTGGGATTAGCAATTGGGCGACAGAATCAATGGGCATTATCCACAATTCATGAAGAATACTTGAATGATCCTGTTAGATATGCCAATCTGCTAACCCGCTTTGTAAAAAAGATAATAAAGGTTTATATTGATCCAAGACGTGCTCAAGATAAAGATTATCAAGAAAATCTAAAACGTGCAATTAACCTGCTTAAGAGCATAGTTACAGCAATTATTCCCGCAATGAATGCCTTGGGTTCTACGTTTAAGGAACAGAGAACTGAAAAAGTTGAGCAAGAATTGCGAGATACTTACTCAGTTCTTGACCAAATTATTACAAGTCTTTACTTTACATTCCCACATGAGAATAATAACGATAACAAACCTTCTCAAGAAAATGAAGATAAGAACATACATTGTCTAATTTTCAATGAAGTATACCCATTAATGCAACAGATAGCGGATTTTGCAAATGATGGCGAAAACGGCCTTATGTTTGCACCGACAGCACACCATTTCATACAACTATTAACCAATTTTCTCAATTGTGATCCTAAAAGCGTCATAATTTTAACCGACGATGTTGCAAGATCAAGTGAACGTTTCGGTTATAATCTTGATTCACTGGCTGTTGAGGATGTTGTCAAATTGGTTGAGATCGTCCTTGCAGACCATCGGGATTTGGTTAAGAACGACGAAGATTGTTTGGAAAGCCTGCTAAATCTATTAGATCTTTTTGCCAAAACAGGTTGGTCGGATGCGCTTAAACTCGTTTGGCGACTTGATGAAGTTTTTCGGTAGTCTAAGATTTTGAATCTACCGTTGATTGACTTCTGGTGGAGAAGCATTTTTTGTACAAGGAGACTATCTCTTCTTGTAAGGTCTGTGGTGGATTGTTCGCTGGACTTCCACCTTCATTATAGTAAGTCGTATATAATCTATACAATAGTTATATTCTGTGTG
The DNA here is from genome assembly GCA_964623585.1 of uncultured bacterium. Classification (GTDB taxonomy): domain Bacteria; phylum Poribacteria; class WGA-4E; order WGA-4E; family WGA-3G; genus MSPOR6. The sequence goes on from CAZURU010000246.1 coordinate 6,610, forward strand.
ATTATCAGTTTTTTTTCCAGTCTGGAAATATCATGAGTTTAGCCACACTCCCAACGTCATTTAACCGAGGTTAACAATATGAGCTTCAAATTATTCTCCTCACTGTTCTTGGTCGGGTGTATAATCCTATTCGGATTTGTATTCGTAATTATTCAGATTAACCAGCAAAATGAAGACACCGAACAGTTGCTAAAGGAGCATTTTCCAAGTACAGATAATCCTCCACCACAAACCCCGAGAACTGAAAAGATACCAGATGAAATCCGACACAAATTCGCTGCTGTAACAGAAATACCTGAAAGACCTGGAACCATCGCTGAATTCGTTCAAGAAGGGAAATTAGAAACAGTTGAATTTTCACCGACAACCCCCAATTTAGTCGTTAGTACCGACTACGATGAAAACCTTGATAAAACTATCAGAATATGGGATATCAACAACCCAACTACACCCGTAGCTGAGTTCAAAGGTGATGCAGCCTCATTTTCGACAGATGGAAAGATACTCGCTATATCCGATTCGCGGGATTATGATGCCAGCGTAAAACTATGGGATTTGGCAAAAAGAGAATTTATTGGTTCTCTACGGACGTTAGGAGATAATGCTGTATTTTCACCTGATGGGAATCTATTAGCAGTCGAAACTTTCGGCATAGAACTTTGGGATGTTAGCGATCCAAAACAACCTGTAGAAACCATCAAGTTAAAAGGAAAGAACTTGGAAAAAGAACATACATTTTCTCCAGATGGAAAACTTATAGCAACAGCAGAATTTACCAATGGCACCGTTAATATCTGGCATATAGATAGGAATCATGTCATCAAGAAAAATACCATTAATGTTATAGATAAAGAGTATGGGTATGGGTGGATTGAGGCATTGCAGTTTTCACCTGATCCGCAGAATCCAATTCTTGCAGTCGCAGATGATGATGATTTTATAAGATTGTATTATCCACCCGATTGGCAAAACTATCACACTATCCCTGCTGAAAATGTCAACGATCTGGCATTTACACCAGATGGAAAGACGCTTATCAGTGGCGGTATCAACGATCTCCAAATTTGGTCAGTGGAAAATGGGAAACTTATCGCAACAATAGATAGACATTCAGGTTGGATAAATTGTGTTGATGTCTCTGCAGATGGCAACTTTATCGCCTCTGGTGGCAACGATGGTGTGATTCGTATCTGGAATATAACAGACTATTTACCTGTAAAACGTAAATCCATACAAGACGTTGTAGTGCCGATATACTTCCTGCCTACAAACCTGCAACCCCAAGCAGATATACCAGAACGTATTGATAAGATGCTTAAGGATGTCCAAGTATATTTTGCAGATGAAATGGAGCGACATGGACTCGAAAGAAAAACTTTCAATTTCGAAAAAAATAGTGATGGTACCGCAAAAGTATTCCTATTTGAAGGGAATACAACCGATGATTACTATCGTAGAGATTCATCAAGAACGCTTACTGAAATTGAACAACGTTTTGAGTTATCCAACAATCTCTATTTCATCATCTTAGAAAAAAGTAGAGAAA
>CAZURU010000247.1:0-8121 GCA_964623585.1 uncultured bacterium
ACCCGAACATTACGTGCAACGCAGCACGCAAAATCTGCAGGAGCAGACGCTGCACTTATCGTCACCCCTTATTATAATAAGCCGACACAAGAGGGATTATACGCACACTATATGAAAATCGCAGACTCGGTTGACATTCCGATTGTCGTTTACAATGTTCCCGGTAGATGTGGAACTGACATTCTCTCGCCAACGATTGCCCGACTTGCTGAACACCCAAACATCGTTGCGCTAAAAGAGGCAACAGGAGAACTTAAACGTGCAAGCGAAGTGGTAAGCTTATGTCCCGATGATTTCGTTGTGCTTTCAGGTGATGATGTCAACACTTTACCGATCATGGCTGTTGGTGGTAAAGGAGTCATTTCAGTCGTGGCAAACATCGCTCCTGCAGATATCGCTGACATGTGTAATGCTTTCAATACAGGTAATCTTGAACTTGCCCAAAAACTACACTATAAGACTTTACCGTTAGCAGTGAACCTATTTATAGAGACAAATCCCATCCCCGCTAAAACGGCATTAAACCTAATGGGTAAGCTCAACGGAAGAGTCCGTCTTCCACTTGCCCCAATGCAACCGAAAAACCTTGAATCTCTCCAAAATACGCTTGCTGAAACTGGATTGATTTAGTTTTATCAATAAACCTTTTACGAAATGAAAAACTTTTATTTTATTGACCTTTTTGCTGGCATAGGCGGGATGCGTATTCCGTTTGAAAAATTAGGTGGAACATGTGTGTTTAGTTCCGATTGGGATAAACACGCTCAAAAAACTTATGCTCATAATTTTGGTGAAACGCCTGCTGGTGATATCACTATAATTGATGAAGCAGATATCCCTAATCATGATTTTCTATTAGCAGGTTTTCCTTGTCAACCTTTTAGTATTATCGGAGATAAACTTGGTTTTGAAGATACCCGAGGCACTCTGTTTTTTGATATTGTGAGGATATTAAAAAAGAAACAACCAGGTGCGTTCCTACTTGAAAATGTTAAACAACTACTTACCCATAACAAGGGACAAACCTTCTCTATTATACAAGAACAATTGTCTCGATTAGGTTATACTACCTACCACAAAGTGTTAAATGCGCTTGATTTTGGGTTGCCTCAGAAACGGGAACGTATATTTATTGTCGGTTTTCAATCACCGATAGCATTTAAATTTCCTACATCTATTGGTGGGTACAAGCCACTCTCAGAGATTCTGGAACCTGATGAAGATATTGATTCGACTCTATTTGCATCTATGCGAATCCAAAATTCAAGACGCGAAAAATGTAAATGTGTTCCATTTTTTCCTTCTATCTGGCATGAAAACAAAGGAGGTAATATATCAGTATTACCCTATTCCTGTGCATTAAGAGCAGGGGCATCCTATAACTACCTATTAGTGAATGGCATTCGGCGACCTTCGGGTAGAGAAATGCTGCGTCTGCAAGGTTTTCCTGAAGATTTTGAAATTATTGGGAACCAAACACAATTTAGAAAACAGATTGGAAATAGTGTCGCTATTCCTGTTGTAAAAGCAATTGCAGAAAACATGCTTAAGGCACTTCAGCAGCAGAAACCTGTAAGACATCCAGAGGAACAACTGTTTCTCTTTTAAAAAAGAAGTGATTATATCTCTAATGGATAATGAGACAGCAAAAAGACAACTTGATAAAGTTATAAATAGGGCAAGAGTACATTTTTACAAACCTATACAAATTGCCGAAATACTCTATAGAGACAGAATTGAGGGTGATATAGACTTGAATGATTTAGATTCATACAGAGCTTCTTCAAAAAAATGGAGAGACGAAATTTCACTTAGGTTCGTTGGGAATATTTCTACATCAAGTTCCAGATTCCAAGATAATCTTTTTGAAGCGAATGCTACACCACCAGAAGTTTTGGCGCATTTAGGAATTATAAATAAAAACAGGAGCGGTGTCGTTGAAGCTTATATTTACAATGCTTTGAAACAGAGACTGTCCCAAATGTCCGCTGCACTATCCTATGTTATACAAACCGATTGTAAGTCTTTTACATTGCGGAATTTCATAAACAATTTTACCCGGAATCCTGGACTTGCCAGAAGTATTGACAAAATATATGAAATGGTAGTTTATGCATTATTTTCAACACTGTTGGAAGTATTAAAAGTCAATTCAGGAGTACGAATAGATAATATCAACAATACAATACTCAGCGAATTTTCCGATTTTACTGAAAAAGTGTTAGGGTTGTCAAAAGAAACACCTGAATTATATCAAGCTGCTAAGGTTTATCGAGTAGGTGTCACAAACGCTGCAGATAGAGGACTTGACATGTGGGGAAATTTTGGTGTGGCAATTCAAATAAAGCATGTATCACTGACACGAAAGATAATAGAAGATATAAATAGTTCAGTCTCTGCTGACCGTATCATAATAGTTTGCAAGGAATCTGAGAAAGATGTACTGGTGTCTGTTCTCAAACAACTTGGAAACGCAAATAGGATCCAAAGCGTGATTTCAGAGAGTGAACTTGTCAATTGGTATGAAAAAGCACTACGCGGACAATCGGCAGAATTATTGGGAAATAAAATCTTGAAGAAATTAGCCAGTGAAATCAAGGTTGAGTTTCCTTCAACTACATCCGATTTTACAGAATTCTTTAAGGATCGAAGCTATGATAGGTTGACCAATATCAATTTCTGATCTACTGAAGTCACAGGAAAACAGATGAAATATAAATCAAGCACATCTTTACTTATCTCAGTTACAGTACACCTCATCATCGGTATTATCGGATTCTTTTACTGGTTTAGTGTTGCACCAAGTCGTCACACAGACAGTATAGATGCGATATTTACTGCTCCTGATGAACCGAAGAAGGAACGGGTTACACCCCCAAAACGCACTCAGATACGTCGTGAGACTACCCAAAACACGAGCCAACCCAATCTTAAAATACTTACAAGCAATCAACCAACCTCACATCGAGGCGTAGTTTCCGCTGCAGAACCGACACCGTTTGAACCCTTCAAAAACGTGAATTTGAATGATGGTATTGTCACTGGACCAACCTCTATTGAGATTACGGAAGCACCGCGTATTCAACGTGTCGTAGAACAGCCAATTACAAAAAAGAAAAAAGCACCGGAACGCAATAAAAGCAGATTAGTAAAGTTCATTGAAGCACAAGAGGGTCCACAAAGAATCGTCTACTGTATAGACCTGTCCAACAGTATGCTGGACCTTCCTGAAAGGAAACTAAAAAAAGTTGTTGACATCATGCGGGATTCGCTAACCTTTCTTGAGCCCCACGATACTTTTAACATCGTTGCATATAGTACGGAGTTAATCTACTATCAGAAAGGATTTACGGGGGTATCTGATGAGATAATAGAAGCATCCTCAGCATACTTGGAAAACATTAAGACGCAAATCCATAAAAGAGGTACCGACCACGATATGTTGACGACCCTAACAGATATAGCAGAATCATCTCCTACTATCGTCGTGCTCTTCAGTGATGGGATTCCGACAAGTATTTCAGGACCAGACCTATCATTGGTAGGTGATCATGCAAAGGGAAATGGCAAAATCTTCGCTATGGCAATAGGCATACCTCCTGACTTTCCAGGGGCAGTGATGTTGAAGCAGCTTGCTAAAGTAAGTGAAGGTGATTTTTGGATCGTAGATAGATAGAGTCTCTGGTGAACCTTACTACTGTCTGACAGCGAAGCAAAACTGCATTTAGACGTCCTCAAGGTTTTCTGATTGACATGCAGGTAGAAATGCATTAAAATATCTACAGAAATCTTAACGCAAATAAGGACAAAACATAGAAATGCCCGAACCAAACACGAATCAACCGAATGTAATCGTATTCTTCACTGACCAACAACGGTGGGATACATCGGGTCTACACGGTAACCCCCTTGACCTGATGCCTAATTTTGACCGAATGGCACAACGAGGAACACACGTGCATCGTTCATTTACGTGCCAACCTGTCTGTGGTCCCGCGCGTTCGTGCTTACAAACCGGACTTTACGCGACCCGCACAGGATGTTACCGAAACGGCATTCCATTATCTCCCGAACTCAAGACGCTGGCACATCACTTTGGTGACGCTGGCTACAATACAGGGTACATCGGAAAATGGCATCTACACACTGGAAGTACAGGTGCTGTCCCCGAAGAAAACCGCAGTGGATATGATTATTGGTTAGCGTCCAATGTATTAGAGATGACTTCTGACGCATACCAAACAAGACTATTTAACAACGATAACGACCCGGTAGACCTGCCGGGATATAGAGTTGATGCATTAACGGATGCAGTCATACGTTATGTTGACCAGCAAAAGTCAGAACCATTTTACCTATTCACATCGTACATTGAACCGCATCATCAGAACCATTTAGACGATTATCCACCACCTGACGGGTATCGGGAAAGGTATACAGGGGGATGGATTCCGCCTGATCTTGCTGCACTGGGTGGATCAACACACCAACACTTAGGTGGCTACTACGGCATGGTCAAGAGATTGGACGAAGCACTCGGAAGACTTTTAGACGCGCTAAAGAGTCTTGACATACTTGATAATACAATAATCTTGTTTACATCTGACCACGGGTGTCATTTCAAAACACGTAACAGCGAATACAAACGTTCATGTCACGAGAGTTCAATTCGCGTTCCAACTGCTTTTCACGGACCAGGATTCTTAGGCGGAGGGCAGATCCAGCAACTTGTCAGTCTCGTAGACCTTCCACCGACACTGTTGGATGCAGCGGGATTAGATGTTCCTGATGAAATGCAGGGACATTCTATTTTACCTCTGCTATGGGGTGAGACAGATAATTGGCAAGAGGAGGTATTCGTCCAAATTAGCGAGGCACAGGTTGGTCGTGCTGTCAGGACTGAACGTTGGAAATACTGCGTTGACGCGCCAAAAGGTAGCGGTAGAAGTGGCGCAGGCTCTGATGTGTATGTTGAACAGTATCTTTACGATCTTCATGCAGACCCTTATGAACTACGAAACCTTATCGGACTCAAATCCCATGAGAATGTGGCAGAAGCAATGCGTGAACGGCTGATTCGACGCATGGTTGCGGCAGGTGAAGATGCACCGACTATTGAACCCGCACCACAACAAGGAAGCGGACAACGCAGCGTTACGGAAAGTGAGGCGAGAAGCTAGATGAAAATTACAGATGTTATTACCCTTGTGATGGGGACCAGTTGGCGAAACCTTACCTTCGTTAAAGTTGAAACTGATGAAGGTTTAACCGGTATCAGCGAAGTCCGTATGAACAATCGAACGGACGCACTTGTGGCTTATATTGACGGGGCAAAAAGAAGACATGTCATCGGCAGCGATCCCTTCAATACGGAAAACCTCTATCAACGTATGTTCCGTGACGACTACGGACGTGCAGGTGAAATTGTTGCAACAGGTATCAGCGTCATTGAAATTGCATGTTGGGATATTATTGGTAAAGCACTAAATCAACCTGTCTATAGGTTACTCGGTGGTGCATGCAGAGATAAAATCAAAGCCTACGCGAATGGGTGGTATCGTGTTGAAAGGACACCTGAAGAATTTCACGCTGCAGCAAAAAGGGTTCTGGAGAAAGGCTATAAAGCACTGAAATTTGACCCCTTCGGTGCTGGTTATTATGAACTCTCATACCAAGAAAAGTTGAAATCCGTTTCCCTCGTGGAAGCCGTGTGTGATGCTGTGGGACCTGATGTGGAAATACTCGTTGAGATGCACGGGCGATTCAGTCCGTATACTGCTATAGAAATTGCTGCTGAATTGGAACAATACAAACCGAGTTGGGTTGAGGAACCTGTTCCCCCTGATAACATTGCCGCACTAGCAAAAGCATCTGATAGTATCAACATACCTATTGCAACGGGTGAACGGCTCCACAACAAGTATGAATATCGTGAGTTGATCAACCTTCAAGCAGCAGATATCCTTCAACCCGACATTACGCAAACAGGCGGTTTCTTGGAGACCAAGAAAATCGCTGCGATGGGGGACATGTGTTATATGACGGTGGCACCTCATAATGTAGGAGGACCCGTTTCTACTGCAACCGCCTTGCACTTTGCAGCATCCACAACCAACTTCAAAATACAGGAGCATTTTAACGATTTCTCTGAAGCATGGGTCAAAGAAGCTGCTACAGGTTGTCCAGAAGTTATAGATGGATACTTTAGTTTGCCTAACGGACCAGGGCTCGGTATGGAACTCAATGAAGACCTTATTGCACAACACCCATACCGTGAAGGTTCATTCAACCTCTGGGAAGACGATTGGCACAAACGGGAATATTAGGTGCACGCGGGGCTTTATCAATAATCTTGAGTTTCAGAGTCATTTTGTGGTATTCTTTAAAAAGGAATGTTCAAAAAGACATCACTACGCAACAATGCCGAGGTATTTTGATTCAGATGATTCTGTAGGGGGAAAAAATGAGACATACAACAAGAATTGAACTTACAAATTTAGAAGATTTGAATTTGGCAAATAAAGGTTATATTGATCGGAAAGATGTTCGGCGCGTGACAATAAAGGATGCGCTCGTTGATACCGGTGCGACGCGGTTATCTTTACCGCAGCCGATCATTGAACACCTCGGTTTGACACCGTTTGGCAAAGCTAAAGCATTCACCTCAAATGGTATTGTTGAGCGAATCATTTATTCCACAGTTGAATTCACCATCTTAGAACGGAAAGGAACACTGCCAGTAACAGACCTTCCCGCAAATGCCCCTGTCCTTGTCGGACACATGGTTTTGGAACAACTGGACCTCTGTTTAGACATTAGAAAAGGATTAATCTATAATCCAGATCATGACAACGAATGGATTGAAGAAGCGTGGTAACAATTACATCACGAAGGAGGAAATATAGAAAGTGAGCATAATGCTCGCTTTTCTGTTTTGAAGCACTCAATGAGTTTTAACTATAAAGATGGGTATCTCTACTGCGAAAAGTTGAAAGTTAAAGACATACAAGAAGAAGTACCCTATAGTCCTTTTTATCTTTACAGTCTCGCGCAGCTGGAGGCAAATTACACAGCATATCAAAAAGCACTTGATGGTATGAACGCAATCATCGGTTATGCTATCAAAGCCAATAACAACCTATCCCTTCTAAAACACCTCAGCACACTTGGCAGTGGGGCAGTACTTGTAAGTGGAAATGAATTACTGTTATCGCTTGCCGCGGGATTTGACCTGAAGCGGACAATCCTAAACGGGAACGGTAAAACACTCGCTGAACTCAAACTTGCAGTTGAGCACAACGTACTAATTAACATTGATAGCGAATTTGATTTGCAGCATATTCAGCAGACAGCAAAAGACCTTAACACTCCTGCCAATGTTCTCATCCGTATCAATCCTGATGTGGACCCCGAAGTTCACCCATACATCTCTACAGGTATGAAAGATTCCAAGTTCGGCATCCGCAATGAAAGACTCAACTGGTTCTTAGACGAAATCCGTAAGGACAATCTGTTGAATTTAGTTGGCGTTCACTGCCATCTCGGTTCAACGATTAAGAAAGTCAGGATTTTCCGAGATGCAACAGAGATTATGTTCGATTTCATGCGTGCCATTCAAGCAGAAGGTTTTGATGCACACTACCTAAACATCGGCGGCGGGTTAGGTATCGACTATGAAAGGACAGGTGAAGATATACCTACACCAAGTGATCTCATAGATTCAATTCGTAGTCTGCTTACAGATGACATCACGTTGATCATTGAACCGGGGAGATCTATCATCGGAAATGCAGCAGTTTTTGTCAATCGTGTCACAGGTGTTAAAACGAATGGTAACAAGCATTTCATCGTTACCGACGGCAGCATGGCAGAACTCATCCGTCCGAGTCTTTACGATGCATATCAGCATATTGCGTTTATTGAACCTGTTGATGGGAATGTTGAGACCTATGATATTGTCGGTCCTGTCTGTGAGTCTGCTGATTTTCTTGGTAAGGAAAGGAAATTACCGACGCCTCCAGGGGGTACAGGACTTGTTGTTTGCGATGCAGGGGCATACTGCCATGCGATGAGTTCAAACTACAATCTCAAGATGCGTCCACCTGAATATCTTGTTGATGG